>DASVQT010000021.1:0-8545 GCA_036388975.1 Allosphingosinicella sp. | reverse complement strand
GCCCAGCCGCCAGCCGGGGAGCCGATCCTGCTCGGCGCCTCCCACCAGGTCCGCTCCGCCGCGCTCGGGGAGGAGCGGCGGATCAACGTCCGCCTGCCGGCCGGCTATGCCGCGGAAAGCGAGCGGCGCTACCCGGTCCTTTACGTCCTCGACGGCGGGGTCGCGCAGGATTTCCCGCACATGGCCGGGCTCGCACAGCATGGCGAGATCAGCGGCACGTTCGACGAGTTCATCGTCGTCGGCATTGAGACGAGGAACCGGGTGCGCGAGCTGACCACGCCTAATGCCGACGAGCGCTACGCGACCTGGTACCGTGCCAACGGCCAGCCGGTGGAGTTCGCCAACGGCGGCGGGGCGGAGGCCTTTCGCCGGCACATCGCCGAGGAGGTGATCCCCTGGGTCGAGGCGAACCACCGCACGAACGGGCGCCGCACGCTCATCGGCGAGTCGCTGGCCGCCTTGTTCGTGATCGACACCCTGCTGCGCCAGGCGGCGCTGTTTCACGATTATGTCGCGGTGAGCCCGAGCCTGTGGTGGAATCGCGAGGAGCTCGGCCGCACGGCGCCGCAGCTGCTGCGCGCGCAGGATTTCGAAGGCCGCCGGCTTTACGTCACCATGGCGAGCGAAGGCGGCACCATGCAGCGCGGCTTGGACAGCCTGCTCGGCGCGCTGCGCACGCCCGCCGCCGGTGCGCTGCGCTGGGTTTATGTGGATCGCCGCAACAGCGAGCATCACGGCAGCATCTATCACGCCGCCGCGCTGGATTCGCTGCGCACGCTTTATCCCAAGCCCTGGCGCCCCGGCACACCCATACCGTGGCTCCACATAGGCGATCCGCCGGTGCTGAGCGAGGCCGCCCGCGCCGACCGCGCCGTCCCGTGCACCGCCGAGCGCGCGCGCCGCGTCACCTTTGCCGAAGCGAATGCAGACCCGGCGCGCTACGAGGCCTTCTGCATCCTTTCGCCCTTCGGGCAGGCGCCGGAGCCGCGCGAGCATTCGCGCAACTGGCAGCGTTAGGAGCAAAGCTCCCGGGCGCGGGCGAGGCCCACGAGGCCCTTGGCGAGCGTCTCCTCGCGCTTGGCGAAGCAGAGGCGCACGACATTGGTCTCCGCGCGCTCCGCGTAGAATGCGCTGACCGGGATGGCGGCGACGCCGCACTCGCGCACCGCCCGGTCGCAAAAGGCGGTGTCGCTCGCGTCGATCCCGGAGGCGGCGAGGTCGATCGAGACGAAATAGGTGCCTTCGGCTGGAAGCGCCGCAAAGCCTTCCGCTTCGAGGCCGCGCACCAGCCGGTCGCGCGAGGCGGTGAAGGCGGCGCGCATCGACTCGTAATAGCCGGGGTCCTTGCCGAGGCCGTAGGCGACCGCGACCTGCAGGTTCGGCGCGGTGGCATAAGCGACATATTGGTGCGCGTTGGCAAAGGCCTCGGCGAGCGGAAGCGGCGCCACCGACCAGCCGACCTTCCACCCGGTCAGCGAGAAGATCTTGCCCGCGGAGCCGACCTTCACCGTCCGCTCCGCCATTCCGGGCATGGAGGCGAGCGGCAGGTGCGCGCGCCCGTCGAAGACGACATGCTCCCAGACCTCGTCGGACAAGGCGATCGCGTCGTGCGCGACGCAGTAGCGGGCGACCAGCGCCACCTCCCCCGGGTCGAACATGCGCGACGTCGGATTGTGCGGGTTGTTGAACACGACCAGCCGCGTGCGCGCGCTGAAGACGGCGGCCAGCGCCTCGTCGGTGATCCGCCAGCCGGGCGGCGCCAGGCTCACCAGACGCGGCACCCCGCCCGCGGCGCGGACGATCGGCAGATAGCTGTCGTAGAGGGGCTGAAAGAGCACGACCTCGTCGCCCGGCGACACCAAAGACAGGATGGCCGAAGCGATCGCTTCCGTTGCGCCGGACGTGACGGTAACCTGCGCCGCATCGACGTCGATCCCCTGATGGGCGCGGTAATGGGCGGCGACGGCTTCGCGCAGCTCCGGCAGCCCCCGCATTGGCGCATATTGGTTGGAGCCGGTCAGGATCGCGTCGGCGGCGCGGGCCAGCACGTCTTCCGGCCAGCCGAAATCGGGAAAGCCCTGGCCGAGGTTCACGGCGCCATGCTCGATGGCGAGCGACGACATGCGCGCGAAGATGCTGGTGCCGGTGGCGGCAAAGACGGGATTCATGAGGCGCGCCCTAGCAGCATCGTCTCGCCGACGCGAATTGCCCGTGATATGAGATGCTTATGCGCAGCTGGTTCGCCCTTCCCCTTGCCGCCTTCGCCCTGCCCGCCGCGGCCGCCGAGCCTGAGCGCGCTGAGGAGCGCGCCCGTATGGCGATGCAGGTCAAAAACCTTGTCGCCACCTCCGGCGCCCGGGCCGGCACGCGGCTGGACCGCGCCGTGGTGGACGCGCTTCGCCGCGTGCCGCGCCACCTGTTCGTGCCAGACGGCGTGCGCGCCGAAGCCTATCAGGACCGCCCGCTCCCGATCGGCCACGAAGCGACCATCTCCGCGCCCACCATCGTCGCCCTCATGACACAGCTCCTCGACGTGTCGCCGGAGCAGCGGGTGCTCGAGATCGGCACCGGCTCCGGCTATCAGGCCGCGATCCTTTCCGGCCTCGTCCGCGAGGTTTATTCGATCGACATCGTCGAACCGCTCGCCGCCAGCGCCGCCGCCCGGCTCGCCGAACTCGGCTACGCCAACGTGACGGTGCGCGCCGGCGACGGCTATGCCGGCTGGCCCGAACATGCCCCCTTCGATCGCATCATCGTCACGGCCGCCGCGCCCCACGTCCCGCAGCCGCTGATCGACCAGCTCCGCCCCGGCGGGCGCATGGTGATCCCGGTCGGCGCGGGCGAGGACGAGCAGCTCATGCTGGTGACCAAGGACGCAAGCGGCCGCGTCTCGCGCCGCGCCATCCTTCCGGTGCGATTCGTGCCGCTGGTGCGGGGCCGGTGAAGGCCGAAGGGCGAAGCCCGAGCGCGCCGGGCGGTCCTTCGAGACGGCGTGTCGACAGGCTCAACGCCTCCTCAGGATGAGCGGGTTCGGAAAAGCAGAAGCGCTCGTCCTGAGGAGTGGCTGAGCTTGTCGAAGCCACGTCTCGAAGGACCTGCCTATGCCCCGCTGAAGGCCTTAAGGCTCGCGCGCCGCCTCGCCGGCAGTCGCGGGCGGAGTCTGCTGCGGGGTCGCGGCAGGCGTGCGGGCCGGCTCGGGCGTCGGCACCGCGGCGCCGCTGGTGGGATTGCGGCGGCCGAGCGGGGCCTGGGCGGGGCTGTTGTCGCTGCCGGTCAGCGCCCAGCGCTGGCTGGCCGTCATCGTCGCGTCGCCCTTGTTGCGCTCGGTGATGACCTGGGTCGCGGTGTCACGGCGCAGCGGCTCGTAGCGGCGCAGAACCGCACGGTTGAAGCTGTCGACGCTCGCCGTCGGCGCCGCACCCGGCGCGCCCGGCAGACCGGTCGGTGCCCCGCCGGCGAGAATCGCCGCCTGCTCCGCGGCCGCGGCCGCCGCGGCGTCGCGCGCGTCGGCGAGCGCCTGTTCGGTCGTGCCCGGCAGCGGCGGCGGCGCGGTGCGGCGGCGCGTGATCGAAGGCTCGATGCCGGCATAACGGTCGGTGAACGCGCCCGGACGGCCCCAGCCGCCGGTCCAGCGATAGAAGATGTGCGTGCCGATATTGGCCGATTTGACCAGGCTCGAAGCCCAATAAGGGACGACGTAATTGGCGTGATAGTGGGTCGAATAGCCGACCGGCGCGTGGACGTAGCCGGCAAGCGCCTCTTCGGCGACCTTGCGGGCATTCTGCCAATAAGGCGCGATCGGGCGCCGCGCGAGCGAACCGTCGCACGTGAAGCTGAACTGGCATCCCGTGCGGCGCTCATGCCCCTGGAAGACGACGCCGCAAACCGTGTTCGGATAGGCTGGATGGCGAAGGCGGTTCAGGATCACCTGCGCGACGGCGCGCTGGCCTTCGGTCGGCTCGCGCGCCGCTTCATAATAGATCGCCTCGGTGAGGCATTCGAGCGAGCGCGCGCGGTCCGCCTCGCTCGAAAAACGAAGCGCGAAGGGGCTGGCGGCAGGCCCGGTCGCCGCGATCGGAATGGCGGCGTTGATCTGCTGGGCGCTGGTCGGATCGATCGGGCGGATGGCCTGCGGAGTCATGCGCTCGGCCGCCTGCGCCGCGGCGGCGGTCGCGGCGATCTGCTCCCGGCCGGTCACTCGGTCGGCCGCGAAGCCGCCGTTCGCCGTCACCGTGATGCCGGCCAACGTGTAGAGAAAAACGGTGAGGACGAGCATCGCGGCGCCGGCGCGCTGGTTCCGGACGCCCTCGACCAGCCCGGCGGCAAGGGCGCGGAAATCCGGCCGCTGCCAGTCGGGCAGGCGCAAAAAAGGGCTAAGTCGCGATACCGCTTTCATCGAACACCTTTTGCCGGGAGATCCGCCATATAGCGGAAAACCGCTCATTTCGCAACCGCAGCGGGGCGGCGGGCCGTGCGGGAAGCCCGCCGAGCCGCCTCGTCAGGCGGTTTCCAGCGCGTCTTCGACGGCGGCGATGAAGGCTTCGGGCTCGGCGTGGTGGAGCATGTGGCCGACGCCGGGACGCTCCGTGAGCCGTGAGTCGCGAAGCATGAGGGCGAGCGGGCGGGCGTGGCGATCCGGATTGCAGACCCGGTCGGCCACGCCGGTAAGGATGTGCGTCGGCGCGGCGACCTTGGCGAGATCGATGATGCCGGCCGGCGCGAAGGGCAGAATGGCCGCCGTCTCCTCCCCTTCCGCGACCATGCCTTCCGAGGTCAGGATGCGCGCATAGGGGTAGTTCGCCTCCCAGCGCTCCGGCACCGGCTGCGGGGCGAACATCAGGCGCTGCACGGCCTTCAGCATCGGCCGGTCGACCGTGGCGGCGCCGAACTGCGACAGTAGGGGACCGAAGAACGGCACGGCCCGCGGCGCGAACAGGCTGTGCTCGAGCGGCCGCGCTTCGGGAAAGGCGATCGGCGCGACGAGGACGAGGCGCTCCACCAGTTCCGGGAACTGCTCGGCCATGGCGAGTGCGACCAGGCCGCCCATCGAGTGCCCCACGAACACCGCTTGTTCGATGCCGAGCACGTGGAGGCCGTCGCGGATCTGCGCCGCCTGGTCCCGCGGCGTGCCTTCGAAGCGCGGGCGGCGGCTGAGGCCGTGGCCCGGCCGATCCACCGCCGTCACCCGGAAGCGCCGGGCCAGCGTCTGGAACTGCCCTTCCAGCCAATCCGAATGCGTGGTCAGCGCCCCGTGGATGAGCACCACGTCGGGCCCTTTGCCCGCTTGTAAGATATGAAGCGAGCGCTCGCGCCCAAGCTCGATGGTTTTCTCGATCTGCATGGACCCTCAACCCCCCAAAGCGGGCAAAAGGTCCGCTGCAGTGCAGCATAGATTGTGCGGAGCGGCGGCGCCGGCCGAACCGGCGCAAGCCTTTCGCCGCTGCGCCGATTCCGCTAAGGCATTCGAATGCAGCTCAAATCCTTGACCTACACCAGCCGCGCCCGCCTCGACCTCGCCGACGCCGACCTGCACGACATCCACCGGGAAGCCGGCCAGCTCAACGCCCTCGACGGCATCACCGGCCTGCTCGTCTTCGACGGCGCGCGCTTCCTGCAGATCGTCGAAGGCGCGCCCGACGCGATCGACAGCCTGGTCGAGCGGCTGCGCCGGGACACGCGCCATGCCGCGTTCGAGATCCGCGACGAGCGCGAGGTTGCGGAGCGCTCCTTTCCCCACTGGTCGATGGAGCTCGTGCGGGTCAGCGCCGGTTATCTCGCGGCGCGCGAGGAGCTCGCGACCAGTCTCCCGCCGACCGTGACGCAGGCCGTCCGCGCGCTTGCCTTGCGCATGTCGCTCGAACTCGCTGCTGCGAACTGAGGCGCGTTACCGCCGCGGCGGCAGCGGCTTGCGGTTCTTGAGGTCGAAGCGGTTGCCGTTGCCGAGCACATGGACCTTGACGTCGTGCATGGAAAGCACGTTGTCCGGGCTTTCCTCGGCGAGGTTGGAATACGTGACGCCGGTTCCGTCCACCACGTAGACCGCGCCGCTTCCGATCACTTCGAAGACATCGTCCTGCACCACGGCGGCCGTATCCTCATCGATGCCCATGCCGAGGCATCGCGGGTTATGGGCAACGGCGCCGATCAGCCGTCCGAAGCGGCCGCGCTCGGCGAAATGCTGATCGATGATGACGTTGCGGATGAGGCCCAGGCCGGGCGCCATGTGGAGGTCGCCGATCCGGTGCGTTTCGGAGGACGTACCCTTGACCAGCATGGTGTCGCTCATCACGGACGCGCCCGCCGACGTGCCGGCGATCACGCCGCCCCGCTCGTAGATCGCGCGCACCTTGGCTTCGATGCCCGTGTCGCCGATCTGGCTGGTGATGCGCAGCTGGTCGCCGCCGGAGAAGAAGATGGCGTGAGCATCGTCGAGAACGGAAAGCTTCTCCCGATCGCTCGCTTCGTTCCTGTCCTCGACGTAGAGCTCGACGAGTTCGCCGGTGTCGAGATCGGCGAAGGCCTTGTCGTAATCGTCGAAATAGCCTTCGGGCTGATGGCTGGCGACGGTGGCGAGCACGAGCTTGCCGCCGCGCACGTGACGCGCGACCTCCTTCAGGATCACGCGGTCCTTGGCGGGGTCGCGGTCCTCATGGCCGCCGATGATGATGAGCGTGCCCTTGCTGGGGCGGTCTTCGTCAGCCACTCTGTTCCTCGTCCTTCTTCAGGAAAACACTGGGTTCCGGCGCTTCCGCCGTCGCATAGCCGACGGCGAACATCGGGCTGTTGTGTGTCCAGCCGATCGTGCCGTCCTTGTGGATTCCAATGGCGCCGCCGTCCGCATCGGCGCCGCCGGTGCCGGGCAGCTTGGCGACGGCCTTGCCGATCGCCGCCTCCATGCCGGTCCCGTCCTCGAGCGAAGCCATGATCCGGCCGGCGAGGGCCAGGCGCGCGATGGTCTCGCCGTCGCCCGAGAAGGAAACCGCGCCGACATGGTTGTCCGCATAAAGGCCGCCGCCCGGAAGCGGACTGTCGCCGATCCGCCCCACCTTCTGGCCGTTGAGGCCGCCGGTGGACGTTCCCGCTGCGAGATTGCCGCCCATGTCGAGCGCCACCGCGCCGACCGTGTCGTGCAGCCCTTCGGTGGCGAGCTGCTTTTCCTTTTCGGCCTTGAGCTCCTCGTCGCTGGCGAGCGGGAAGCCCTTCTCCTTCGCGAACTTGAGCGCGCCTTCGCCGACCAGAAGCACTTCCTTCTCGGCCATCAGCTTGCGCGCCACGCCGATCGGATTGCGCACCGATTTGATCGCGCCGACCGCGCCCGCCGAAAGGTCACTGCCGTCCATGATCCCGGCGCACATCTCGATGCCGCCTTCCTCGTTCGGCGCGCTGCCCTTGCCGGCGTTGAAGACCGGCAGGTCCTCGAGCGTCCGGATCGCCGCCTCGACCGCGTCGAGCGCGCTGCCGCCGCCCGCAAGCACCTTCGATCCCGCTTCCACCGCCGCGCGGACGCCGTCGCGATTGGCCTGCAACTCGCTGTCGTCCCACGGCTTGGCGCCGCCGTGGACGATCAGGGCCCAGCGGCCCTCCTTTTTGTCGAACATGTCTACTCCGCTGCGACGAGGGGGCCGCGATTGGCCGTGCGGATGGCCGCGGGTTTGAAGTCGTTCACCTGCTGCCAGCAGCCTTTGACGTCCGTCGGCGTGACCACGATGAGGTCGCCCGGCCGACCCATGGCCAGCGCCGCGGCCGTCGACGCCGCCTCGCCGGCGATGAGGTGGATGTGGTCCGGCGAGCGGCCCGCGGCGAGCGCGCCGTCCTGCAGATATTTCATCACCTCGCCGCGCGGGCGGCCGCGGGTGGACGGGTCTTCGCGGAAGATGAGTTCGTCGAAGATTCCGGCCGCGATCTGGCCCATCTCCATCAGATCCTCGTCGCGCCGGTCGCCGGCCATGGAGACGACGCCGATCGTTCTCTTGTAGCGGTTGGACAGGCCGCGAACGACCTTGCCGAGCGCTTCGAGGCCGGCGGCATTGTGGGCATAATCGACGATGACTCGGAAGCCGTGCGCGTCGTGGACGTTGAGGCGGCCCGGATTCTGCTCGAAGGTGGAGCGGAACTGGCTCATCGCCGAGCGAATGGTGAGGATCGGCACGTCACGGGCGATGGCGACGGCAATTGCGGCAAGCGCGTTCGCGACGTTGAACTCGGCCATGCCGTGCAGTGTCGCGGGAATGTCTCCCGCCTTCATGATGAATTCGCGCCGGCCATATTGGTAAAGAGCGATGGTGCCGCCGTCCTCGCCGGGCTCGCGGACCACGGCCATGCCGCCGTCGTCGATATGCTCGCGCACCATCGGCGACATCTCTGAGCTGCCGTGGAGCGAGAACCAGATGATCCGTCCGCCGGCCCGCCGCGCCATCCGAACGGTCAGCGGATCGTCGGCGTTGAGGATGGTATGGCCGCCGCGGCGCACCGCTTCCACCACCACCTGCTTGACGTCGGCGAGGTCCTCCACCGTCTCGATGCCCTTCAGGCCGAGATGGTCCGG
>DASVQT010000020.1:0-39606 GCA_036388975.1 Allosphingosinicella sp. | reverse complement strand
GGAACGGGCGAGCAGGCAGAGCCGCGCGCGCGGCCCGAAAGCTGCGTCGAGCCCAACCGCGAAGCCTGCGCGGCGCGGACGCGAGGCGAGCGGCGGGTGCGGACATGGCGCCAGACGGCGACGGAGGACGACCGGCGGCGGCTGCGCGAGTGGCGCGAAGCCTTCGTCGAGGCGCTGCGGGAAGCGCGCACGTCCGGCCATGGCGACGAGGTCGCGCGCGAAGGCGCCCTGCTCAATCCGGACGCGGCGATCCGGGGGGCGGCCCTGCCGCCCGGCGACTATATCTGCCGCACGCTGAAGCTGGGCAGCCAAGGCGGCGGCGCGCTCGACTTCATCGCCTACCCCGCCTTTCGCTGCCGGGTTTCGGCCGCTGGGCGCGACGGGCTGATGCACTTCACCAAGCTTTCCGGGTCGCAGCGCCCCGTCGGGCGGCTCTTTCCCGAGCACGAGCATCGCCAGATCTTTCTCGGCACCATGCAGCTTTCGGACGAGCGGCAGGTCCTTTCCTACGGCCGCGACACGCAGCGCAACATGGCGGGCGTGGTCGAGCGCGTCGGCGCGCGGCAGTGGCGCATCCTCTTCCCCTACCCGCATTTCGAATCGACGCTCGACGTGATCGAGCTGGTTCCCGCCTCCTGAGAAGGACCGCCTCCCCCATGATCGGACGCAACCTTGCCGCCGCGCTTGCATTGACCTGCGCGATGACTCCGACGCCCGCCGCCGCGGATCCGCTGACCGACGCCGTCCGGCGCGACATGCCGTCGCTGATGGAGCTCTACCGCGATCTTCACGCCCATCCCGAACTCAGCCTCCAGGAGCAGCGCTCGGCCGGGCTGATGGCGGCCGAGGCGCGGCGGCTCGGCTTCGAGGTGACTACGGGCGTCGGCGGCCACGGCGTCGTCGCGGTGATGAGGAACGGACCCGGCCCCGTCGTCCTGCTGCGCGCCGACATGGACGCGCTGCCGGTCGCCGAGCAGACCGGCCTGCCCTTCGCCAGCCAGGTCCGGGCGACCACCCGGGAAGGCGCCGAAACGCCGGTGATGCACGCCTGCGCTCACGACACCCACATGGCCGCATGGGTCGGAACCGCGCGCCGGCTCGCGGCAATGAAGGGGCAATGGTCGGGCACCTTGGTGATGGTCGCCCAGCCCGCCGAGGAGATCGGCGTCGGCGCCCGTGCGATGCTCGACGACGGGCTCTACACCCGCTTTCCAAAGCCGGCTTACGCCATCGCATTCCACAATTCGGCGACGCTGCCCGCCGGGCAGATCGGCTTCTCGCCCGGGCCGGCAATGGCGAACGTCGATTCCGTCGACATCCTGGTGAAGGGCGTCGGCGGCCACGGCGCGGCGCCGCATACGACGCGCGACCCGATCGTGCTCGCCAGCCGGATCGTGACCGCGCTCCAGACTTTGGTGAGCCGGGAGCTCAATCCGCTCGACCCGGCGGTGGTGACCGTCGGCAGCTTCAATTCGGGTACCAAGCACAACATCATCAGCGACGAAGCGCGGCTCCAGCTCACCGTCCGCAGCTACACGCCGGAAGTCCGCCGCCAGCTCCTCGACGGCATCGCCCGCATCGCGCGCGGCGAGGCGATCGCGGCGGGCATGCCAGACGACCGGATGCCGGTGGTGACGGTGCGCGACGAGCATACGCCCGCCACGGTGAACACCGATCCGCTCACCCAGACGCTAGCCGGCGTCTTCCGCCAGCGCTTCGGCGAAGCGCGGGTGCGCCAGATCCAGCCCGTCATGGCGGGCGAGGATTTCAGCCGCTACCACCTCGCCGACACGAACGTGCAAAGCCTCCTCTTCTGGGTCGGCGGCGTGCCCCAGGCGCGCTGGGAACAGGCGCGCGGCAATCCTGCCGCCCTTCCTTCGCTGCACAGCCCCTTCTGGGCGCCGGAAGCCGATGCGGTGATCTCCACCGCCACCGAGGCGATGACCAGCGCGGCGCTGGGCCTAATGCGCCGCCGCTGAGGCGCCCCAGACCTCGCGCAGGCGGGCGTCGCGGCCGCAGCGGGTCCGGTAATAGGAATAGCGGATCGGGTTCTTGCGGTGATAATCCTGGTGATAATCCTCGGCCGGATAGAAAGCGGCGGAGGGCAGGACCGGCGTGACGGCGCGGCCGTTCAGGACCCGGTTCGCTTCGGCAAGGGCGGCTTCGGCCTGCCGCCGCTCGTCGCGGCCGGAGACGAACACCGCGGTGCGGTAGCTTTCGCCCCGGTCGCAAAATTGCCCGCCGGCGTCGGTCGGGTCGACGGTGCGGAAGAAGTGGCGGACGAGCTGCGCATAAGTGACGCGCGCCGGATCGTAGCGGACGCGCACGGCTTCGTAATGGCCGGTACCGCCGGCCGAGACCTGCTCGTAAGTGAGATTGCGGGTGGTGCCGCCCGTATAGCCGGATTCGGCGTCGACCACGCCCGGCAGCGTCTCGAAATCCTTTTCGGTGCACCAGAAGCAGCCGCCGGCGAAGACCGCGACGGCGCCCCCACCGGGGGGTGCGGGCTGGCGCGGCGGGACGGCTTCGCTGCTGCACGCGGCGAGAAGGAGCGCGAGAAGGATGGCGAGCACGGCTTTCATCGGCGCAGCGCCTTCCTGACGACGAGCTTCAGGCCGGACCAGGTCTCGTCCACTGCGCAGACCTTCACGTCGACGAGGCCGTGCGGAAAGGCGATCTCGCGCACCGTGTCTTCGGTGATGTCGGTCGGCATCTTGGACGCTTTCTTGGGCGAGGAGACCCAGATCATGCCCGCCGGCGCGAGGAGCGGGCGGAGGCGCCCGACCTCCGCTTCGAGCTCGACCCTGGATGTAGTGAAGATGTGCGCCACATCCAGAGGCGCCGCCGGTTCGCGAAGGAAGGCGAGGCCGGGCATCTCCGCTTCGATCTGCGCCGCGACGGACTCCGGCATGCCGCGCCTCCAGAGGCGCTGCGTCGGCTTCAGGCCCATTTTCGCGGCAAGCGGCCGGCCCGAATAGCCGGCGGGCATCAGCGGCCCGAAACCGCGCTCGCCAGCGCGTCTTCGAGATCGGTCAGGCGATAAGGCTTGGTGACGAGGGGCACGTCGCGGTGGCTGCCCGAGCCTTCGGCGCCGTAGCCGGTGGTGAAGATGAAGGGCGTGCCGGCTGCCTTCAGCGCATCGGCGACGTCCAGGCTGGCGACGCCGTTCAGGTTGATGTCGAGCATGGCCAGATCGAACCCTCCGGCCGTCGTCGCGGCCAGCGCATCGTCCAGAGTCGCGGCGCTGGCGACCACCGTGCAGCCAAGCGCATCCAGCATGTCTTCGGCGGTCATGGCGATGATCGGCTCGTCCTCGACGAGGAGGATGCGCAGGCCCTCGATGCCGCGCCGCTCGCTCATGCCCGCATTCCCTGATCCAGCGTGGCGTCGATCCGGCAGACGAGGCCCTCCGCCTGGAACTCGAGCTTGGCGCCGCCCGCCATGTCGGCGGCGAGCGCGCGCTCGATCATGCGGAAGCCGAAGCCCCGGCGCTCGGGCGCTTCCACGAGAGGCCCGCCGCGCTCGCGCCATTCGAGGTGGAGCCGATCGCCCTCGACGGTCCAGATCACGGTGACCCGGCCTTCGGGCACCGACAGGGCGCCGTATTTGGCGGCATTGGTGCAAAGCTCGTGCAGCGCCATGACCAGCGACACGGCCGCCTTGGGGTTGAGGCGCGCGGGCGGCCCGGACCAGGAGATGCGCTCTTCGCCGCCGTCGTAGAGGCCCAGCGCTTCGCGCATCAGCTCGCCCAGAGTGGCGCCCTCCCAGCTTTCGCGGGTCAGGAGATCGTGGGCGGCGGCGAGCGCGGCGAGGCGCTGCTGAAAGGCTTCGCGCGCTTCGTCCATGTCGCGTCCGCCCTTGAAGCTCTGGAGGGCAAGGCCCTGGACGAGGGCCAAAGTGTTCTTCACCCGGTGGTTGAGCTCGTTGACGAGCAGGCGCTGCCGCTCTTCGGCGCGGTGGCGCTCGGTCACGTCGCGCGCGATGGCGTGGAGGCCGATCGGGTGACCCGCGGGATCGAGGGTCAGCGTTGAATTGACGTCCCAGTGGAGATGGCGGCCGGACTGGGACACGACCACCAGTTCGTGCCGCGTGGTGCCGCCTTCGCCGAGCTTCCTGGCGAGCATCGCCCGCGCCTGCTCCATCATGCCGGGCGCGAGGAAATCGCCCATCGAGCGGCCGACGATCTTTTCGCGCGGCAGCTCGATCGCGGCTGCGGCCGCCGGATTGCAGTCGGTGATCACCTGATCGAGGGTGGCGGTGACGATGAGGTCGTTTGCCTGTTCGAAGATGCGACGGAAACGCTCCTCGCTGCGGCGGAGAGCCAGTTCGGCGCGGGCGCGGCTGATCTCGCGCCAGACCTGCTCGGTCGCCTGGCGCAAAAGGGTCTCCTCATGGTCGCTCCAGCTGCGCGGCGAAGCGTGGTGCGCGAACAGCATGGCGAGGCACCGCTCGCCGCTGACGATCGGCACGACCAGCGCGGCACCGACGCCGAGCTTCTCGTAGCGGGCCCGCACCTCGGGATCGGCGAGGCGGGGGTCGGCGGCCGCGTCGTCGATGCGGATGGTCCTGCCGGCGCGAAGGTCTTCGGAGATGCCCGCTCCGAACTGCGGAATGGGGAACAGGCCGCTGATGTCGGCGGCGCCGTCCTGAACCGCGCAGGCGAGGATCGCGACCGAACCGCTTTCCTCGTCGATCTCGGCATAGCCGAGGCGCGATGCGTGGACCTCCTCGCCGAGAAGCGCCAGGGCGCCGTCCAATATGTCCATCGGATCGCCGAGGCGGCGCAGGCGCTCGGCCATGCGCAGCATCAGCGCGTCGCGGCGCCCGCGCTGCACATATTGGGTGCTTTCGCGCACCTGGGCGAGGATGCCGGCAATCCCGCCGTCCTCGCCGGCGACGGGCAGCAGCGAATAGGACCAATAGCTGTCATAGACCTGCCCGCCGAGGTTCCGGACCAGCAGTGTATCGACCATGTTCACCGCCTGGCCTTCGGACAGAACGAGGCCGAACTGGCCGGCGAGTTCGCTCCACACGTCCTCCAGCACTTCCCGGGCCGGACGGCCGAGCACCGCCGGATGACGGCCGTCGCGAAGCAAGGCCGCCCAGGGATCGTTGTAGAGGAAGAGGTGGTCGGGACCCCAGAAGATCGCCGAAGCGGTGGTCGAGCGCAGGGAAATGCCGAGGGCGGAGCGAAGCGACTGCGGCCAATCGCGAATGGGGCCGAGCGGCGTCGAAGCCCAGTCATGCTCGCGGATCAGCGCACCCATTTCGCCGCCGCCCGCCAGGAAGGCCCTCAGCTCGGGCATGCCGCATGCTCCCCTCTCACCACGGCGCTGTACCGCCCGGAGACGCGCCCGCGCAAGGCGCTCGCGCATCTGGACTCCGCGCGCGAATCGTCGCAGCCTGCGCCCGTTCCGGGACTCGGCGGCGGCACCCGGGGGCGCAGCCGCGCGCGTTCCATTCCTTGGGGGGAATGATCATGGCACTTATCAACGGCACTCCTGGCGACGACACTCTCGGCGGCACGCCCGCCGCGGACCAGATCAACGGCTTCGACGGCAACGACCTCTTGCTCGGCCTCGGCGGCGACGACCAGTTGGACGGCGGCAACGATCACGACGTGCTTCGCGGCGGCGACGGCAACGACCATCTGATCGGCGGCGCGGGCGACGATTTCATGCGCGGCGACGATTTCGGAAGCGGCGACGACATATTGAACGGCGGCGCCGGCTGGGACCGCGTCACCTATGCGCTCGGCGCAAGCGCGGGCGTGACCGTGAGCCTCGCCATCCAGGGCGTCGCCCAGGATACGGGCAGCAAGGGCTTCGACACGCTGATCGGCATCGACCATCTCACCGGCACCATCTTCGGCGATACCCTCACCGGCGACGGCGGCGACAATTGGCTGTGGGGCGGATCGGACGGATCCGGCACCACCGGCGACGACACGATCTCGGCGGGCGCGGGCAACGATCTCGTCGAAGTCGGCGCCGGCAACCACAATCTCGACGGCGGCAGCGGCATCGACACGCTCTCGCTCTGGGGCAACGACACCGACATCTCCGCCGCGGGCGTGACCTTCAGCCTGGCGCTGCAGGGCGCCGCCCAGGACAGCGAGCAGGGAATGATGCTCGCCGCCGGCTTCGAGAATCTCTCCGGCTCGAAATATGACGATGCGCTGACCGGCGATGCCGGGGACAACCTCCTCGCCGGCGACCAGGGCAATGACGTGCTGCGCGGCGGCGACGGGCAGGACACGCTCTACGGCGACGGCCGGGTTATCGCGGACACGCACGACCTCGGCGGCTCCGGGCCGATCACCACCTATGCCGACATCACCGCGGTCTACCCGCTGGTTCCGGGCGACGACATCCTCGAAGGCGGGATCGGCAACGACACGCTGAACGGCGGCGGCGGATTCGACACCGCTTCCTACGCAAATGCGGCGGGCAGCGTGACCGTGAACCTCGCCACCGGCACGGCGAGCGGCGCGGACGGCTTCGACACGCTCGCCTCGATCGAGAACGTCACCGGATCGGCCCATGACGACTTCCTGCGCGGCGACGGCGAGGACAACGTCCTGATCGGCGGGGGCGGCCACGACAACATGCACGGGCTCGGCGGCGACGACACGATCGAAGGCGGCGACGGCCACGACTTCATGCGCGGCGGCGAGGGCAACGACGTCATCACCGGCGGCGCTGACGACGATTATATGGACGGCGGCCAGGGCGACGACCTGTTCGACGGCGGCGCGGGCTGGGACCGGATCAGCTATGCCGTGGGCGCGCTCACCGGCGTGACCGTGGACCTCACCATTGCCGGCCCCCAGGCGACCGGCCACGGCACCGACACGATCACGAGCGTCGAGCATCTTTCGGGCACCCGCTTCGACGACACGCTCACCGGCGACAACGGCGCCAACTGGCTGTGGGGCGGATCGGACAATACAGGCGTCACCGGCAACGACACGATCTCGGCGGGCGGCGGCAACGACCTCGTCTGGGCGGGCAATGGCGACCACCAGCTGGACGGCGGCGCCGGCATCGACACGCTGGGCGTGGGCAACGACGCGGACGTCCCGGCGTCCGGAGTCACCCTCTCGCTCGCCGCGCAGGGCGCGCCGCAGGCGTCGGGCGCGGGCGCCTGGACGCTGACCGGCTTCGAGAATCTGTCGGGCAGCAGCTTCGACGACACGCTGACCGGCGACGGGAATGAGAATCTGCTCGCAGGCGCCCTCGGCAACGACACGCTGAGCGGCGGCGGCGGCAACGACACCTTGTTCGGCGACGGCGTCGTGACGATCGACACGCACGGCGTCGGCGGCTCGGGCCCGATCGTCACGTACGGCGACTATGCGCCGGTGGTCGGCGGCGTGAGCGGCGACGACGTGCTGGACGGCGGCGAGGGCGACGACATCCTTCAGGGCGGCGGCGGCTCCGATACGGCGAGCTATGCTTCGGCGTCCGGCGGCGTGCAGGCCTTTCTCAACAATCTCGGCGGCGGCTCCTCGCAAGGCGCGGCCGGCAACGACACGCTGAATTCGATCGAGAACCTCGCCGGCTCGGCCCATGCCGACACGCTGGTCGGCAACAACGACGCGAACGTCGTGCGCGGCGGGGACGGCAACGACGCGCTGAACGGAAACGGTGGCGACGACACGGTGGAAGGCGACGGCGGCCACGACATGGTGCGCGGCGGGGCGGGCGACGACACGCTCCGCGGCGGCAGCGGCGACGACTTCCTGAACGGACAGATCGGCAACGACCTGCTCGACGGCGACGCCGGCTTCGACCGGGCGGCCTATGCGACGCTCGCAACCGCCGGCGTCTCCGTGAACCTGAACCTCCAGGGCACTGCGCAGAATACGGGTTCGCAGGGCTTCGACACCCTCGTCGGGATCGAGCATGTCTCCGGCACCGCCTTCAGCGACGTGCTGACCGGCGACGGCGGCCACAATTGGATCTGGGGCAGCGTCTCCGGCGACGACACGCTCGTCGGAAACGGCGGCAACGACTTGCTCTGGATCGGCGCCGGCAACCATGTCGTGTCGGGCGGCGCGGGCATCGACACGCTCGGCGTCGGCGATGCGGACCTGCCGAGCGGCGTCAGCTTCTCGCTGTCGCTCCAGGGCGCGCCGCAAGCGACCGGCCATGGCAGCGTCGACCTGTCGGGCGTCGAGAACCTTTCGGGCACGCCGTATGACGACCGGCTGGAAGGCGACGGCGGCAACAACCTCCTCGCCGGCGGGCTCGGCAACGACTTCCTTTACGGACGCGGCGGAAACGACGTGCTGCTCGGCGACGGGCTCGTCGCGGTGGACAGCCACGGCGTCGGCTCGGCCGGCCCGATCGTGACCTATGAGGACATCACCACGCTGGTCGGCGGCGTCGGCGGGGACGACGTTCTCGAAGGCGGCACGGGCGACGACATCTTGAACGGCGCGGGCGGAAGCGACACGGCGAGCTACGCTTCGGCGGCCGGAAGCGTCTTCGCGAGCCTCAACAATGCGGGCGGCGGCTCATCCTCGGGCGCCGACGGCAACGACACTCTGATCTCCATCGAAAACCTCACCGGATCGGCGCATGACGACACGCTGATCGGCAATAACAATGCCAACGCGCTTCGCGGCGGCGACGGCAACGACGTGCTGAACGGCCTCGGCGGGGACGACACGATCGACGGCGAGGGCGGCGCGGACCTGATGCGCGGCGGCATCGGCAACGACACGCTTCGCGGCGGCGACGGCGACGACTTCCTGAACGGCCAGGACGGCGACGACCTGCTGGAAGGCGGCGAAGGCCTGGACCGGGCGGCGTACAGCACGGGCGCGGTCGCGGGCGTGACCGTGAACCTGTCGCTCACGGGGGCGCAGAACACCGGATCGCAGGGCTTCGACACGCTGGTCGGGATCGAGCATGTGTCGGGCACGCGCTTCGACGACGTGCTGACCGGCGATGCGGGCGACAACTGGCTGTGGGGCGGCTCGGACGGATCGGGCGCGACCGGCAACGACACGATTTCGGGCGGCGGCGGCAACGACCTCGTCCAGGTCGGTGCCGGCACCAACGTCGTCGCGGGCGATGCCGGCATCGACACGCTGTCGCTGCACGGCAACGGGACGGACATTTCGGCCGCCGGCGTGACCGTGAGCCTCGCCTTGCAGGGCGCGGCGCAGGCGACGGAGCAAGGAGCGATGACGCTCACCAGCTTCGAGAACCTTTCGGGGTCGACCTTTGACGACGTGCTGACCGGCGACAATGGCGCAAACGTCCTCGCCGGCGATGCCGGAAACGACGCGCTATCCGGCGGCGGCGGGGACGACCTGCTGCTCGGCGACGGATCGATCGGCGCGGTCACCACGCTTGGCCGCTCGGGCCCGATCGTGACGACCCTCGACAATGGCGCGGCCGGCAACGACACGATCGACGGCGGCAAGGGCAACGACACGATCGTCGGCGGGGGCGGCAACGACATGCTGACCGGCGGCCAGGGCGACGACGTCTTCGTGTTCGGCCCCGCAAGCGGCGCCGACCGGATCACCGACATGGGCAAAAAGGACGTGATCCGGATCGAGGGCGTCGCCGGCATCGACAGCTTCTCCGACCTCGTCGTCGTCAACGATGCGAGCGGCAAGAATGCCGTGGTGAGCTGGGGCACGGGCGACACGGTGACGCTGGAAGGCATCAAGGCCAACAAGGTGACGGCGGCGATGTTCGAGTTCGACGCGCCGGACGCGTCCGCGATGTTCGCCGCGGCGGCTTATGACGGGCGCGGCGCAAGCGACATGTACGTGCCCTTCGACGTGAGCTTCGGCGCCTAGTTCCTCCCTGCCGCAGCGGCGGACGGGCGGCCTCGCTCCGTCGCCCGCTGCGGCAGTGAAGACGTCAGGGCCGCTTGTTCTGCAGGCGCCGGTAATTGTGCACCCGCCACCAAGTGAGGCCGGCGCTCACGGCGAGGAAGAGCAAGAGGTACGCAACAAGGGTAAGCATGACAGGCTCCTGAAACTGGAAGCGTTCATGCCGGTAACAACGAGAGGCAGGCGGTGCCGTTTCGCGCCTGTAAGACGAGGTTCAGGGTCGCGGGGCAGGCCGTGTTTAATCCAGGTCAATTAGCTCCGCGCGGTGATCACGAGGGCGGACATGGCGGCGTCGAGCCCCTCCTCGTCCGACAAAGCGGCCAGCGCCACCGCCGCCGCGTCGGTGGCCTCGCAGAGCCGAGACGCGCCCCGCGCTTCGATTTCGGCGCGCAGCGGCGTGCCCGTGCACAGCCCGATCGCTGCGTCGCGCGGATCGGCGGCGCGGCTGCGCATCGCGACCGTTTCGATGGAAACGTCGTCGAAGCCTGCGGCGGCAAGATCTTTTTCGATGCGGTTCCTGTCGGCATAGCCGAACGGCACGCGATCGAGGAAGGTCGGCGGGTCGTCCGGAAAGAGCCCCGCCACCGCGCGTGCCGCCGCTTGCGACGCGGGATTGGCAGCGAGATCGTCCCACACGTTGAACAGGAAAATGCCGCCGCGCTTCAGCACCCGTTTCGCCTCGCGGTAGGCGCGGATCCGGTCGGGAAAGAACATGGCGCCGAACTGGCACAGGACGAGATCGAACGCGCCGTCGCCGAACGGAAGATCCTGTGCGTCGGCGGCCTGGAAGGTCACCGCTTCGGAGCGGACGCGCTGCGCGGCGAGATCCAGCATCGCCTGGTTGAGATCGGTCGCGACGATCTCGCATTCCGGCAGCGCGCGCAGCACGGCCGCCGTGACGATGCCGGTTCCCGCCGCGGTTTCGAGGATGCGTCGCGGCGCCATCGCGGCGACCCGATCCGCAAGATCGCGGGCATAGGGTTCGAACAGAAAAGGTCCGAGACAGCGGTCGTAAAGCGCCGGGATCGAGCCCGAGAAGGCGGCGTCCGTCGAGCTCATCGGCACTCCTCGTCCCTGTCGTACTCGCCCCATGACTAGCGATTGCCGCGTCGTCGGTCGAGACGGGGCAGAAACGAGCGGAAATGCGACGAGTTGCACCGCGGCGGCGGAACCGGGATGCGGCTCCGCTCGCTCTTTCGGGCGACCGAAAGGGGGTCCTGTTTATGATGCGTGATAATCTCCCCATCCTGCTCGTCGAGGACGATCCGATCGTTCTCGATGCCACGGCCTCCCTGCTTGCCGACGGAGGCTGCGACGTGCGCCGCGCCTCGAACGCCGAGGAGGCCCTCGCCTGCCTCGAGGAAGGGCCGCGGCCTGCCGTGCTCGTCACAGACATCGCGCTCGAAAGCGGCGCTTCGGGCCTCGACCTCGCCCGCACCGTGGCCGAGCGATGGCCGGACGTTCGCCTGCTCATCGTGTCCGGCTCCGAGCGGCCCGCGCGCGAGGACTATCCGGAACGCGCCTTGTTCTTCACCAAGCCTTATGCGGGCGGCGCTTTGCTTGCCATGGTGAAGACCGAGGATTGGTGACGCGCGCTGAGCGGGCAACCCGGGCTTCGCCAGGCTCAGCCCTAGCGGTGTGTGTAAGCCGGCGTGTTCATTGCCTGCAATCGAATCGTCCCCAAACCGCTAGTCCTGAGCCTGTCGAAGGACGGGTTGCAGCGCGCACGCGCCTGCCGCTTGAACGCAACGCGCCGCTCCCTTAGCGAGGGAGACGCGATGCCCCTCCTCTGCAATTTCGGCCTGCACAGCCCCGAGTCGGACCCGGTCTGGAATCGCGGCTTCTGGTTCAGCCGCTGCCGCCGCTGCGAGGCCGATCTCGTGCGCACCGCCGCGGGCAAGTGGCACGTGCCCAAGGGCCGCAAGGTGGTCTGGAAGGACCGGACGCCGCGCGGGCGGAGGCCCGGCGGCGACTAATCCTCGATCGGGCGCTTGTAGGTTTCGGGCAGCAGGAACAGGCCGACGACCACGGTCAGCACCGCGACGGCGATCGGATACCAAAGACCGTAATAGATGTCTCCGGTCGCCGCGACCATTGCGAAGGCGGTGGTGGGGAGGAAGCCGCCGAACCAGCCGTTCCCGATATGGTAGGGGAGCGACATGGACGTGTAGCGGATGCGCGTCGGGAACAGCTCCACGAGCAGAGCCGCGATCGGGCCGTAGACCATGGTCACGTAGAGGACGAGGATCGTGAGGATGAGCACGACCAAGGGCTTGTTGATCCGATCCGGCACCGCGCGTTCGGGATAGCCGGCGGCGGTGAGGGCGGCACGGGCCCGGTCCTGGAAGGCCTTGATCGCGGCGGCCCGCTCCGGCGCCGGGAGCGCGGCGGGGCTTGGAGCGGCGATCGAGATGGTGCCGATCCGGACCTCGGCGACCGTTCCGGAGGCCGCTTCCACGTTCGCGTAGGAAACGCCGGAGCGGGCGAGGAAGGACTTGGCGACGTCGCAGGAGCGCTGGTCGAACCTGTTGCGGCCGATGGGATCGAACTGGACGGAGCAATCCTCAGGATCCGCAATCACCGTCACCGGCGCGCTTTGCTGGGCGGCGTAGAGGGCGGGGTTGGCGGCCTGCGACAGGGCGCCGAACAGGGGGAAATAGGTCGCTGCGGCGAGCGCGCAGCCAGCGAGGATGATCGGCTTCCGCCCGATCCGGTCCGAAAGCCAGCCGAAGAAGATAAACGCGGGCGTGCCGATGGCGAGCGCGATGGCGATGAGGATGTTGGCGGTGGCGCCGTCCACCCGAAGCGTGCGCTCGAGGAAGAAGAGCGCGTAGAACTGGCCCGTGTACCAGACCACCGCCTGGCCGGCGACCGCGCCGAACAAGGCGACGATCACGATTTTGAGATTGCCCCAGCGGGCGAATGAGTCGGTGAGCGGCGCCTTCGATCCCTTCCCTTGCGCCTTCATGCGCTTGAAGACCGGGCTTTCCTCGAGCTTGAGGCGGATCCAGAGCGACACGGCGAGGAGGAGAAGCGAGACGAGGAAGGGCAGGCGCCAGCCCCAGTCGGCGAATGCCTCCTCGCCGATTGCCGAGCGGATGCCGATCACGACGAGCAAGGCGGCGAACAAACCGAGCGTCGCCGTGGTCTGGATGAAGCTGGTGTAAAGGCCGCGCTTTCCTTCGGGCGCATGTTCGGCGACGTAGGTCGCCGCGCCGCCATATTCGCCGCCGAGCGCCAAGCCCTGTACGAGGCGGAGGAGGACGAGGATGACGGGCGCGGCGACGCCGATGCTGGCGTAGTTGGGGAGCAGTCCGACCGCGAAGGTCGAGACGCCCATCAGGCCCATGGTGACGAGAAAGGTGTTCTTGCGCCCGACGAGGTCGCCGATGCGGCCGAACAGGATCGCGCCGAACGGCCGGACGGCGAAGCCCGCGGCGAATGCGGCGAGGGCGAAGATGAAGCCGGTCGTTTCGTTGACGCCCGAGAAGAACTGCGCGGAGATGATCGTGGCGAGCAGGCCGTACAGGTAGAAATCGTACCATTCGAACACGGTGCCGAGCGAGGAGGCGACGATCACCAGCGGCTCGCTCTGCCGCTTCGGTTCGGTTTCCGCTGCCTGGGCCGCCACCGTCACCTCCTCGCCATCGCCGTCATGCCACGCAGGGCCACCAGCAATCCCGCCGGGGCTGAGCCTGTCGAAGCCCGGTTCACCCGCGCCGAGTCCGGCAACCCGCCCTTCGACAGGTTCAGAGCTGGCGGGGTGTTGGGTTGCAGCACGCGTTCAGCCGACGATCGCATGGGGGACGTAGCGGGACAGGTTGCGGGTGATCGGGCCCGTATCCTCGCGGATCGACGCGCCGGCCGGCTCGGTGCCGACGACCCAGCTTCCGACCACCGGATATTTGCCGTCGAAGCAGGGCAGGCGCGCGAGGCCCTGCAGGATGTAGCCTTCCGCGCCGTAGCCGCCCGACGGGCCGTGCGTGGACCTGCCAGCGTCGACGAGCTCGATGTCCCAGCCTTCGCGCGAGAAGAGCGGCTTCTTGACGTAACTGTCGCCAAGCGTCGCCGCCGCCGCATGATCGTCGGCGAAGAAGGCGGGAAGAAGGTTCGGATGGCCGACGTTCCGCTCCCAGAGCAGCGGAAGGATCGCCTTGTTGGAGAGGATCGCCTTCCACGGCGGCTCCAGGAACATGGTGCCGCTTCTCGCCAGATTGGCCGCGAACGGCTCCCGGAACATGTCTTCCCAGGGATAGAGCTTGAAGATGGTGCGGACGATGAAGCCCTCGTCGTCGACGAAGCGGCCGTCCGAATCGAGGCCGAGGCTCTCGATGCCGACGAACTTCGGGACGATGCCCGCCTGGCCCGCGAGATCTTCGAGATAGCGCACCGTTTGCCGGTCCTCGACATGATCGGGGACGCTGGCGAAGTGGAGCTGGCTGCCGGGCGTCAGGATCGCGCCGAAGCGCGCGATCAGCTTTTCATGGAGGCTGTTGAACTGGTCGGCATCGGCGGGAAGTGCGCCGTCGGCGATGCGCGCCTCGAGCCAGGACCATTGGAAATAGCCCGTCTCGTAGATGCTCGTCGGCGTGTCGGCATTGTATTCGAGGAGCTTGGCGGGCCCGGTGCCGTCATAAGCGAAGTCGAAGCGCCCGTAGAGGGAGGGCGAGCGATCGTCCCAGCTGTCGGCGACATAGTCGCGAAGCGCCGGCGGGATGGCGAGCCGGTCCATGATGCGCTCGCTGTCCATCGCCGCATCGACGAGGTCGAGGCACATGGCGTGGAGCTCGGCCGTGGGCGCTTCGATGTCGCGCTCGATCTGCTCCAGCGAAAAGGCGTAATAAGCGCTTTCTTCCCAATAAGGCTCGCCGGCTTCATGGTGCCAGGTGAAGCCCATGGCTTCGGCCTGCTGTTGCCAGTTCGGCCTTTCCCCGATCGCGATCCGCTTCACGCCGCCTCCCCTTCGCCCGCCCATGGGGGCTTGCGATCATGAGTGGGGCAAAGCAAGATGGGCGCGCAAGAACAAAGCGCGACGATCAAAGGGGGAGAGCCGCATGTTCGATTTCGACGCGTTCCTGAATGGGGCGACCGCATTTCTGCTCGCCTTCGGAACGGCCCTCGCCTTTCTGATCGCGTTCCAGTTCATCTACCAGCTCGTCACGCCGCATGACGAAAGGAAGCTGATCCGCGACGGCAACGTCGCCGCCGCCGTCGCGTTCGGCGGCGCGCTCATCGGCTATGCGATCCCGGTCGCCTCGGCGATGACGCAGGCGCACAGCCTCGTCGAATTCGCGGCCTGGGCGGCGCTTGCCGGCCTGATCCAGATCGTCGCCTTCTGGATCGTCCGGCGGATCGTCGTGTCGGACGTGTCGCACCGGATCGAGCGCGGCGAGCTTCCGATCGCCCTCTGGATGGGCGCCATCTCCATCGCGATCGGCCTGATCAACGCCGCAAGCATGACGGACTGAGGGGGGCGAGATGGACAGCAAGCGGCCGATGAAGCGCTCGAAGCGCGTCGTCCTCACCACCCTCGCCGCGGCGGGAGCCGCGGCGGTCGCCGGCTGCGATGGCAGTGCCGACTGGAACGACGAGCCGGCGGTGGACGCCTTTCCCTACGCTACGGTCGCGGAATGCCGGGCGGCGAACGCAGTCCCCGACGATGCCTGCCAGGAGGCGTATAACGACGCGCTGGGCAATCACGAACAGGCGGCGCCGCGCTTCGCGACGCAGCCGCTTTGCGAAGACGAGTTCGGTCAGAACCAGTGCCAGCCGCGCGTCGCCGGTAACAGCAATTATTGGGTTCCGATCCTGGGCGGCTTCATGGTCGGCCAGGCGCTCGCCAATGCCGACATCGATATCGACGGGCGCAAGCGCTATCGTTACGGTGGCCTGTACCGCAGCCGGCGCAGCGGCGGCTGGTATGCGGGCGGCCCGACCGGCGGCCCGCTTCAGCGCTCGGGAAGCACGTGGCGCGCCGGCAGCAGCGCGTTCGACCGGCCGACCTCCTCGCCGCCCGTCCGTTCCTCCTCAGGCCAGAGCGCATCGCGCGGCGGCTTCGGCGGCCGCAGCCGGAGCAGCTGGGGCGGCTGAACCGCCGGCGCGCAGGCGCCGTCCGGCCATGGCCCTTCGGCGCGGTTGACGCGCCGCCCCGCCCGTATAGGACGGGCGCGGTCCGGCGGAGGCGGCGAAGTTTGCGTATGACGAATGCCCCTGATCCTGCGGCCGAGCGCCCGGCATTCCTGAACGGCGGCGGCGAGCTTGCGGACCTGATTGCCGGCTTCAACTGGGCGGAAACGCCGCTCGGCCCGCTTGCCGGCTGGGACGCGACGCTGCGCACCACCGTCGCGCTGATGCTGCGCTCGCCCGTTCCGCTCGTGACGCTCTGGGGCGCCGACGGCGTCATGATTTACAACGACGCTTATTCCGTCTTCGCCGGCGGGCGGCACCCTGCTCTGCTCGGCTCCAAGGTGCGCGAAGGATGGCCGGAAGTCGCCGACTTCAACGACCATGTGATGGACGCTGTGCTGGCCCGCGGCGGCACATTGTCCTACCGCGACCAGGAACTGGTGCTTCACAGGAGCGGCCGGCCCGAGCAGGTCTGGATGAACCTCGATTACTCGCCCGTGCTGGGCGAGGACGGAAGCGCCCGCGCCGTCATGGCGATCGTCGTGGAGACGACCGGCAAGGTCCGCGCCGAGCGCCGCCTTGCGGGGGAGCATGAGCGGCTACGCCAGCTGTTCGACCAGGCGCCTGGCTTCACCGCGATGATGGACGGGCCGGCCCATGTCTTCACCATGGCGAACGACGCCTATCGCCGGCTCGTCGGCGGGCGCGACGTGATCGGCAAGCCGGTCTCCGAAGCCATTCCGGAAGCCGCGGCGCAGGGCTTCATCGCCCTTCTCGACGGCGTTTACGAGAGCGGCGAAGCGTTCGTCGGGCGCAACACCCCGATCGTGCTCGCGAACGAAGGCGGCGGGGAGGAAGCGCGCTTCCTCGACTTCGTCTACCAGCCGATCCTCGACGCCGGCGGCGCGGTCAGCGGCATCTTCGTCCAGGGACAGGACGTGACGGAAGAGCGCCGCTCGCTCGACGCGCTGCGCGAGCGCGAGGCGCAGCTTTCGGCCTATATCAGCCAGTCGGCCGCGGGCTTCGCCGAAGTCGACCTTTCTGGCACCTTCACCCTGGTCAACGACCGCTTCTGCGAGATTGCGGGGCGGAGCCGGGAAGAGCTGCTCACGCTCAAGATGCAGGAGATCACGCATCCCGACGATCTCCCCGCCAATCTGCCGAAGTTCGAGCGCGCGGTGCGCGAGGGCGTCCCCTTCACGCACGAAAAGCGATATGTTCGGCCGGACGGTTCGACCGTCTGGGTCAGCAATTCCGTGTCCCTGACCCGCAAGGTCGACGGCACGCCGCGCGGCGTGCTTGCCGTCAGCCTCGACATCACCGACCGGCGGCGGGCCGAAGCGGCGATCCGCGAAAACGAAGCTCGGCTGAGGGCGCTCACCGACAACCTCCCTGGCGGCATGGTGTACCAGGTTTATACGGGCGTGGACGGGACGGAGCGGCGCTTCCTGTACGTGTCGCAAAGCTTCGAGAAGCTCTACGGCCTGCCGGCGGAGGCGGTGACCGAAGACCCGCTCCTTCCCTACAAGCTGGTCCACGAGGACGACGTCCCGCGGCTGATGGCCGCCGAGGAAGAGGCGATTTCCGGGCGGCGTCCGTTCGACGAGGAAATGCGCTTCCGCCGTGCCGACGGCGAATGGCGCTGGAGCCGGCTCATCTCGGCGCCGCGCGCGCAGCCCGACGGGTCGATCATCTGGGACGGGATCCAGATCGACATCACGGAGCGCAAGCAGGCGGAAACCGCCGTTCTGCGGATGAACGAGACCCTGGAAGAGCGAGTCCGCGAGCGGACCGCCGAGCTCGAGCGGGTGCACGAGCAGCTCCGTCAGTCCCAGAAGCTCGAAGCGATGGGCCAGCTCACCGGCGGCGTGGCGCACGACTTCAACAACCTGCTGACGCCGATCATCGGCAGCCTCGACATGCTGGAGCGCCGCGGCGTCGGCGGCGCGCGGGAGCAGCGGCTGGTCGGCGCCGCCCTCGAAGCGGCGGAACGGGCGAAGACATTGGTCCAGCGCCTCCTCGCCTTCGCGCGCCGCCAGCCGCTCCAGCCCGGGCCGGTGCGGCTCGCGGGCGTAGTCGGCGGCATGGCGGACCTGGTCGCCAGCACGTCCGGCCCGAAGGTGCGGCTCCACGCGGACGTTCCGGACGATCTTCCTCCGGCGCTCGCCGACCGCAACCAGCTCGAAATGGCGATCCTGAACCTGTGCGTGAACGCGCGCGACGCCATGCCGGAGGGCGGCACCCTGTCCATTTCGGCGCAGCTCGAACGTGTGGAAGCGGGGCACCGGGCGCAGCTCGCGCCGGGCGATTATCTGCGCCTGTCCGTTTCCGACACCGGGGTGGGGATGGACGAGGCGACGCAGGCCAAGGCGATCGAGCCCTTTTTCTCCACCAAGGGCATCGGCAAGGGGACGGGCCTCGGCCTTTCGATGGTCCACGGCCTGACCTCGCAGCTCGGCGGTGCGCTGTGCATTTCGAGCCGGCCGGGGCTCGGCACCACGATCGACCTGCTGCTGCCGCGCGCCGGCGACGAGACGGAAGCGGCCGAAACCCAGCGCAGCGGCGCCGAGCCGCGAGGCGCGGGCCTCGTCCTTCTCGTCGACGACGAGCCGGCGGTCAGGACCAGCACGGCCGAAATGCTCGGCGAGCTCGGCTACCGGGTGGTGGAGATGACAGGGGCTCGCGAAGCCTTGGCGTGGCTGGCCTCGAACCGGGCCGACTATGTGGTCACCGACCACCTGATGCCGGGCATGTCCGGCACCGACCTGGCGCATGCAATCGCCGAAACGCACCCCGGTTTGCCGACGCTGATCGTCTCCGGCTATGCCGAGATCGACGGCATTTCGGCGGACCTGCCGCGCCTCGCCAAGCCCTTCCGCCAGTCCGAACTCGCCGACTGCATGGCGGCGCTGCGCGGCTGACATGGCGTATGACGCGATCGTTCTGGGCGCCGGCGGCGCCGGGCTGATGTGCGCCGCGGTGGCGGGGCAAAGAGGCCGGCGCGTGCTGCTGCTCGACCATGCCGACGCGCCGGGGAAGAAGATCCTGATTTCGGGCGGCGGGCGCTGCAACTTCACCAACGTCAATGCGGGCGCCGACCGCTACGTTTCGGCGAACCCGCATTTCGCCAAGTCGGCGCTGGGGCGCTACCGCGCGGAGGATTTCCTGGCGCTGGTCGACGCCTACGGAATCCGCTGGCACGAGAAGACGCTGGGGCAGCTCTTCTGCGACGGATCGGCCAAGCAGATCGTCGCGATGCTACTGGAGGAATGCGCCAGGGGCGGGGTGGACCTGAAGCTGGGCCGAAGCATCGGCGAGATCGGACATGCGGACGGGCGCTTCCGCGTCGCGTTCGGAGACCAGGTCTTCGAAGCGCCGGCGCTGGTGATCGCGACCGGAGGGCCGTCCATTCCGAAGCTCGGCGCGACCGGCTTCGCCTACGATCTTGCGCGGCGTTTCGGGCTCAAGATCGTGGAGCCCCGCCCCGCCCTCGTGCCGCTGACCCTCGGGGCCGACGAAGCGCTCTTCACGTCGCTGTCCGGCGTGTCGGCCGAAGTGGTCGCGCGCGCCGGCAAGGCTTCGTTCCGCGAAGCGGCTTTGTTCACGCATCGCGGACTGTCCGGCCCCTCCATCCTGCAAATCTCCTCTTATTGGCGGCACGGCGAAGAGATCGGCATTCGCTTCCTTCCCGATGCGCCGGCGGGCTGGCTCGCCGGAGCGAAGCGCGAGCGGCCGCGCGCCACGGTACGCAGCCTGCTCGGGGCCGCTTTGCCGGATCGCCTGGCCGAGACTTTGGCCGAGCGCCTGGCCATGCCCGGCGAGCTTGCCAACCTTCCCGACAAGCGCCTCGCCGAAGCCGAGCGGCGCCTGTCCGACTGGCGCTTCCGGCCGAGCGGCACCGAGGGCTTTGCCAAAGCGGAAGTGACGGTGGGCGGGATCAGCACGGCGGAACTGTCCTCGCAGACGATGGAAGCGCGGCGGGTGCCGGGCCTGTATGCGATCGGGGAAGCGGTGGACGTCACCGGCTGGCTCGGCGGATACAACTTCCAGTGGGCGTGGGCGAGCGGCTGGGCGGCGGCGCAGGCTTTGTAGGGGTCGCGCGATGTCCCTCGACCCGCCGTCTCGACTTCGCTCGACGGCTGCTCGGGACGAACGGAGGTTGGGAATCGTCTCCCGCTTTCTTCCTCCCCGATCCTCCTGAGCAGGACCGAGCAGGGCGAAGCCCGTGTCGAGGGCTGGGTCGGAGGACCGCCCTGCTCGCCACTCCGCCCACCGCATTACCCCTTGCCCCTTATGCTGCGGTGCACCATCTAGCCTCAATGCCTTTCAACACGCTCCCCCCGCTTCTCGCCGAAGCGCTCTCCGAACGCGGCTATGCCGCGCCCACGCCGGTTCAGGCCGCCGTTCTCGAGCCGGAAGCCGTCGGGCGCGACCTCGTCGTCTCGGCGCAGACCGGTTCGGGCAAGACCGTCGCCTTCGGGCTCGCCATGGCGCCGCAGCTGCTCAGCGACGAAGGCCGCCTGCCCTTTGCACGCGAGCCGCTGGCCCTGGTCATCGCGCCGACCCGCGAGCTCGCGCTCCAGGTCCGCTCCGAGCTCGACTGGCTCTACGCCAAGGCGGGGGCGCGGATCGTGTCGTGCGTCGGCGGGATGGACCCGTCCAAGGAGCGGCGCGCGCTGCAGGGCGGGGCGCATATCGTGGTCGGCACGCCGGGCCGGCTTCGCGACCATCTCGAGCGCGGCGCTCTCGATCTTTCCGCGCTGCGCGTCGCCATTCTCGACGAAGCCGACGAAATGCTCGACATGGGCTTTCGCGAGGATCTCGAGGAAATCCTCGACGCGACTGCGAGCGAGCGCCGCACGCTTTTGTTCTCCGCGACCATTCCCAAGCCGATCGTGGCGCTCGCCAAGCGCTACCAGAAGGATAGCGTCCGCATCTCCACCGCCGGCGAGGATCGCGGGCACGGCGACATCGCCTACCAGGCCGTGACGGTGGCGCCCGCCGACATCGAAAATGCGGTGGTCAACCTGCTGCGGTACCATGAAGCGGAATCGGCGATCCTGTTTTGCGCGACGCGCGACAATGTCCGCCGCCTGCACAGCGCGCTGACGGAGCGTGGCTTCAGCGCCGTCGCCCTTTCGGGCGAGCACAGCCAGAACGAGCGCAACCAGGCGCTGCAGGCGCTTCGCGACGGCCGCGCCCGCGTGCTGGTCGCGACCGACGTCGCGGCGCGCGGCATCGATCTTCCCAACCTCACCCTCGTGGTCCACGTCGAGCTTCCGCGCGACGCCGAGACGCTGCAGCACCGCTCCGGCCGCACCGGCCGGGCGGGCCGCAAGGGCATCGCGGCCCTGCTCGTCCCCTATCCGCGCAGGAAGCGCGTCGAGAGCGTGCTTCGCGGCGCCAAGATCGCCGCCGAGTGGATGCCCGCGCCGGGGCCGGAGGACATCCTTCGCCGCGACCGCGAGCGGCTTCTCGACGCCCTGCTCCAGCCCGTCGAAGCGGACGACGACGATCGCGCCTTGGCGCAGAAGCTGCTCGAACAGCGCAGCCCGGAAGACATCGCGGCGGCGCTGGTGCGCGCTCACCGCGCGCGCCTGCCCGCGCCCGAAGAGCTGCTCGACGGCGATGCCGCGCCCGCCGCGCGCCAGGAAGGCCCGCGCGCCGGCTTCGAGGACACGGTCTGGTTCCGGATGGACATCGGCCGGCGGCACAAGGCCGATCCGCGCTGGCTCCTCCCCCTGCTCTGCCGCCGCGGCCACGTCACCAAGCGCGACATCGGCGCGATCCGCATCGGCATGGACGAGACCGCGTTCGAAATTCCGCGCGCCGTCGCCGCCAAGTTCGCACAGGCGGTGAAGCGCACGGCCGGCGGCGATCCCGACGGCGAGGGCGGCATCGCGATCGAAGCGCTGCAGGCGCCGCCGGGCCCGTCCAAGCACCCGCTGCGCGCGGGCCCGTCCGGCGCCGGCCCCAAGCCGCCGCGCCACAAGGCGAAGCCCTGGAAGGCGAAGGCGCACTGAGGGTGGGCGTTCGCATCCTCGTCGATGCCGACGCCTGCCCGGTAAAGGACGAGATCTACAAGGTCGCCTGGCGCCGCGAGGTGCCGGTGACGCTGGTGGCGAACAGCCACCTGCGCGTGCCACCGCATCCGCTCATCGAGCGCCTGACGGTCGGCGCCGGCTTCGACGAAGCCGACGACCGGATCGCGGAGATGGCGGGGCCGGAAACAGTGGTCGTCACCGCCGACATCCTCCTCGCCGACCGCTGCCTCAAGGCGGGGGCGGCGGTGGTGTCTCCGAGCGGCAAGCCGTTCACAACCAGCTCGATCGGCGCGGCGATTGCCACGCGCGCGATCATGGCGGATCTGCGCGCGGGTGCCGGAGACGGCATCGGCGGCCCCGCGCCGTTCCGCAAGGAAGACCGCTCGCGCTTCCTCCAGGCGCTGGACGAAGCGCTGGCCCGCCTTCAGCGCGGCCGCTGAGTCATTTCGGCGGGATCGGCGCAGGCGGCTGCGCTTCGGGCGACAGGCTCGGAAGGCTCCAGCGGATGCTCCGCGTCACCATGCCGGGGACGTTGTTGCCGTTCGCATCGCGCGCCGGCGTGAAGCGGAACCGCCGCACCGCGAGGCTGCACGAGGTTGAATCCAGGATCGAAGAGCCGCTCGATGCGGTGATCGTGCAATCCGTCACGCGCCCGTCTTCGTTGATCGACAGTCTCATCGTCACCGTGCCCTGCTCTTCGGCGCGCAGCGCGGAGGCGGGGTAATCGACGTCGCTGATCGAGCCGCTGCGGTAGACCGGCGGCGTCGCACCAGCAGGCGGCGGCGCCGCGTGAAAAGGCGGGGGCGCGAGGGCGGGCGGCGGATGGCGCCGGGCCGTCGCCGCCGTGCAGCTGCGCAGCCGCTCCGCCACGGCGCTCGTTCCTCGAAGGGAGAGCGTGCCCGCGGGCATGCCGCCGATCCAGATGTCGACGCGGTGCGCGCGCGCGAAGTCTTCAAGGAGCTCGCCGCTATAGCTCACGTCGACCGTGGTGACGCGCTCGTCGTCGGCGGCGGCGCGCCCGCGGGGATTGATCCCGGCGTCATAGTGCCGGCCGTTGCTGAACCTCAGGATGGTGCGGTCGCCGTGCCGCTCACGAAGCGCGGACCATGATGGGTTGCGAATGCGCAGCATTGTATCGTTGCTGTCCGCCTCGAGCTGGATTTCAGCAAAAAGACCGCCGCTTTGGCTGGTCTGGGCGCTGCAAATGCCGCGAAGATCGCGGATCGTCCAGCCGCCGACGGTAACAGGCGCCGCCGTCGGCTGCGCGGCCGCCGGCTGCGCGCAGGCGAGGCCCGCCGTGCACATCGAAAGGAAAAGCCGCCGCCGACCCGTCGCTTGCATCTGCATCCCTCGTCTTCGTTTCCCGCCTTCATACGACGCCAAAGGCAAGCATCGCATCCGCGACCTTCTTGAAGCCGGCGATGTTGGCGCCCTTCACATAGTCGACATAAGCGTCGTCGATGCGGCCGTAGGTTTCGGCCCGCTCGTGAATTCCGTCCATGATGTCCTTGAGGAGCTGCTGGAGCTCCTCCTCCTTCCAGCTCATGCGCGCGGAATTCTGGCTCATCTCGAGGCCGGAGACCGCGACGCCGCCGGCATTGGCCGCCTTGCCCGGCGCGAAGAGGATGCGCGCGTCCTTGAAGTGGTGCACGCCCTCGAGGTCCGTGGGCATGTTGGCGCCTTCGGACACGGCGATGCAGCCGTTCGCGACCAGGGTGCGCGCATCCGCGCCGGTGAGTTCGTTCTGCGTCGCGCAGGGGAGCGCAACGTCGCACGGGACGCTCCACGGGCGCTGGCTCGCGTGAAAGGTCGCTCCCTTGAACCTTTCGGCATAATCGGAAATGCGGCCGCGGCGCTTGGTCTTGTGCGCCTTCACCCAATCGATCTTCTCCTGGTCGATGCCTTCGGGATCGTGGATGAAGCCCTCGCTGTCGGACAAGGTCAGCACCTTGCCGCCCAATTGCACGATCTTCTCCGCCGCATGGGTGGCGACGTTGCCGGCGCCGGAAATGACGGCGCGCTTGCCGCCCAGGTCCTGGCCGCGGGTCCGGAGCATGTTCAGGAGGAAGTAGACGGCGCCGTAGCCGGTCGCTTCGGTGCGGATCAGCGAGCCGCCATATTCGAGACCCTTGCCGGTCAGCACGCCTTCCCAGCTGTTGGTGATGCGCTTGTACTGGCCGAACATGAAGCCGATCTCGCGCGCGCCGACGCCGATGTCGCCGGCGGGGACGTCGACGCTGGGGCCGATGTGGCGGTAGAGCTCGGTCATGAAGCTTTGGCAGAAGCGCATGATCTCGTTGACGCTCTTGCCCTTGGGATTGAAGTTCGCGCCGCCCTTGCCGCCGCCCATCGGCAGGCCGGTCAGCGCATTCTTGAACGTCTGCTCGAAGGCCAGGAACTTGAGGATGCTCTCGTTCACCGAAGGGTGGAATCGGATGCCGCCCTTGTAAGGGCCGATCGCATTGTTGTTCTGCACGCGGTAGCCGCGCTGGACGCGGATGTTGCCCTTGTCGTCCTCCCAGCAGACGCGAAAGGACACGACCCGGTCCGGCTCGGCGATGCGGCGCAGGATCTGCGCTTCGTGATATTCGGGCTTGCCGTCGATGAACTCGAAAATGTCCTGCGCGACTTCGGTCACCGCCTGGATGAATTCGCTCTGGCCCGGATTGCGCCGCTTCACCCCTTCGATGAAGCCGCTGAGATCGACATGCCCACTCGTCATCGCGCTCCGCCTCGCTTGCTTGGAGGAGGCATAGCACGCCTGCCTGGAACTAGCCGCCCAATATAGTCTCGATCCTGGCGGAGACTTCGCCGATGGGCGCCATGCCATCGACGCGGGCGACGAGTCCCTTGGCTTCGTAGAATGGCAGGATCGGCGCCGTCTTGGCGCGATACTCGGCCATGCGGTTGCGCACCGTTTCCTCATTGTCGTCGGGCCGGCGCTTGAACGAGTCCTCCGCGCCGCAAACGTCGCAAAGCGTCGGCACCTTGGGAAGCTTGTAGCGGTCGTGATAGCCGGTGCCGCACTTGCAGCAGGTGAAGCGGCCGGTGATCCGGTCGACCAGCGCGTCCTCGTTGACGCAAAGCTCGATCACACGGTCGAGCTTCTTGCCTTTGGCGGCAAGCAAAGCGTCGAGCGACTCGGCCTGCGCCGCCGTGCGCGGATAGCCGTCGAGGATGAAACCCTGTTCCACGTCCGGCTGGTCGAGCCGGGCCGAGAGGATGCCGGTGACGATCTCGTCCGAGACGAGCTCGCCCGCGTCCATCACCGCCTTGGCCTTGCGGCCGATCTCGGTGCCGGCGGCGACGGCCGCGCGAAGCATGTCGCCGGTCGAGAGCTGGACCATGCCGCGCTCGCGCTCGAGCTTGCTCGCCTGCGTGCCCTTGCCCGCGCCGGGAGGTCCGAGAAGGATGATGTTCACGTGCTTCGGCTCCCGTCCGGGGCGGCGGCTCAGCGGCCGCGTCCGCCCTTCAGCTTCGCCTTCTTGATGAGATCGCCATATTGGTGGGCGATGAGATGGCTCTGGATCTGCGTCACCGTATCCATCGTCACGTTGACGACGATGAGGAGCGACGTGCCGCCGAGGTAGAAGGGAATGCCGGCGCGGGCGATCAGGAATTCCGGAATGAGGCAGATCAGCGTCAGATAGGCCGAGCCGACGACCGTGATCCGGGTCAGCACGTAATCGAGATATTCCTCGGTGCGCTTGCCCGGGCGGATGCCGGGAATGAAGCCGCCATATTTCTTCAGGTTCTCGGCGGTCTCCTCCGGATTGAAGACAACGGCCGTGTAGAAGAAGCAGAAGAAGACGATGCCGGCGCCGTACAGGAACATGTAGAGCGGCGCGCCGTGCTGCAGCGCGGTCGTCACATAGGTGATCGCCCGGTCCCAGCCCGTCTCGGCGCCGGTCGTCTGGCCGCCCGAAAACTGGGCGATGGTGAGCGGCATCAGGAGCAGCGACGAGGCGAAGATCGGCGGGATGACGCCCGCGGTGTTGATCTTCAAGGGAAGGTGCGAGCGCTCCTGCTGGATCTGGCCGCGCGCCGTCTGGCGCTTGGGATATTGGATGAGGACGCGGCGCTGGGCACGCTCCATGAAGCAGATGAAGAGGATGAGCGCGGCGGCGAGGGCGAGGACAGCGAAGATCACGATCGGGTCGAGCGTGCCGGTGCGGCCGCCTTCCAGCGCCTGGGCGATGGCGATCGGAAGCTGGGCGACGATGCCCGCCATGATGATGAGGGAGACGCCGTTGCCGATGCCGCGGCTGGTAATCTGCTCGCCGAGCCACATCAGGAACATGGTTCCGCCGACGAGGCTGACCACCGTGGTGATCCGGAACATGAGGCCCGGGTTGATGACCGCCGAACCGGCGCCGTCCTGGGTCCAGCCCTCGAGGCCGACGGCGATGAAATAGCCCTGGATCGCGCACAGGAGCACGGTGCCGTAGCGCGTATATTGGTTGATCTTCTTGCGCCCGCTTTCGCCCTCCTTCTTGAGGGCGGCGAGCGTCGGATTCATCGTGGTCGCGAGCTGCACGACGATGGACGCCGTGATGTAGGGCATGACGCCCAGCGCGATGAGGCTCATGCGCTCCAGGCTGCCGCCCGAGAACATGTTGAAGAAATCGAGCACGCCGCCGCGGGTCTGCGAGAACAGGCCGGCAAGGGTGCGCGGATCGATGCCGGGCAGCGGCACGAACGAGAGCAGGCGGAAGACGATCAGCGCCCCCAGCGTGAACCACAGGCGCTTCTTGAGGTCGGTCGCCTTGGCGAAGTTCGCCAGGCTGATATTGGCTGCCATCTGTTCGGCTGCGGATGCCATGTGATCGTTTTCCCTAAAGCCCCGGCCTCATATAGTCCGCTCCGCCGTCATTGCGAGGAGCGAAGCGCTCGAAGCAATCCAGAATAAGCCTAGGCCCCCTGGATTGCTTCGCTTCGCTCGCAATGACGATCGGGCGCGCACGCCCGCGGCGTTACGCGTCGCTGCGCTTCTTGACGCTGTTCTTCTTGGCCTTCGCCTTGTCGGCGGCCGAGACGAGCTCGATCACCTCGACGGTGCCGCCCGCCGCTTCAACGGCGGCGCGGGCGCCGGCGGACGCGCCGGCAACGCGGAAGGAAAGCTTGGACGTGATCGCGCCCTTGGCGAGGAGGCGGACACCGTCCTTGCCGCCGCGGGCGAGGCCGGCGGCCTGGAGCGCGGCGTGGTCGATCGTGCCGTCGGCCGAAAGCTTGCCGGCGTCGATGACCTTCTGGATCATGCCGAGGTTCACTTCGGCATAGTCCTTGGCGAAGGGATTGTTGAAGCCGCGCTTCGGGATGCGCATGTGGAGCGGCATCTGGCCGCCCTCGAAGCCGGCGATCGAGACGCCCGAGCGCGACTTGGCGCCCTTCTGGCCGCGCCCGGCGGTCTTGCCGAGCCCGGAGCCGATGCCGCGGCCGACGCGGACGCGCGACTTGCGGGCGCCCGGATTGTCGCGGAGGTCGTTCAATTTGATGGTCATGTGTGCACTCGCTTTCGCTTTTGTCGCGCTGGGAGGCCGGGCCTCCCGGAAAAAGCCCCTCCCCGTGCGGGGAGGGGCTGAAGGGGTTTTAGCCCTCGACCGAGATCATGTGGTGGACCTTGCGGATCATGCCGCGAAGCTCGGGCGTGTCCTCGAGCTCCACCGATCGGTGAAGCTTGTTGAGGCCGAGGCCGATCAGCGTCGCGCGCTGGTCCTTGGTCCGGCGGATCGGCGATCCGGTCTGGGTGATCTTCACTTTCGCCATGTTGCTTACTCCACGACCGCGGCAGCGTCCGCTTCGGCCGTCTGCGAGCCGCCGCGGCCGAGCAGGTCGGCGATCTTCTTGCCGCGCCGCTGCGCGACCGACTTGGGGGACGTCTGGTCGGTCAGCGCTTCGAACGTCGCACGGATCATGTTGTACGGGTTCGACGTGCCCACCGACTTGGTGACGACGTCGGCAACGCCCAGGCTTTCGAACACGGCGCGCATCGGGCCGCCGGCGATGATGCCGGTTCCCGGGGGCGCCGTGCGAAGCGTCACCTTGCCGGCGCCGAAATGGCCGTTGCCGTCATGGTGCAGGGTGCGGCCTTCCTTGAGCGGAACGCGGACCATGGCCTTCTTGGCCGCCGAGGTCGCCTTGGTGATGGCTTCCGGCACTTCGCGCGCCTTGCCCTTGCCGAAGCCCGCACGGCCCTTGCCGTCGCCGACCACGACCAGAGCCGCAAAGCCGAAGCGCTTGCCGCCCTTCACCGTCTTGGAGACGCGGTTGATGTGGACGAGCTTTTCGATCAGCTCCTCGCCGCCGTCGTCGGCGCGCGGAGGACCGCCGCGACGATCGTCCCGGCGCCCGCCGCCGCGACCGCCACGGTCGCCGCCGCCGCGATTGTTGCCGCCGCCGCCGCCGCGTCCGCCGCGCGGACCACGCGAGCCGCGGCCGTCGCTCGTCGGAGCGCCGTCGCTGCCGGCACTGCCGCCGGTCGGAGCAGCCGTTGCCGCTTCCTGGGTCGGGCCGTCCTGCACGGCAGCGCCCTCGATGTTTTCGTCAGCCATTACTTAAAACTCCAATCCGCCTTCGCGCGCGGCGTCGGCGAGAGCCTTCACGCGGCCGTGGAACAGGAAACCGCCACGGTCGAACACGACGCGGGTGACGCCGGCGGCCTTGGCGCGCTCGGCGATGCGGCGGCCGACGTCCTGGGCGGACGTGATCGTCGCACCGGTGGTGCCGCGAACGTCCTTTTCGAGCGTCGAGGCCGAAGCCACGGTGCGGCTCGCCTGGTCGTCGATGACCTGGGCGTAGATGTGCCGGCCGGAACGGTGGATGCTGAGGCGGGCGCGCTCACCGGCGCGCTTCCTGAGCGAGGTCCGGACGCGCTGGCGGCGCCGGTCGAAGAGAGAGAGTTTCGCCATGGCTTACTTCTTCTTGCCTTCTTTGCGGAAGATGAACTCGCCGCGATATTTGATGCCCTTGCCCTTGTAGGGCTCCGGCTTGCGCCACCGGCGGATTTCGGCGGCGAGCTGGCCGACGCGCTGCCGGTCGTTGCCCGAAATGACAACCGTGGTCGGATCCGGGGTGGCGACGGTGAGATCGGCCGGGACCTCGATGTTCACGTCGTGGCTGTAGCCGAGCTGGAGGCGCAGGTTCTTGCCCTGCATCGCCGCGCGGTAGCCGACGCCGGTGATCTCGAGCGTCTTCGTGAAGCCGTCCGTGACGCCGGTCACGAGGTTCGCGACCAGAGTGCGGTGCATGCCCCAGAAGGAGCGTGCGCGCTTGGTCTCGTTGGCCGGCTTGACGACGATGCGGCCGTCTTCGATGCCGTAGCTGATGTCGTCCATCATCTGCATGGTGAGGGTGCCCTTGGGGCCCTTCACCGACAGCTGCTGGCCTTCCACCGAAGCCGAGACGCCGCTGGGAAGCGGCACGGGAACTTTACCGATGCGGCTCATCAGAACACCTCCGCCAGCACCTCGCCGCCGACATTCTGTTCGCGCGCTTCCGCGTCGGACAGAACGCCGCGTGGCGTCGAGACGATCGTGATGCCGAGGCCGTTGCGGACCCGCGGCAGGTCCTGCGCGCCGGAATAAACGCGGCGGCCGGGCTTGGAGACCCGGGAGACGTGCTGGATCGCGGGCTGGCCCTCGAAATATTTGAGCTCGATGCGGATGCCCGGCGCGCGGCCGAGGGCTTCCTCGGAATATCCGCGGATATAGCCTTCGCGCTGGAGAACATCGAGAACGCGGACGCGCAACTTGGAAGCCGGCGACAGGACGGAGTCCTTGCGCGCCTGCTGGCCGTTGCGGATGCGGGTGAGCATATCACCCAGGGGATCGGTCAGTGGCATCGTTCTACCTTACCAGCTCGACTTCGTGAGGCCGGGGATCAGGCCCTTGTTGCCCATCTCGCGCAGCATGATGCGCGACAGCCGGAACTTGCGGTAAACGGCGCGCGAACGCCCCGTCAGCTCGCACCGGTTGCGGACGCGGGTCGGGTTCCCGTTGCGCGGGATCTCGGCCAGCTTCAGGCGCGCGATCAGGCGCTCCGTGTCGTCGCGGGACTCGTCGTCTGCAACCGCCTTGAGGCGCGCATACTGTCCCGCATATTTCTTCACGAGCTTCTTGCGACGCTCGTTCTTGTTGATCGAACTCAGTTTCGCCATGACTTAAGTTCTCGCCTTTCTTTGTCGAGAAACAGGTGAGGCCCTCAGGCCGCCTGCTTCTGATCCTCGTCGGTCCGCGGGAACGGGAAGTTGAAGAGGCGCAGCAGCTCGCGCGCCTCGTCGTCCGTCTTCGCGGTCGTGGTGATGATGATGTCCATGCCGCGCACCTTTTCGATGCGGTCATAGTTGATCTCGGGGAAGATGATCTGTTCCTTGAGACCCATCGCGTAATTGCCGCGGCCGTCGAACGACTTGGGATTGAGGCCCCTGAAGTCGCGGACACGGGGAAGAGCAACGGTCACGAGACGGTCGAGGAACTCGTACATCCGCTCGCGGCGAAGGGTAACCTTCACGCCGATCGGCATGCCCTCGCGCAGCTTGAACTGCGCGATCGACTTCTTCGCCTTGGTGATCACCGGCTTCTGGCCCGCGATCAGCTCCATCTCGGAAGCGGCCGTTTCGACCTTCTTCTTGTCCTGCGACGCTTCGCCGACGCCCATGTTCAGGACGATCTTCTCGACCCGCGGGACTTCGAGACGGTTCTTGTAACCGAACTTCTCGATCATCGCCTGGACGATCCGCGCGTCGTAATCCGCGCGCAGGCGCGGAATGTACTTTTCGTTGTTCTGGGCCTCAGCCATTGATCAGCTCCCCGGACCGGACCGAAACCCGGACCTTCTTTCCATCGCGCTCCTCGAAGCGCACGCGCGTCGGCTTGCCGGTCGACGGATCGGCCAAAGCCACCTTCGACACGTGAAGCGGCGCTTCCGAACGCTCGAGACCGCCCTGCGGGTTGGCCTGGCTCGCCTTGCGGTGGCGCACGGCGATGTTCACGCCGGCGACGACGACCTTGCCGTCCTTCGGCATGGACTTGGTGACCTCACCGGTCTTGCCCTTGTCCTTGCCCGAAAGGACGACGACCTTGTCGCCCTTCTTGATACGCATAGCCATGGTTACAGCACCTCCGGCGCGAGGCTGATGATCTTCATATGCTTCTTCGCGCGCAGCTCGCGGACGACCGGGCCGAAGATGCGGGTGCCGATCGGCTCAGCATTGTTGTTGACGAGCACCGCCGCGTTGGAGTCGAACCGGATGGTCGACCCGTCGGGACGGTGGATGTCCTTTGCCGTACGGACGATGACCGCCTTGTGAACGTCGCCCTTCTTGACGCGGCCGCGCGGAGCCGCCTCCTTGACCGAGACGACGATCACGTCGCCGACGCCGGCGAAGCGGCGCTTCGAGCCGCCGAGCACCTTGATGCACTGGACGCGCTTGGCGCCGCTGTTGTCGGCAACGTCGAGATTCGACTGCATCTGGATCATCGATCCAATTCCTTCTTCACTTCAACCGGGACTTGCGCCCGGCGATCAGCTTCATGTCAGCCGGGGCCTCAGGCCTCGGCGTCGGCCTTTTGGGGCGTCGCGTGGGTGTCCACGCGATCGACGACCCGCCAGGTCTTGAGCTTCGAGATCGGCCGCGTCTCTTCGATGCGGACGGTCTCGCCCTCGCGATACTCGTTGCCCTCGTCATGGGCATGGTACTTCTTCGACCGCTTGATGATCTTGCCGTAGAGCGGGTGCTTCACCCGCCGTTCGACGCTGACCACGACGGTCTTTTCGGTCTTGTCCGACACCACGATGCCGGTGAGAACGCGCTTCGGCATTTCTCTAAACTCCTTAAGCCTTCGCCGCTTCGGCGGCGCGGGCGCGCTCGTTCTGAAGCGTGCGGATCTGGGCGATGGTGCGGCGCACCTCGCGGATACGCGACGGCTTCTCGAGCTGGTTAGTGGCCGCCTGGAAGCGCAGGTTGAACTGCTCGCGCTTCAGCTCGCCGAGCTGGGTGGTGAGCTCGTCGTCGCTGCGGGTCCTGATATCGTCGAACTTGGCCATGTCTCTCACTCTTCGTCCAGAACCGACTCGCCGAGGCGGGCGACGACCTTGGTCTTGATCGGGAGCTTCTCCATCGCGCGCTCGAAAGCGACGCGGGCGAGCGGGCCGGGAACGCCGTCCAGCTCGAACAGGATCCGGCCCGGCTTGACGCGCGCGACCCAGAATTCCGGCGAGCCCTTGCCCGAGCCCATGCGGACTTCGGCAGGCTTGGACGACACCGGAACGTCCGGGAAGATGCGGATCCACAAACGCCCCTGGCGCTTGATGTGGCGGGTGATCGCGCGGCGGGCCGCCTCGATCTGGCGCGCCGTGATCCGGTCCGGCTCCATGGCTTTCAGGCCATAGGCGCCGAAGTTCAGCGCCGTGCCGCCCTTGGCATCGCCATGGATGCGACCCTTGAAGGCCTTGCGGAACTTGGTGCGTTTGGGTTGCAACATTTCTCTTGTTCCTTAACGGCGCCGATTAACGACGATCGTCGCGCGCGGGGCGGACGCCGGAGGTCTGGGCTTCCATCATCAGACGGTCCTGGGCCAGCGGATCGTGGCCGAGGATCTCGCCCTTGAAGATCCAGACCTTGACGCCGCACACGCCGTAGGCGGTGTGAGCGGTCGCTTCGGCATAATCCACGTTGCCGCGCAGGGTGTGCAGCGGAACGCGGCCTTCGCGGTACCATTCGGTGCGGGCGATCTCCGCGCCGCCGAGACGGCCGGCGCAGGTGATGCGGATGCCTTCGGCGCCGAGGCGCAGGGCCGACTGCACGGCGCGCTTCATGGCGCGGCGGAACGCGATGCGGCGCTCGAGCTGGTCGGCGACGCCCTGGGCGACGAGCTTGCTGTCGATCTCAGGCTTGCGGATCTCGACGATGTTGAGGCTGACGTCGGACGAAGTCATCGCGCCGAGCTTCTTGCGAAGCTTCTCGATGTCCGCGCCCTTCTTGCCGATGATGACGCCGGGACGCGCCGCATAGATGGACACGCGGCACAGCTTGGCCGGACGCTCGATCACCACCTTGGAAATCGCCGCCTGCGGCAGCTCCTTCATGATGAACTGGCGGATGCGCAGGTCTTCCAGAAGCAGCCGGCCGTAATCGGCGCCGTCGGCGTACCAGCGGCTGTCCCAGGTGCGGTTGATCTGCAGGCGAAGCCCGATCGGGGAGGATTTCTGACCCATGTGCGTTACGCTTCCTGGCTCGCTTCGCGGACGACGATGCGCACGCGGCTGAACGGTTTCACGATCCGGCTCGAACGGCCGCGCGCACGCGGCGTCCAGCGCTTCATCGATATCGACTTGCCGACCGACGCCTCGGCGACGACCAGGCTGTCGACGTCGAGATTGTGGTTGTTCTCGGCATTGGCGATCGCGCTTTCGAGGACCTTGCGGACGTCGATGGCCATCGCCTTCTTGGAAAAGAGAAGCACGTTGCGCGCGTCCTCTGCCTTGCGGCCGCGGATAAGGGCGGCGACGAGGTTCAGCTTCTGCGCCGAGCCGCGGATCTGCGTGCCCACGGCGAGGGCTTCGTTGTCCGCAACGCGGCGGGGGCTCTTCGGCTTGCCCATGATCTTACCTCTTGCCCTTCTTGTCGGCGGCGTGGCCCGGGAAGAAGCGGGTCGGCGCGAACTCGCCGAGCTTCATGCCGACCATTTCCTCGTTGACCGAGACCGGGATGAATTTGCGGCCGTTGTAGACGTTGAACGTCAGGCCGACGAACTGCGGGAGGATCGTCGAACGGCGCGACCAGGTCTTGATCGGCGAACGGTTGTTCGCGTCCTGCGCGGCCTCGGCCTTTTTCAGGAGCGAGAGCTCGACGAACGGACCTTTCCAGACGGAGCGGGCCATGATTACCTCTTCTTCTTTGCGTGACGCGAACGGATGATCATCTTGTCCGTCGACTTGTTCGAGCGGGTACGCGCGCCCTTGGTCGGCTTGCCCCACGGGGTGACCGGATGACGGCCGCCCGAGGTGCGGCCTTCGCCGCCGCCGTGCGGGTGGTCGACCGGGTTCTTGGCGACGCCGCGGGTCAGCGGACGCTTGCCCATCCAGCGGGTGCGGCCGGCCTTGCCGAAATTCTGGTTCTGGTTGTCGGGGTTCGAAACCGCGCCCACCGTTCCCATGCAGTCGGAGCGGATGTAGCGCTGCTCGCCTGAATTCATCCTGACGATCACCATGCCGCGGTCGCGGCCGACGACCTGGCAATAGGTGCCGGCCGAACGGGCAATCTGACCGCCCTTGCCCGGCTTCATCTCCACATTGTGGACGATGGTGCCGACCGGCATCTGGCCCAGCTCCATGGCATTGCCCGGCTTCACGTCGACCTTGCGGCCGGCGACGACCTGGTCGCCGACGGCGAGGCGCTGCGGCGCGAGGATGTAGGCGATCTCGTCGTCCGCATAACGGACGAGCGCAATGAACGCCGTGCGGTTGGGATCATATTCCAGCCGCTCCACGGTGGCGGCGACGTCCCACTTGCGGCGCTTGAAATCGACGTAGCGATAGCGCTGCTTGTGGCCGCCGGCGATGCCGCGCGAGGTCACATGGCCCTTGTTGTTGCGGCCACCGGTCTTGCGCTTGCCTTCGGTCAGCGCCTTGACGGGCTTTCCCTTCCACAGCGACGATTTGTCGACGAGGATCAGGCCGCGCTGCGACGGCGTGGTCGGATTGTAGGTCTTGAGTGCCATTGGATCCTAGCCTCAGATACCGGTGGTGACGTCGATCGACTGGCCTTCGGCCAGCGTCACGATCGCCTTTTTGACGTCCGACCGAGTGTAGGGACGACCCTTCCACTTCTTGGTCTTGCCCTTCTGGACGATGGTGTTGACGCCCGTGACGTTCACGTTGAACAGCGCCTCGACCGCCGCCTTGATCTGCGGCTTGGTCGCATCCCCGGCGACCTTGAAGACGACCGCATTATGCTCGGACAGCAGGGTCGACTTTTCGGTGATGTGCGGCGCGAGGACCACGTCATAGTGGTTGATGTCCAGCGCCTGGCTCTTGCCCTTAGCCATTGAAGCGCGCCTCCAGGGTTTCGACCGCGGCGCGCGTCAGCACCAGGGTTTCGTGATTGAGAATGTCGTAAACGTTGGCGCCGATCGCCGGGAGCAGGTTGATCTCCCGAAGGTTGGACGACGCCATGGCGAAACCGACGTTGAGCGCATCGCCGTCGATCACCAGGGCCGTGCGGCCGAGGCCGAGATTGCCGAGCTGCTCGGTGAGCGCCTTGGTCTTGGCTTCCTGCACGTCGAGGCTGTCGACGACGATCAGCTGGCCGCCGGCGGCCTTGGCCGAAAGCGCCATCTTGAGGCCGAGCGCGCGAACCTTCTTGTTCAGCGACGGATTGAAGTCGCGGACGCGGGGACCGTGGGCCTTGCCGCCGCCGATGAAGATCGGGGCGCGGCGATCGCCGTGACGGGCGGTGCCGCCGCCCTTCTGCTTGCCGAACTTCTTGCCGGTACGGGCGACGTCGCTGCGCTCGCGGGCCCCGCGGGCGGTGCCGCGGCGCTTCTCGAGCTGCCAGGTGACGACCCGGTGGAGGATGTCGGCGCGCGGCTCGACGCCGAACACGTCGTCGTTGAGCTCGATGTCGCCGCCGGTGCCCGAGGCGCCGAGGGATTTGACCTGGACCTTCATGGCTTAGGCTTCCTGCGTTTCGGTGGCTTCCGGAGCCGCGGCGGCGTCGGCCGGCGTTTCAGCGGAAGCGGTGTCGTTGCTCGCGGCTTGGCGGATGCCGGCCGGATAAGGAGCGGTGTCCGGACGGGCGATCTTCACCGCGTCCTTGACGAGGAGCCAGCCGCCCTTGTGGCCGGGCACCGAGCCCTTCACGAAGATGAGGCCGCGCTCGACGTCCGTGCGGACCACTTCGAGGTTCTGCTGGGTGCGGTTCTTGGCGCCCATGTGGCCGGCCATCTTCTTGTTCTTGAAGACGCGGCCCGGATCCTGGCGCTGACCGGTCGAGCCGAGCGCGCGGTGCGAGACGGAAACGCCGTGGGTGGCGCGCATGCCGCCGAAGCCCCAGCGCTTCATGCCGCCCTGGAAGCCCTTGCCCTGGGTCACGCCCTGGATGTCGACATACTGGCCGACGGAGAAGTGATCGGCGGAAAGCGTCGCGCCGACGTCGAGGAGCGCATCCTCGGCGACGCGGAACTCGGCGACCCGGGCCTTGGGCTCCACTTCGGCCTTGCCGAAATGGCCGCGCTGCGGCTTCGAGACGTTCTTCGCCTTGGCGGTGCCGGCGCCGAGCTGAACCGCGACGTAGCCGTCGCTGTCCGCGTCCTTGCGCGCAATCACCTGAACATTGTCGAGCGCCAGAACGGTAACCGGCACGTGGCGGCCGTCCTCCTGGAACAAGCGGGTCATCCCCATTTTCTTCGCGATCACGCCGGTGCGCATGACCAAACTCCTTACGACAGAGGCCCCCGGGCTTCATTGCCAGGGGGCGTGCTAGCCCGAAAAAGATGCGTGCCCCGCCTGGGCTAATGATCCGCCTAAGAGGCGGAACGGCGGGGACGCAGGCCGGGAGCATGCTCCCGCGGTATCACCCAGTATCCGAGTGGCTCTGGAGCCTCTCTTCGTCGAACCGGACCTGAAGTCCGGAACAACGATCTGCCTCGAGAATCTCGTGGCTCGCCGGCCTCTTAGGCCAGCTTGATCTCTACGTCCACACCCGCGGCGAGATCGAGCTTCATAAGCGCGTCGACCGTCTGCGGCGTGGGCTGCACGATGTCGAGCAGCCTTTTGTAGGTGCGCACCTCGAACTGCTCGCGCGACTTCTTGTCGACGTGGGGCGAACGGTTGACGGTGAACTTCTCGATGCGCGTCGGCAGCGGGATGGGACCGCGAATGAGAGCACCCGTGCGCCGAGCGGTATCGGCGATGTCGCCCGTGGCCTGATCGAGCACACGATGATCGAACGCCTTCAGGCGAATCCGGATATTCTGCGTTTCCATGACCTGCTTACCGATTGCAAAGAGCCTGCCCCCTTGCGGGAGCCTCAAAACCAAACACGACCAACCCGGCGCCTCGCGGCCCGGTGTCGGCCAATATTCTACTGATAAAGCGGGCCGCGCGAATCTCGTGAGAGCCGCGCGGCCCGTGCCCTATATTACTTCGTGATCTCGGCGACAACCCCTGCGCCGACGGTCCGGCCGCCCTCGCGAATGGCGAAGCGCAGGCCCTGGTCCATCGCGATCGGCGCGATGAGCTTGACGCCCAGCTGCACGTTGTCGCCCGGCATCACCATCTCGGTGCCCTCGGGGAGAACGACCTCGCCGGTCACGTCCGTGGTGCGGAAGTAGAACTGCGGACGGTAGTTGGCGAAGAACGGCGTGTGACGGCCGCCCTCGTCCTTCGAGAGCACGTAGACTTCCGCTTGGAAGTCGGTGTGCGGCGTGATCGAACCCGGCTTGGCCAGAACCTGACCGCGCTCGACTTCTTCACGGCCGACGCCGCGGATGAGGGCGCCGATGTTGTCGCCCGCCTGACCCTGGTCGAGCAGCTTGCGGAACATCTCGACGCCGGTCACGACCGTCTTGCGGGTGTCCTTGATGCCGACGATCTCGACTTCCTCGCCAACCTTGACGATGCCGGTCTCGACGCGGCCGGTGACGACCGTGCCGCGGCCCGAGATCGAGAACACGTCTTCGATCGGCATCAGGAACGGCTTGTCGAGCGGACGCTCGGGCTGCGGGATGTAGCTGTCGACGGCGGCCATCAGCTCGAGAACGGCGTCATGGCCGATCTTACGGTCGCTGTCCTCGAGCGCGGCGAGAGCCGAACCCTTGACGATCGGAATGTCGTCGCCCGGGAAGTCGTAGGACGAGAGAAGCTCCCGAATTTCGAGCTCGACGAGCTCCAGGAGCTCCTCGTCGTCGACCTGGTCGACCTTGTTCATGAAGACGACCAGCGCCGGAACGCCGACCTGACGGGCGAGCAGGATGTGCTCGCGGGTCTGCGGCATCGGGCCGTCGGCCGCGGAGACGACGAGGATGCCGCCGTCCATCTGCGCGGCGCCGGTGATCATGTTCTTCACATAATCGGCGTGGCCCGGGCAATCGACGTGGGCGTAGTGGCGGGCTTCGGTCTCATACTCGACGTGGGCCGTCGAGATGGTGATGCCGCGCTCGCGCTCTTCCGGCGCCTTGTCGATGTTGTCGTACGACGTGAAGGTCGCGCCGCCGGTTTCGGCGAGCACCTTGGTGATCGCGGCCGTCAGCGAGGTCTTGCCATGGTCGACGTGACCGATGGTGCCGATGTTGCAGTGCGGCTTCGTCCGCTCGAACTTAGCTTTCGCCATTGTCTTCCTACCTTCTGATCAAACTTGAACCTCAGGCGGCGCCCGCCCGGTGCGGGGCCGCCCATAACCACAATTTCAGGCTTATGCCAGCTTCGCCTTGACCTCGTCGGCCACGTTCGCGGGCACTTCGTCATAGTGCGAGAACTGCATCGTGTACTGGGCGCGGCCCTGGGTGAAGGACCGCAGCTCGTTCACGTAGCCGAACATATTGGCGAGCGGGACCATGGCCTCGACCGCCTGAGCGTTGCCGCGGGTGTCGGTGCCCTGGATCTGGCCGCGCCGGCTGTTGATGTCGCCGATGACGTCGCCGAGATAATCCTCGGGGGTGACGACTTCGACGCGCATGATCGGCTCGAGCAGCTTGATGCCGGCCTTCTGGGCCGCTTCACGCATCGCGCCGCGGGCGCAGATTTCGAAGGCGAGGGCCGACGAGTCGACGTCGTGGTACTTGCCATCGATCAAGTGCACCGCGAAGTCGATGATCGGGAAGCCGATCAGCGAACCGGTCTCGGCCGTTTCGCGCATGCCCTTCTCGACCGACGGGATGTACTCGCGCGGAATGTTGCCGCCCTTGATCTCGTCGACGAACTGGAAGCCCGAGCCGCGCTCGCCGGGGACGACCTTGACCTTCACCTCGCCGAACTGACCGGAGCCGCCCGACTGCTTCTTGTGGGTGTAGGTCAGCTCGACCGGCTTGGCGAGATATTCGCGATACGCCACCTGCGGCGCGCCGACATTGGCCTCGACCTTGAACTCGCGCTTCATGCGATCGACCAGGATCTCGAGGTGGAGCTCGCCCATCCCCTTGATGATGGTCTGGCCGCTTTCGTTGTCCGACGACACGCGGAAGGACGGATCCTCGCGGGCGAGACGATTGAGCGCGACGCCCATCTTCTCCTGGTCGGCCTTGGTCTTGGGCTCCACCGCGACCTCGATGACGGGGTCCGGAAACTCCATCCGCTCGAGAATGATCGGCGCATTGGCGGCGCAGAGCGTGTCCCCGGTGGTGGTGTCCTTGAGACCCGCCAGCGCGACGATGTCGCCGGCATAGGCGATCTGGATGTCCTCGCGGTCGTTGGCGTGCATGAGCAGCATCCGGCCGACCTTTTCCTTCTTGTCCTTGACCGAATTCATCACGGTCGAGGCGCCTTCGAGCTTGCCCGAATAGATGCGGACGAAGGTGAGCGTACCGACGAACGGATCGGTCATGATCTTGAAGGCCAGGCCCGAGAAAGGCGCATTGTCGT
>DASVQT010000019.1:0-23722 GCA_036388975.1 Allosphingosinicella sp. | reverse complement strand
CCACCTCCATTACGAAGTCCGGATCGACGGCCGCGCGGTCAACCCGGTCCCCTTCATCCAGAGCGCCGACAACCTTGCCGCCACGCGCATCGCTTCGGCCCCGGCGACCGTTGCCCAGGGCGGCCCCGGCGACCGCTGAGTGCTCGGCGCCAAGCTTTTGAAAGAATAACAGGAGAGGAGAGGGTCTCGCCGGAAACGGCGGGGCCCTTTTTTCCTCCCCAAGCAGGCTTGGGGAGGGGGACCAGCCGAAGGCTGGTGGAGGGGTAAATGGCTCCGCGTCCGGGGGTACGGGCGCGAGAACACCTACGCCGCGCCTTCTACCCCTCCACCATGCTTCGCCCCGCGGCTGCTGCGCAGCCGGGTCCGGCTCTCGGCATGCCCCCGGCATACCGACCCGCCTACACCCCCCTCCCCATCTTCGATGGGGAGGAACCTAGTGCCCGTGGCCGTCCAGACCGCAATCGCCGTCGCCGCCGACTTCGATCTGCAGCGTCGAATGGGTGATTCCGAAGCGGTGCTCGATGTCGTGCGCGCAGCTCCGAAGGAAGGCGTCTCCGGGAAAGCCGCCCGGCATGACGAGGTGCGCGGTGAGCGCATATTCGGTGGTGCTCATCGACCAGATGTGGAGGTCGTGCACCCGCGCCACGCCGGGAAGGCCGCCGAGCTGCGCTTCCACGGCATCGGGATCGATGCTGCGCGGCACCCCGCCAAGCGCCATGGTGCCCGATTCGCGCAGCATGTCCGCCGTTCCGATGAAGATCAAAGCCGCGACGATCAGGCTGGTCATCGGATCGAGCCACAGCCAGCCGGTGAAGGCGATGCCGAGGCCGGCGAGGACCACGCCCGCCGAGACCAGAGCGTCGGCGAGCATGTGGAGATAGGCGCCGCGTATGTTGAGGTCGCCCTTGCTGCCGCGTGCGAACATGTAGGCGGTGGCGCCGTTGATCGCGATGCCGATCGCCGCGACGATCACCACCGCCTCGCCGTCGACCAGATCGGGAATGATGAGGCGGACCACCGCATGGTAGACGATGAACGCCACCGCCCCGAGCAGGATCAGCGCATTGGCGAGCGCGGCGAGGATGGTGACGCTTCTCAGGCCATAGCTGAAGCGCCGGCTCGGCGGCCGCTTGGCGAGCGTCGCCGCGCCCCAGGCGATGGCGAGCCCGAGCACGTCCGACAGATTGTGTCCGGCGTCGGCGAGCAGGGCCATGGAATTGGCGAGCAAGCCGTAGGTCGCTTCGACGATGACGAAGCCCAGGTTGAGGAAGATGCCGATCGCGAAGGCGCGTCCGAAGTCCTTGGGCACATGATGGTGATGGCCGTGGCCGTGGCCGTGGCCGTGGCCGTGGGCGTGCCCGTGCCCGTGCCCGCGCGAGTGCCCGTGCGAATGGTCGTGACCGTGGGAATGAAGGTGGACCAAAAACGTCGCGCTCCGCCGCGGCCCGGTTCGGCCGAGCCTCCAGAGCTACTCGGGAAAAGCCCTCGCTGGCAATCGCGTCAGCCGAGGGCGCCGCGCAGCCGTTCGATCATCGCCGCTTCGAAGCCGATCGGGTCGCCCAGGCCCGCGCGCAATGCGTCCTGCTCGATCTCGAGCGCGATGCCGGCCTCGGCCATGAGCAGGCCGCGGCTGCAGCAGGCGGTGAGCGTCGCGACGTCGTGGAGCGCCGTGACGAGGGTCAGCCCCTCCGAAGCGACGAGGGCGCCGAGCGCCGCCTTCACGTCGAAAGCGGTGAGCGGGTCGAGCCAGTTAAACGGTTCGTCCAGAATGACGATGCGGGGCAGGTCGAGAAAGGCCGCGAACAAGGCGGCGCGCTGGCCCATGCCGGCCGACAGCGTGTTGCAGGGCCGGTCGAGAAAGGCGTCGATGGCCAGCGCGGCGCGAAGCGGCGCCAATGCCGGGACCTCGAACGCGTCCCGCTTGCGCGCGGAGATGGCGAAGACTTCGCGCGGCGTGAGTTCGCCCGGCAGCATCGCCGCGTCAACGGCGAAGCCGATCGCCGCCGCCCGCGCCGCCCGGTCGGCGCTGAGGTCGGCGCCGCCGATCAGGATTCGGCCGGCGCGGATCGGAAGCCGGCCGGCCAGGGCGCGCAGCAGGCTGGTCTTGCCCGAACCGTTGGCGCCGACGATGCCGATCCACCCCGGAGCGTCATTCGAATAGGATACGCCGCGCACGGCGAGCATGCCGCCGCGCTCGACCGAGACGTCGTGGAGCGAGAAAGCGAGGCTCACGGCACGATGTGCCGCAAGGCTTGCACGCGCCGGTGCAGCAGGAACAGCCGCCCGGCGACGAGCAAGGGCGCGATCCAGGGCAGGACGATGGCGGCCGCGAGCAAGGCCGCCACGTCGATCTGGATGGCAAAGTCGGCCGCCCGCCGCGGCCGTGCGGAATGGTGCAGCGCGCGCAGCAAAGCGGCCGCGGCCAACAGCAGCAGAATGGCGGCTGCAGCGGAGGCCGTTCCGGCACCGTTGCCTACGGCGGCTGCGGCGGCTGTCGCGCCGAGCGCCAGGGCTCCCGCCAAAGCGATCGGCACCGCCACAGCCCGCAGCGGCGAGTCGCCGAGAAAGAGCAGGTAGCGCAGCAGCCCGGCCTGCTGCCGTAGGAGCGCAGCGGCGATCAGGAGCAAGGCCGACGCTCCAAAGGCGGCGGCGCCCGCCAGTCCCGATCGCGCGAGCAGCAGGCTCCATCCTGCCGCGATCGCCGCACCGAGCGCGGCAAAGGCGACGAGGTTGGCGAGCAAAGGCAGGCGGGGGAGGCCGGTGCGGCTGGCGACGAGATCCAGGACCCTGCGACGGCGACCCGCTGCGCTCAGCGCAAGGCGCCGCGCCGCGCCGCGCCCGGCTCGCCGGCGCAGGAGCCGGTCGCGCACCCCGGCGCCGGCTCTGCGTGCCGCCCAGGCCGCGCCGGCTCCGCTGGCGTAGGAGAGCAGCAGCGCCGGTGCGAACCGGGCCGCCGCTTCGATGCGCGGCGCCGCGCCGAGCAGGACCGCCAGGGTGAGGGCGAGGGGCAAGAGGTTCCAGAACAGCGCGTAGTTCGCCGCGGCGTCCCGGCGCAGCGCCGCCGCGGCGATAATGCTGTGGCCGCGCAGATGATCAAGCCGACGTCCGATCGCCAAATTGGGCGCGAAGCCCGCGAGCATCGCCGCCGCCATGCCGATAAGCGTGGGCAAGGCGCCGAGCGCCGCCGAGGCGCCGGCGGCGCCCTCCGCCGCCATCGCGACGAGCAAGGGCCCGGCGACGAGAAGAAGCAGCCGGTCGCCCGTGCCGGAAAATGCCGCGCGGGCGCCCTTCCACATGATGAGGAGGTCGTAGCCGACCAGGGTCCGTCCGAGGACGGCGGGCATTATTTGCCCCGCTTCTTCCGGTGGCTTTCCATGTCGAGCACCATGTTCGCATCCCCTTCCGGAAGCAAACCGAGGCGGCGCGCGACTTCCTGATAGGCCTCGGCTTCGCCGCCGAGGTCGCGCCGGAAGCGGTCCTTGTCGAGCTTTTCGCCCGAAACCATGTCCCACAGGCGGCAGCCGTCCGGGCTGATCTCGTCGGCCAGGATCACGCGGCTGTAGTCGTTTTCCCAGATCCGTCCGAATTCGAGTTTGAAGTCGACCAGGCGGATGCCGATCCCGGCGAACAGGCCGCACATGAAGTCGTTCACGCGCACCGCCATGTCGGCGATGTCGTTCATCTCCTCCTGGCTCGCCCATCCGAAGCAGGCGATATGCTCGTCGGCGATCATCGGGTCGCCCAATGCGTCGTCCTTGTAATAATATTCGATGATCGTGCGCGGGAGCTGCGTCCCTTCCTCGATCCCGAGCCGGGTCGAAAGCGTGCCCGCTGCGACGTTCCGCACCACCACTTCGATGGGGATGATCTCGACCTGCCGGATGAGCTGCTCGCGCATGTTCAACCGGCGGATGAAGTGGGTCGGCACGCCGATATGGCCGAGCAGGGTGAAAATATGCTCGGAGATGCGGTTGTTGAGCACGCCCTTGCCGTTGATCGTGCCGCGCTTCTGCGCGTTGAAGGCGGTCGCGTCGTCCTTGAAATATTGGATCAGCGTGCCCGGCTCGGGACCCTCGTAGAGGATCTTGGCCTTGCCTTCGTAGATCTGGCGGCGGCGGGACATGGGCGGTTCGCTCCGGCTCAAACGGTCGCGCCCCGGGCGCACGTGTCTGGACGGCCGCCCGGGGCAGAGGAAGGGCCTATAGTGAAGCGGGGAGGGAAGGGCAACGACCGTGCCCGGAACGAGCGGTCAGGTCACCTTGCCGCGCACGGCGAAGCGCGGCTCGCGCCAGCGGCCGGACGCCATGATCTCCCCGCAAATCTCCGCCGCGCGCCACATGTCCTCGTAGCGCAGGTACAAGGGCGTGATGCCGAGGCGCAGGACGTCGGGGGCGCGGAAGTCGCCGATCACGCCGGCTTCGATCAGCGCCTGGCAGATGTTGAAGGCATGGGGATGGCGGAAGCTGATGTGGCTGCCGCGCACCTCGGGATCGGCGGGCGAGATGCGTTCCAGTTCGGGGCAGCGCTGCGCCATCCAGCCTGCGAAACAATCCCAAAGCGCGACCGCCTTCGCCCAAAGGGCGTCCATCCCGGCGCCTTCGAACGAGTCGATGCCGCTTTCCAGCGCCGAAAGGCTGAGGATGGGCGGCGTGCCCGCAAGAAAGCGGGCGATGCCGGGGGCGGGGACGTAATCGTCGGTGAAGTCGAACGGCGCGGCATGGCCCATCCACCCGCGCAACGGGCTGACGAGGCGCTCCTGCAGGTGCTCGGCGACGTAGAGAAAGGCGGGGGCGCCCGGCCCGCCGTTCAGATATTTGTAGCCGCAGCCGACTGCCAGTTCCGCCCCGTCGGCGTTCAGCCGCAGCGGCACCGCGCCGGCGCTGTGGCTGAGGTCCCAAAGGGTGAGCGCGCCTGCGTCTTTGGCATGGGTGGTCACCGCCGCCATGTCGAAGCGGTCCGCAGTCTTGTAGTGGACGTGGGTGAGGAGGAGGAGGTTGGTCTCGGCCCCGACCCGGTCTTCGATCTCGCCGCGCGGGGCGATATCGAGCCGGAGCCCGGTCAGCTCCGCCGCGCCGCTCGCGATATGGAGATCGGTGTGGAAATTGCCGGCTTCCGTCAGCAGTGCCGGCCGGTCCGAAAGCGCCGCCGCCGCAACGAGCAGCTTGTACAGGTTCACCGACGTCGAATCGGCGACGATCACTTCGTGCGGCTTCGCGCCGACGAGCCTCGCGATCTTCGCTCCGATCCTCGCCGGTGCCTCGATCCAGCCAGACTGGTTCCAGCTGCGGATCAGCCGCTCGCCCCATTCGGTCGCCACCACCTCCGCCTGCCGCGCCGCCGTCGCCCGCGGCAGCACGCCCAGCGAATTGCCGTCGAGGTAGATGACGCCCTCGGGGAGCACGAACCGGTCGCGGAAATCCCGAAGCGGATCGGCCGCGTCGAGGGCGCGTGCTTGATCCAGCGTCACCGCCGCAGCGCCCGCTCGATCTCTTCAACGGTCGCGAGCCAGGCCGCCGTGCCGGGCGCGACCAGCTCGACATGGCCGGTTCGGTCGATCATGCGGACGCGCACGTCGTCGCCCGCGGCGCGCATCGGCCCGGCATAGCCTTCGGCATAAGCAGTCGGGATGATCCGGTCCTGCATGCCGTTCACCAGCACCTGGCGGACGCCGAGCGGCGCGAGGCGCGGCACCGACGTGTCCGCGAAGCGCCCACCGGTTAAACGGCCGACGACTTCGGTGCCGCAGCCGCTCCCGGGCTCACGCGCGGCTTCCTCGAGATCGGGGAGGCCGCCGAGGCTGACCACCGTCCGGATCGGAATGGGGCTGCCGGAGCGAAGCGGCGAGTTTGCGGGAAGCTTCGGCCGGCCGGCGAGCCACAAAGCGAGGTGGCCGCCGGCGCTGTGCCCGACCGCAACCAGACGGCTTATGTCCAGCCGATGGGCGGCGGCATGCTCCCGAAGTGCATCGGCGGCGGCGGCGGCGTCCAGGAATGTGCCGGGATAGCCGCCGCCTTCCCGGTCGACGCCGCGATAGTCGATGTTCCAGACGGCGATGCCGCGGTCGCGCAGATCGCCGGCAATCCAGTCCATCAGCCGCCGGTCCGCAATCTCCGTCTGCCAGCAGCCGCCATGGACCATGAGCACGGTCGGATGCGGTCCGCGCCCTTGCGGAAGCCACAGGTCCACCACCTGCATCGAATCGGCGCCGTAGCGGATCGTCGTCGCGCCGGTGGGCCGCGGCCGTCCGGTGAGGTCGCCCCAGGTCATGAGCCCATTCGGGCCGCTCCCGGCCGCAGCCGCGGGCGTAGCAGGGGCTTGGGCGGGGGCGGGGGGAGGTGCGTCGCTCGGCATCGCGCAGCCCGTTAGGGCGGCGGCGCCGAGCGCGGCAAGGATAAAGGTGTGAGCGCGCATGCCCTCCGCCCTACAGGCGGGGGGAGCGCCTGTCAGCAGCGGCGGGCGGGTGCGCGCCGCCAGGGCGCGTCGAACTCCAGACGGTTCTGGACGCAGGCCGCCATGCGGGCGGTCTCGAGAGCGGCGGCGAGCCAGGCGGTGAAGCGGATTGCGATGTTGGTCATGGTAGAAACTCCTGTGCGTGGAAGGGTGGTGCCCGGGTCAGACGAAGATCGTGCCTAGGCTGAGCCCGGCGAAGCTCACGGCGGCGACGGCCGCGGCGAACTGGGCCGGCACACGGGCCGCGGCGCCGCCGCGCTTCAAGGCTCCGCCGGCGGCGTTCATTCGCCGCCCGAGCCATTCGGAAAATTGATCGTGGTGGGCATTCCACAATTCGGCGTCCATCCGGTCGCGCATGGCCATTCTCCCTTTTCGTCGAAGTGCCGGTGCTTGCCGGCCACGGCTGGTAAATGGCTGCTCCCGTGCCGCCTTGCCAACGAAAGTCTCGACAGCCGCAATAAGCCGAGCTTATCATCTCTGCCGATGCGCCGCCTGCCGCCTCTCAGCGCCGTCAAGGTGTTCGAAGCCGCCGCCCGGCACGAGAATTTCACCCGCGCCGCCGCCGAACTGGGCATGACGCAGGCGGCGGTGAGCTATCAGATCCGTATTCTCGAGGAGCGGCTGGGCGTGCCGCTCTTTCTACGCTCCAGGCAGCGCGTGAGCCTGAGCGATGCGGGCCGCCGCGCCGCGCCTCTCGTCGCCCGCGCCTTCGACACGCTGGAGGACGCCTTCGGCCAGATGGTCGCCGAGGACGAAAGCGTTCTCACCATCTCCACCACCCAGACCTTCGCGTCCAATTGGATCGCGCCGCGGCTCGGCGCCTTTCAGCTCGCCCGGCGCGAACTCGCCGTGCGCCTCGACACGGACAACCGGATCATCGACTTCGCGCGCGAGGAAAAGGACGTGGCGATCCGCAGCACCAACGGCAGTCCCAACTGGCCGGGGCTGCGCGCCCACTTCCTGTTCCGCCTCCACGCGACGCCCATGGCGACGCCCGCCTTTCGCGACGCCCACCGGATCGAGCGGCCGGAGGATCTGCTCCGTGTCCCCCGCCTCAGCCCGGAGGACGAATGGTGGGACTTGTGGCTGCGCGCGGCCGGCCTTCCCTTCCCCGAGCCGCAGGCGGCGACCGGCATCCGCTTCGATGCGCAAGCGATGGAAGGCCAGGCGACCTTGTCCGGCGCGGGCGTCGGCATGCTCACCCCGCTTTTCTGGCGCCCCGATCTCCAGGGCGGCCGCCTCGTCCAGCTCTTCCCGCTCGTCACTTACGAAGGGCCGGGCTATTGGCTGGTCTATCCCGAGCACCGCCGCGGCCAGGCCAAGGTCCGCGCCTTCCGCGACTGGCTCCTGGCCGAGTTCGAAGCGCTCAAAGCGAGCGAAGCGCCTGAAGCCTTCCAGCCGCCGCCCGTCGGCTAAGCGCCCGGAGCCGGCGGCGCCTCCGCCGGATCGCCCATCGCCTGCCGCTCCCGGCGCCGCGCCGCGGCCCGGACGCCGAACCAGCCGAGCAGCGCCACCAGCGCCCAGGGCAGGACGGTCACCAGGATCACGAGCAGCACCGCGACGCCGCCGACGAAGTTGCGCCCGGCCTGGTCGAGCGCGTCGCCGATCGGCCGGTCGGCGGCAAAGCCCGGAACGAGGTCGCCCGATCCGTAGACGAAGGTCATCGGCGTGGTCGCGAGAGTGTCCGCCGCATCCTCCCGGCTCTGCTGGGCGGCGCGGATCGACTGGCGGATCTGCTGCGCTTGGTAATCGAGCCGTTCGCGCTCGGTACGACCGAGCCCACCGGCGCGGAGCCGCTGCTCGACCCGCGCCAGGTCCGCCTCCAGCTCGGCGATGCTCCGGCCGGCGCGGCGGATCTGGCCGCCCGCATCCGTGCCGGTGATCTGGCTTTCCACCAGCATGCCCTGGTTTTCGATCACGGCGCCGACGCTTTGCCGCCCGAAGGCGCGGGCGATGGCCGGGTCGAGCGCGAACTGCAGCCGCGCTTCGATGTCGGTCTCGCTGCGCACTCGGTAGAGCATTCCGGTGATCCGGCAGCGGTTGACCCCGAGCTGCTCGCAGGCGGCGGCGTGCCGCTCCTGCACCGCGGCGATCCGCGCCGCTTCCAGCCGGAAGGCATAAGCGTAGCTGAAGGCGACGCCCGGCGCGGCCGCCGGGTTCACGTTCGGCCCCGCCGGCCGTTCCTGGGCGTCGAACGTCTGCATGCGGCCGGGCGGCGGGGATGCGGGCGCGGCGGGCGGCATCCGGGGAGGGGCTTCGACCGACATCGATTGCAAATTCTCGCCGCGCCGCTGGGTGCCGCCGTCTCCGCAGGCGGCGAGCGCGAGGGTGAAGGCGAGCCCGAGGCCGGCGGCGGAGAGCGGAGTGCGCATGATGGTCTCCCGAAAGAGCAGCCTAGCCTGCTGCTCGTATGCGATGTTATCTTATTACCTACAACGCGCGCAATAGGTTCTCGCGCGCTGCCGAAGCGCTTGCTATCGCCTCTCCATGTCCCAAGAGCACGACCACGTTCTCGAAGCACCCTTCGAGGACGCCCTATCCGAACGCTATCTCGTCTACGCTTTGTCCACGATCACGGCGCGTTCGCTGCCGGATGTCCGCGATGGACTGAAGCCGGTGCACCGCCGCCTGCTCTGGGCGATGCGGCTGCTGCGCCTCGATCCGGCGTCCGCCTACAAGAAATGCGCCCGCGTCGTGGGCGACGTGATCGGCAAATATCATCCGCACGGCGACCAGTCGGTCTACGACGCCATGGTCCGCTTGGCGCAAACCTTCTCGCTTCGCTACCCGCTGGTCGACGGCCAGGGCAATTTCGGCAACGTCGACGGCGATAACGCCGCCGCCATGCGCTACACCGAAGCGCGCCTCACCGCCGCGGCGGGCGAGCTCATGGCGGGTCTCGACGAAGGCACGGTCGCCTTTCGCGCCACCTACAATGGCGAGGAGGAAGAGCCCGAAGTCTTCCCCGGCCTGTTCCCCAATCTCCTCGCCAACGGGGCGAGCGGCATCGCGGTCGGCATGGCGACCTCCATCCCGCCCCACAATGTCGCCGAGCTGATCGAGGCGGCCGTCCAGCTCATCGACAATCCCGCGACCGAGGACCTGGCGCTGATGAATTTCGTCAGCGGCCCCGATTTCCCGACGGGCGGCGTCATCGTGGATGGTGCCGAAAGCATCGCCCACGCCTACGCTACGGGCCGCGGCGCCTTTCGAGTCCGCGCGCGCTGGACGGTCGAGGATCAGGGCCGCGGCACCTGGCACGCGATCATTCATGAAATCCCCTATCAGGTGCCCAAGTCCAAGCTGATCGAACAGATCGCCGCGCTCGTGTCCGAGAAGCGCCTGCCGATCCTTGCCGACATTCGAGACGAATCGGACGAGCGGATCCGCATCGTTCTCGAGCCGCGCAGCCGCACCGTCGAGCCGCAGATGCTGATGGACAGCCTGTTCCGCCTTACCGACCTCGAAGTGCGCGTGCCACTGAACCTGAACGTCCTCGACGCCACCCGCACGCCGCGCGTCATGAGCCTTCGCGAGGCGCTGAAGGCCTGGCTCGATTTCCAGTTCGAAGTGCTGGTCAAGCGCGCCCAGCACCGGATCGACAAGATTTCCGACCGGCTGGAGCTGCTCGAAGGCTTCCTGATCGCCTATCTCAATCTCGACCGCGTTATCGAGATCATCCGCACCGAGGACGAGCCCAAGCCGGTCCTGATGGCCGAATTCGCGCTCAGCGACCGCCAAGCCGAAGCCATCCTCAACATGCGCCTGCGCTCGCTTCGCAAGCTCGAGGAGATGCAGATCCGCAAGGAGCGCGACACCCTGACCCGCGAGCGCGAGGAGCTGCAGAAGCTGATCGACTCGCCGACCCGCCAGCGCACCCGCCTCAAAAAGGACCTCGCCGCGCTCAGCGCCCGCTACGGGCCGGAAACCGAACTCGGCCGCCGGCGCACCCTGATCGAGGAAGCCGGCCCGGCGCGCGAAATCCCGCTGGAAGCGATGATCGAGCGCGAGCCGATCACCGTCATCATGTCGCAGCGCGGATGGATCCGGGCGATGAAGGGCCATGTCGATCTCGCCAATCCGGAAGCGATGAAGTTCAAGGAAGGCGACGGCCCGCGCTATTTCTTCCACGCCCAGACCACCGACAAACTGCTCCTCGCCGCCGCCAACGGCCGCTTCTACACGCTCGCCGCCGACCGGCTGCCGGGCGGCCGCGGCTTCGGCGAGCCGGTGCGCCTGATGATCGACGTCGAAGGGGAGGGGAGCTTCGTCGCCCTGATGCCCGCCGCATCCGGCGCCAAGCTCCTCCTCGCCACCGACGACGGCCGCGGCTTCGTCACCGCGGCCGCAGGCGCGATCGCCGAAACGCGCAAGGGCAAGCAGGTGGTGAACGTCCGCCCCGGCGCGCGCCTCAGCGTCGTCCACCAGATCGATGCCGCCCACGATTACGTCATCGCCCTCGGCGAAAATCGGAAGATGGTCGTCTTCCCCCTGACCGAACTCCCCGAACTCGGCCGCGGCGCCGGCGTGCAGCTCCAGCGCTACCGCGACGGCGGCCTCGCCGTCGCCTCGACCTTCCGGATCGGCGCCGGCATCGCCTGGTCGATGGGCGGCGAAAGCGGCCGCATCCGCACCGAGCCCGATCTCACCCCTTGGCGCACCGCCCGCGGCGCCGCCGGCCGCATGCCCCCGAACGGCTTCCCCCGCGACAACAAGTTCACGGCGGCCTGAGCGGAATGGAACGCATCGTCTACGACCGCATGGCGGAGCTCGACAGCCGTCACTGGTGGTACCGCGCGCGCCGCGAAATCCTGGCCCGGGTGATCGAGCAATATGCCAGGCCGCCCGCGGGCGCGCGGATCCTCGAAATCGGCTGCGGCACCGGGCACAATCTCGACATGCTCGGCCGCTTCGGGACGGTGGACGCCGTCGAAATGGACGAAGCGGCGCGGGAGGTGGCGAGCGCGCGGCTCGGCCGCCCCGCCAGGATGGCGATGCTGCCCCAGCTCGACGGCGTGGAGAGCGGCGCCTACGACTTGGTCGCTCTGCTCGACGTCCTCGAACATGTCGATGAGGACGAGGCCTCGCTCGTCAGCATCGCCCGGCGCCTGAAGCCCGGCGGACGCATCCTGCTCACGGTCCCGGCGCATCCCTGGATGTGGAGCGCGCACGACGTCGTGAACCACCACAAGCGCCGCTACACCAAGAAGGGCTTTCGAAGGGTCATCGAGGAAGCGGGCCTGAAGGTGGAGCTGCTCTCCTACTTCAATTCGCTGCTCTTCCCGGTCGCCGCCGCGGCGCGGCTCGCGGGGCGCGTGACCGGCAAGGAGGACAGCGACGACAAGCTGCCGCCGGCGCCCGTCAACAAGGCCTTCGAATTCCTTTTCGGGCTCGAACGCTATGCGATCGGAAAGCTGCCCTTTTCGCCTGGGGTTTCGCTGGTCGCCGTCGCCTCGCTCCCGGACGGGGCCGCGTCCTCTGCATCCTGAGCGATATGGCCGAGATGCGGGTGCCCGCCCGCATGGCCGGCAATCTCCTGGACGATGTAAAGCGGCCGCCTCTTCGATTCGATGTAGAGCCGGCCGAGATATTCGCCGATCATTCCGAGCACGAACATTTGCACCGCGCCGAGGGCGACCACCACCAACATCAGCGAGGTCCAGCCCTCGGTGACGTTCCCGCTGAGCCAGCCCCAGGCGATGTAGAGCAGCAGCAGGACCGAGCCGAGCACCAGCCATAGGCCGGCATGGCTCGCAAAGCGCAAGGGCGCCGTCGAGAATCCCGTTACGGCGTCGAGCGCGAACCGCACCATCTTCGAGATCGGATATTTGCTCTCGCCCGCGTGGCGCTCCGCCCGGTCGTAGACCAGGGGCACCTGCCGGAAGCCGACCCAGGCGACCATGCCGCGGATGAAGCGCGCCTGCTCGGGAAGGCTGAGCAAGGCGTCGAGCGCTCGCCGGCTCATCAGCCGGAAATCGCCCGTGTCGCGCGGAATGTCGATTTCGGCGAGCTGCGACAAACCGCGGTAGAAGAGCTTGGCGGTGGAGCGCTTGAACGCCGTCTCCCCCGCCCGCGCCCGGCGGAGGCCGTAAACCACGTCCGCTCCTTGACGCTCCATTTCGGCATAGAATTGCGGCAACAGCTCCGGCGGGTCCTGGAGGTCGGCGTCGATGATCAGGATGCGCTCGCCCGAACACAAATCGAGGCCGGCGGTCAGGGCGAGCTGATGCCCGTGGTTGCGCGAAAGGTTGATGCCCACGACGCGCTCGTCGCGGGCGGCGAGCTCGCGAATGATGTCCCAGGTGCGGTCGCGCGATCCGTCGTTCACCAGCACGATCTCGAAGGACCGGCCGGCGACGCTTTCCGCCGCCGCCGCTGCGCGCCGGTACAGCGTCTCCAGCGAGCCTTCCTCATTGTAGCAGGGCGCGACGATCGAAAGCGAAACGGTCATTCTTGTTCTCGGCTGAAAAGGCGCCGCGTTCCTAGACCGGCATTGCCCCTCGCGCCAGAGCGGGCGCATCTTGCCAGCGGCGGGAGGGCGTTGCACAATTCCGGACCGGGAGGATGCAGCGATGAAAAACCTGTTCCTGGCCGCCGCGCTGACGCTCGGCCTTTGCGCCTGCGATCCGGCGCCGCGGCCGCAATCCGCCGCCGCTGCGGGAGAGGCCGCCATCGTCCCGGAAGCGCAGGCCTTTATGGCGGCCTATGCGCGCGATCTGGTCGCCGGCGACCGTGCAGCCGTCGCCGCGCGCTACGACCGGGCCGGAGCCCATGTGCTCTTCGCCGGGAGCTACCGCTTCGCCACCCATGCCGAGATCGCCCAGCGCTACGCGACGCAGTGGCAGCCGCCGACCGCGTTCGAATGGCGCAACCTCGCCTACGAGCCGGCCGGGCCGGATGCGGTGGTGGTTGTCGGCCAGTTCCTCTGGACGGAGAACGGCGCGCCGCCGCTCACCTTTTCGTACAGCGCGCTGCTGAGGCGCCGGGACGGGGCCTTGCGGATACGCGTCGAGGACGAGGCGCCGAACGCCCCGCCCTCGCGCTGAACTCAGGCCGGCTTTGCGTCAGTAGGTGACGGTCACCGCGACGGTGTCCGAATAGGCGCCGGCGGGAACGCCGGTCTGGCTGCCCGGGATCTGGCCATAAATGGTGATGTTCTGGGTCGATCCGGTGCCGGTGCTGGTGATGACGCCGGTGGAGTTGGTGCCGTTGCCCCAGACGGTGGTGCGGCCGGCATCGGTGAACAGCGAATAAGAAAGCGTGTTCGCGCCCGAGGTCATGCGGCGGGCGGCGAAGGTCGCGCCGGCGCCGGTCCCGACGTCGGCGGTCGCCGTCCAGGTGGAACCATTGGTGCAGGCGATAGCGACGCCGCCGGTACCGTTCACGGCGCTGGCCGACAGCGTGTCGATGCTGCCGAAGGCAAGGGCGGTGGTCGAGATCGTGCAATTGGCGGCAACGGTGGCGCTGACGCCGAGGTTGGAGCTTTGCGTACCGGCCGCGGCCGGGGTCGCGAACATGGCGGCGGCGACGCCCGCGCCAGCGGCGATCGCAGTCTTGATGCGGATGGTCTTGAGCACGGTGTTCACTCCTGCGGAAAAAATGGTCGGGAAAGGCTGTCCGGGCCTTCTGATTGCGGGCTGTACGGCATGCCGAGTTAAGGAATTGCTAGCGCTGTTTAGGAATAAGGGGCTCCATCGCGGATCGGGCAAAGGGCCGCCGCTTGTTGGGGGCGTTCATGGCGTCAGCGCAGCCGAAGACCGAAGTTGGAGTCGCGCGCATCGGCGCGCCGGACGACTTCGCCCTGCTCTTCGAAAAGGCGGGGACGGCAATCGGCAAGGTCGCCCCCGACGGCCGCTTCCTTCTCGTCAACCAGGCCTATGCGGACCTGACGGGCTATACGCGCGAGGAGCTCGTCTCGGGCGCCTTTCAGCAGATCACCCATCCCGACGACCTTTCGGCCGACATCGACGCGCTTGAAGCCCTCCTTGCCGGCGAGGCCGAACGCTATTCGCGCGAAAAGCGTTACATCAGGAAGAACGGCCGCGAAGTCTGGGTCCGGCTCAGCGTGTCCCTGGTACGCGATGCCGCGGGCGAGCCGGACTTCTTCATCAAGGTCGCGCAGAATATCGACGCGCAGAAGATCGCCGAGCAGATCCTCGCCGCCCGCGAAGCGCAGCTCAGGACCATCGTCGAGACCATCCCCGTCGGCCTCGTCATGGCCGAGCTTCCCTCCGGCCGGATCGTCGGCGGCAACAATTACGTCGAGCAGATGCTGCGGCACCCGGTCCGCTACTCCGAGGACATACACAGCTACGACGAATGGGTGTCCTTCCACGCCGACGGCAGGCGGGTCGAAGGCACGGAATATCCGCTCGCGCGCATGGTGCTCGAGGGCGCGGAAAATCCGTCCATCGACGTCAATTACCGGCGCGGCGACGGCACCTTCGCCTGGACGCGCATCATCGGACGCCCGGTCCGCAACGCCGCGGGCGAGCTGGCCGGCGGCGTCGTCGCGCTGGTCGACATCGACGAGGAGCGCAAGGCGCGCGACCGCTCGGCCGAGCAGCTCGAATCGATGAAGAACCAGCTCATCCACGCCAGCCGGGTGAGCGCCATGGGGACCATGGCGTCGACCATCGCCCACGAGATCAACCAGCCGCTCACCGCGGTCGCCTCCTGCCTTCGCGGCACGATCAACCGGCTGAAGCGCGGGGGCAACGACGCGGCGGAGGAAGCGGTGCGCTGGCTGACCCGCGCCGAGCAGATCACGCTTCAGGCCGGCGAGACCATCCAGCGCCTGCGGGCCATGCTGGCCAAGAGCGAGCCCAAGCGCCAGAAGGTGCCGCTCCTCCGGCTGATCGAGGATGCCAACGCAATTGCTCTCGTCGGCGCCGCCGCCGCGGGCGTGCAGTATCGCCAGGACGTCGAGCCGGGCCTCACCGTCGATGCCGATCCGGTGCAGATCCAGCAGGTGCTGATCAACCTCGTGCGTAACGCCGTGGAAGCCGTCGCCGGCCAGGCGGAGCGCCGGGTCGCCGTCTCGGCCCGGCGCGAGGACGGGTACATCCACCTTTGCGTCGAAGACAGCGGCCCCGGCATCGACGATCGCGCCCGCGACACGTTGTTTGATCCGTTCGTCACGACCAAAGCGGACGGCATGGGCGTCGGCCTCTCCATCTGCCGGACCATCGTCGAAGCGCATGGCGGCCGCATCTCCGCCGAAAACCGGACAGGCGGCGGCGCGTCGCTCTGCTTCACAGTGCCGGCGGCCTAGTTCCTCCTCACCACGCCGTGGCGGGGAAGCACTTGCCCCGCACCCCTCTCCACCCTTAACGCGCGTCCGTGTCCGATCCACGCGACGAGATGCTGCGCGACATGGCCGCGCACCGGGGCCTGCGGCTCGTCAGGTCGCGGCGGAGGAAGCCCGGCCGCGATTTCGGCCGTTATGGGCTGACGGACATCGAGACCGGCCAGGATTGCTTCGGCATCGGCAAGGACGGCCTCGAAGCCAGTGCCGACGAGATCGAGGCCTATCTGCGCCGCGGCGCGGTGGCCGACTGGAAGCGCTCGCTCGGCATCGCAGGCAAGGCCGCGGGCGACGCAAAGCCCAAGCCGAAGACGCGCCAAGAGCCGGAGCCCGAACCCGAGTTGCCCCGCCGCAAGCGCAAGCCGACGCTTGAGCCTGAGCCTGAGCCTGAGCCTGAGCCCGCACCTGAACCTGAACCCGAGGCTGAGCCTGAGCCGGAGCCGGAGCCGGAGCCTGAGCCCGAACTCGTTATCCGCGACGCGAAGGCCGGCGACACGGACGCCCTCGCCGTGCTCGCCGGGCTCGACGCGGCCGCGCTGCGCCCGGCGCTGCGCCAACTCATCCAGGCGGGCGAAGCGCCGTTTGTCGCGGATCGGGGCGGGCTCATCGGCTGCGCGGCCTGGCACATTTTGCCGACGCTGCAGCACGGCGCCGTCGGCCGCATTTCGCTGCTGATCGTCTCGCCGGACGAGCGGCGCCGCGGCGTCGGCACCGCGCTCCTCGCCGCCGTCCTGGCCCGCTTCGCCGAGCGCGGCTGCGACATGGCCGAAGCCGCGGCCGACATCGATCTCTCCAACGCCGCCGGCTTTTTCCGGAAGGCTGGCTTCGAGCGCAGCGGCTACCGCTTCGGCAAGGCGCTCTAGCGCCCGGCGAGCGCCTCATCGACCATGGTTCGGGCGATCGCCCGTGCCGCGTCCCGGTCTGGAAACCCGGCCTCCACCCAGGCCCGCTCGACCGCCTGCAGCGTGCGCGCCACTTCCGGCCCCGCCGTCAGGCCCATGCCGATCAGCTCGCCGCCCGACAGCGGGAGCCGCGGCGGCTGCCAGTCGGCGATCTCGCCCGGCTCCTCGCCGGCGAGCAGCAGCCGGTCGACCGCGGCTTCGGTGCCGATCGCATAAGCGAGCCGCTTCGCGTTTCCGGTCGTCCGCGCGGCGGCGAGGGCGAGCCGCTTCGCCGCCTTATTCGAAAGCCGGAGCCGCGTCGCCACCGCCGCCGCAACGCCGGGCTCGGCCGGAAGCAGCGCCGCGAATCGCCGCAGTGGATGCGGCGCGATCCCGAACGAGCGCTCGGCTGCGATCAGCCGCTCCAGCCCGTCCGCTGCGACGATCTCCGGCAGGACCGGCCTTAGTATTCCGCGCTCGATCATCAGTCGCACGGTCGCCGCCGCCTCGGGGAGCGCGAGGAGCTTCAGCAATTCGTCCGCGATGCGCTCGCGGGACAAAGCCATGAGATCGTTGGCGCGCGCGGTGCAGGCGTCCAGCCCGTCTTGGTCGGGCCCGCCGGTTCCGAACCGGGCGTGAAAACGGAAGAAGCGCAGGATTCGCAGATGGTCCTCCGCGATCCGGGTCAACGCGTCGCCGATGAAGCGGACGCGCCGTTCGCCAAGATCGGCGAGCCCGCCGAAATAATCGTGGACTTCGCCGCTGCCTGGGTCGGCGGAGAGGGCGTTGATGGTGAAGTCCCGCCGCGCCGCATCCTCGCGCCAGTCGTCCGTATATTCGATCGTGGCGCGCCGCCCGTCGGTCGAAACGTCGCGGCGCAGGGTCGTCACTTCGACGGGCTTGCCGGAAATCACGGCGGTCACCGTTCCGTGCGCGAGGCCGGTCGGCACCGCCTTGATGGCCGCATCCTTGAGCCTGTCCAGCACCTCCTGCGGCGAAAGCCGGGTCGCGAGATCGACGTCGCTGACGGCGAGGTCGAGCAAGGTGTCGCGTACGCAGCCGCCCACGAAGCGGGTCTCCCCTGCCGGTGCGCCGAGCACGTCGAGCAGGCGGCGCATGTCGGCGCGGTCGCGCCATTCGGTGCGCGGAAGCTTGGTCACGCCAGCACCAGCCGCCGCGACAGGTTGACGATCATCGCCGCAGTGGCGCCCCAGATGCGGCGGCCCTGGTAGTCAATTTCGAAATAAGAGCGCTCCCGCCCGCGATACTCGGCCGTCCGGACCGCCTGGTGGGCCGGGTCCAGCAGGTAGGCGAGCGGCGCCTCGAACACCGCCTCCACTTCGCCCGGATGCGGGGTCAGCGGCACGTCCGGCGGCACGATGCCGATGACGGGAGTGACTTCGAAGCCGGTGATCGTCCGGTAGCGGTCCGCCGTGCCGATGACCTCGACCGCTTCGCGGGGCAGGCCGATCTCCTCTTCCGCTTCGCGAAGCGCCGCGTCGACCGGTCCGTCGTCCTCGGGATCGATCCGCCCGCCTGGAAAGCTGATCTGCCCGGGATGCTTGCGCATGGTCATCGGCCGAAGCGTCAGGATCACCGTCGGGTCCGACCGGTCGACGACCGCGACCAGCACCGCGGCCGGCGTGATGCCGATCGCGTTCGCCTCCTCGTCGAGCACGTCCCCCGCGATCAGCACCGGCTCGCGCCGGCGTCCCTCTTCGAGCGCCGCGCGGAGGCGCCCGGCGAGGGTCACGCGTCCGGCTCCAGCGCGAAAAAGGCGCCGCCGCTCCACAGGCCGGGCGGAGACGCGCCGTCGGCCAGCGCCAGTTCGGCGAGCTCGTAATAGACTGAGCGCACGACCAGCGCCTCGAGCCCGCGCCGCACCTCCACATAAGGGTGGGGCCCGTCGCCGCCCGCCTTCATCCGGATCGGGCGCTCGGGCCCGGCGACGACGACGTCGCCCGTGTTCAATCGGAAGGCGAGGCTGCGAGTCTCGCCCTCCCCCTCGCTTTTCACCTCGACGGCGACGAAGGGCGCGTCCTCCACCTCGATGGACAGCTTTTCGGCGGGGGTGACGAGCACGAAGGACCCGTCCTCCTCGCGCCTCAAGATGGTCGAAAAGAGCCGCACCATCGCCGGCCGCCCGATCGGGCTGCCCTCATGGTACCAGGTGCCGTCGCGCGCGATGCGCATGGCGCTGTCGCCGCAATGGGTGGGGTTCCACCGTTCTACCGGCGGCAGCTTCTTCTCTTCGGCGAGCCGGGCAATCTCGGCGAGGCTCAGCCCGGAAAGGTCCTGCGGGGGTTCGGTCGATGGCATCGGGCGCATGTAGACGCTGCCCGGCCAAGCGGGAAGGCCCGACCCCTGCGAAAGGAGCCGCGCTTGCGAGAGCACGGCGGATCGCGCATGGCGCCGCCATGACCGAACGCGCGCCCGATCTCCTCCGCCTTGAAGTGCACGGCATCGAAACGGACGTGCTCACCGGCATCTATTCGGAGGAAACCCGGCTTCCCCAGCCGCTGCGCATCTCGGTCGTCGCCGACATGCGCGCACCGGCCGACGCCTTTCAGCCCGAAACGCCGCTTTCGGCCTCCAAGAACTACATGGACCTGCGCCGCGCCGCCACCGATGCGTTGCCAAGGGACCGGCACTTCACCCTCATCGAGGCCGTCGCCGATCACATCGTCGAGACAGTCATGTTCGATCCGCGCATCCTGCGCGTCGAGGTCAAGATCGTGAAGCTCGCCATCTCGGAAGGCGGCGAGGAGATCGGCATGACGCTGGTGCGGTCTCGCCCGTGACGCTGGCGCTGGTCACCGGCGGCTTCCGGCGGATCGGCGCCGCGATCGCCCGGCGCCTCGCCGCCGCCGGCTACGACCTTGCCCTCCACGCCCACGAAGCCGCGGAGCCGGAGCCGGAGCTCGCCGCCGCGCTTGAAGGCGTCCGCTGGGCGCCGTTCCGCGCCGATCTCTCTTCAGCCGACGACATCGAAGCCTTACTCGACGCCGTCGTTTCGGAGTTCGGCGCCCCGCCTTCCGTGCTCGTCAACAGCGCCGCCTTGTTCGAGAACGACCGCTGGGACACGGCCGCGATGAGCTGCCTCCTCGCCCACTTCAAGGTAAACGCCGCTGCGCCCGTTCTGCTCGCCGCCGGCCTCGCCCGCCGCCTGCCGGACGATGGCCGCGCGGTCGTGGTCAACATCCTCGATCAGCGCATCGCCAACCCGCCGGCGGACCAGCTGTCCTACACCTTGTCCAAGCAGGCCGCCGCCGGAGCGACACGAACGCTCGCCCGCGCCCTTGCGCCGCGCCTGCGGGTCTGCGGCGTCGCGCCCGGCCTCACCATCCCCACGCCCGACTATGACGAACGCCAGCTCGAGCGGCTCGCGGCCATGATGCCGCTCGGCCGCCTGCCGAGCCCGGAGGACGTGGCCGACGCCGTTCTCTACCTCGTCTCCGCTTCGGCGGTGACCGGCCAGATCCTGTTCGTCGATGGCGGCGCCGCGCTCGAATCCTACGAGCGCGACTTCGTCTATCTCGGCCGCTGAGCGCCCGTCAGCGGCGCACCCGGCTGCGGGCGCAGGGCCCGAGCCCCTGCAGGACCAGCCGGTAGTCGGCCTCGATCGCCCGGGCTTCCTCGCCGCTCGCGGCCGCGAGGCTCTGGCGGGGGAGGGCGCGCGGCAATGTGCAGGCGAGCCGGTACCAAAGCAGGGTCTCGGGGCGCGGCGCCGCCGCATTCTCGTCGACGAACTCGGCCAGCGAGACGACCCAGCGCGGCTGCTCGCCCGGCCGCCTCAATATGGACAGCGACACCGGCCGCTGGTCGGCGGTCTGGAGAAAGATCTGGGTCTCGCTCTCGCCGGGAATGGCGCCGGGCACGTGAAAGGCGCGGCCGATGGCCGTGATCCGGGGCGGTGGGTTGGCGCCGGCGAGTTCGCGGTGAAGGGCTCGGAAGCGCTCCGCGAGCGGCGCGCTGTAGGGAAGCTGCGCATCGGGCGCGGCGAGCCGCAATTCGCCAGGGCGGCCCGCGACCGGAGACGCGACCACGATCAGTTCGGTGCGCTTGGGGAGCCGGGCAGCCCGACCGCGCGAATCGTTGGGGAGGTCGACCAGCCAGGACACGCGCGCGGGGAGCGCGTCCGGCGCGCGAATCAGCGAAACCAGCTCGGCCGTCACGAGAAAACGGCGGTGTCCCGCTGTGGCACCGGGCGCATCGCGTTCGCGCAGCGCGGACGCCCGCAGGACCCGCACATGGGCGGCGATCGGCGCCGACACGGCGAGGTCCGCGGCGTCGGCATAGGTGAGCGCGGCAGGCGCCGCCGCGGCCGCCGCGGGAGGCGGCTGTTGTTGCGAATCAGTAGCATAGCTGCCCCCAAGAGCGAGCGCGGCGGCCGCCGTGACGATATAAAAACTCATTGTGCCTGTCCTTCCCGGCTGCCCGCCTGCATGGCGAATGCCTCCTTAACCGCGGATTGCCGCGGAAAACCGCCATTGTTTCGTTCCCTTACCGAGGGATTGCGCCCGCCTCTGCAGCGCATTAGAGGAACCGTCCTCACCCGGCTCCTGGGGGGTTGGGTGAACCGAAGTTGGATCGCTGCGTTGTGCGTCTGCCGGTCTTGTCAAAACAAACGTGGGAGTGTGGCTGATTAATGGCATATGCTGATCAAAAGATGAGCGCCGGACGCATCTGGGCGATCGTCATCGTCGCCCTGCTTCACGCTCTCATCGGCTACGCATTCGTCACCGGCCTGGCGACCAAGGCTTTCAAGCAGATCAAGGAAGATCTGAAGACCTTCGACGTCGAAGAGCCGCCGCCCCCCGAGGAGGAGCCGCCGCCCCCGCCGCCGGACACCCCGACCCAGCCGCCGCCGCTGACGACGCCGCCGCCCATCAACAGGCTGCAGACGCCGAACCCGATGCCGGCGCCGCCGCCTCCGCCGACGCCGACGGTGTTCAATGCGCAGCCGCCGTCGCCGACGCCGGCGCCGCAGGGTCCGCCGACGCCGCCGCCGCCGCCGCCGCCGCCTCCGCCCCCTCCGCCTCCGCGGGTGGCTGCGAGCCCGGCTCAGCTGCGCAGCGGATCGATCAGCGACGACGATTATCCGGCCTCGGCGCTTCGCGCCGAAGCGGCTGGCACGACCGTTGCGCGCTACACGATCGGCACGGACGGACGCGTCACCAACTGTTCGGTCACCGGTTCGAGCGGCAATTCGGCGCTCGATGCCACGACCTGCAGCCTCATCCAGCGCCGCTTCCGTTTCCGTCCGGCCGTCGGCACCGATGGGAATCCGATCGCGGAAACCAGAACGCAGCGCGTCGTGTGGCGCCTGCCGCAATAACCCCAAGGCGTTGGGCCGCGTGGCCCGAACTCAGCGACTTTTGAACGAGAGGAACTACAGATCATGACCACTGCAGCCCATGGGGGCGAAAACGCCTACGGCATCGCCAACGCCCTCAAGGAGGGCGGTCCCATTGCGTGGACGACTTTGATCATCCTGGTGATCATGTCGGCCGCGTCCTGGTACATCCTCTTCACCAAGCTGTTCGAGCAGCAGAAGATCATCAACCAGGGCCGCCGGGCGCGGACCACCTTCTGGCAGGCGGCGAACCTGCGCGAAGGCGCTTCCAAGCTCGAAAAGAACAGCGCCTATCGCCAGATCGTCGACGACGGCATCCTCGCCCTCGAGCAGCACGACAAGCTCACCGATCCGATCGACCAGCATGACTGGATGCAGGGCTCGCTCGCCCGCAGCCAGGGCGCGATCGCCTCGAAGCTCTCGGGCGGCCTCGCCTTCCTCGCCACCGTCGGTTCGACCGCGCCGTTCGTCGGCCTGTTCGGCACCGTGGTCGGCATCTACCGCGCGCTTGTGAAGATCGGTCAGGCCGGCCAGGCGTCGATCGACACCGTGGCGGGCCCGGTCGGCGAAGCGCTGATCATGACCGCGCTCGGTCTCGTCGTCGCGGTTCCGGCGGTTATGGCCTACAACTGGCTGATGCGCCGCAACAAGGCGATCATCGAAGAACTGGCCAAGTTCTCGAACGACCTGCACGGCTACATGATGTCGGGCGGCACGGTTCGTCCGTCGGTCTCGGCAGCGCGCGCTGCTGCGGGCACCGGCGGCGCCGGCGGCGCGGGCGGCACCACCACGCGTCCGTCCGGCACCACCGGCGGCACGGCGGGCGCCACCGGCGGTCTCGGCGGGTCGAACGTCAGCCCGGGCGGCACCACGTCGTCCGGCAGCATGGGCGGCACCACCAGCACGGGCCCGAAGAAGGTCTGAGGTTCGAAAGCGGGGCGGCCTCGCACAGCGGCCGCCCCGCCGAAGCTCGAGCCAGGCGTCGGAACCAGAACGATCGGATAGGAACAAGCTATGGCCATGAATGTCGGCCAGAATGAAGGCGAAGAAGCCCCAATGTCGGACATCAACACGACGCCGCTCGTCGACGTCATGTTGGTTCTCCTGATCATCTTCCTCATCACCGTTCCGGTCGTGGTCCATACGGTGCCGGTGACGCTCCCCAAGGTCGAATATGAAGTCACGACCACCACTCCGCAGAACATCAACCTCTCGGTGAAGGCGGAAAACGGGACGTGCGAGGTCTATTGGGAGCTGACCAAGGTCACTTCGGAAGAGCTGCTGGAGCGGGCCGACGCCGCGCTCAAGGCGGAAATCGACCGGCTGGGCGGCCCGGGCGCGAACATCGCGGACGAGGACATTCCCGAAGCCCATATCCGCGGCGACATCAACACGCCCTACCGCTGCATCGGCGGGACCATCTTCACGATGCAGCGCGCGGGCTTCACCCGCGTCGGGTTCATCTCGCAGCCGCCTCCGCGCGGCGGCGTCCAGTAAGCCTAGGAGTGTAACGCCATGGGTGCAGCAGTCGCCAGCGCCGACGCCGACGAACCGATGATGGACATCAACACCACGCCGCTGATCGACGTGATGCTCGTGCTCCTCATCATGTTCATCATCACCATCCCGATCCAGACCCACGCGGTGAAGATCGATCTTCCGGTGAACGACCCCAATTCGAGCCCGCCCCCGGTGGACCCGGTCAAGAACAAGATCGTCGTGATGCCG
>DASVQT010000018.1:0-2075 GCA_036388975.1 Allosphingosinicella sp. | reverse complement strand
CATTTTCGGGGGCTCTGGGCGGATGGGGCGCGCGATCGCCGCCTTGCTCGAACCAGGTGGTGAGGCGCGGCTGGCCGGCTGCGCGTCCCGAGGCGACGACGCGACCGCCCTCGCCCGCAACTGCGACGTGCTGGTCGATTTCTCGGCCCCCGAAGCGCTCCGAAGCCACCTCGAAGCGTCGGTGGCGGCGGGAAGGCCGCTGCTGGTCGGTACGACCGGACTCGCGTGGGAGCATCACGCCGCCCTCGACGAAGCCGCCGCGAAGATCGCCGTCCTTCAAGCTGCGAATACATCGCTGGGCGTGAACCTGCTCGCCCACCTCGTGCGCGAGGCTGCGATGCGGCTCGACGAAGAATGGGACGTGGAGATCGTCGAGATGCACCATCGCGGCAAGGTCGACGCGCCTTCGGGCACGGCCCTCTTTCTCGGCGAGGCGGCCGCGTCGGCGCGCGGCGCCGTTCTGGACGATGTCGCGGACCGGGGACGCGACGGAGCGGCCGGACCGCGCGCGCGCGGCGGGATCGGCTTCGCGGCGCTGCGCGGCGGCACCGTCGCGGGCGATCATCAGGTGATCTTCGCCGGCGAAGGCGAGCGGCTCGAGCTCGGCCACCGGGCCGAAAGCCGGGAAATCTTCGCCCGCGGCGCGATCCGGGCGGCGCTGTGGCTCGCCGGCAAGCCGCCGGGGCGCTACGCGATGAAGGACGTACTGGGCCTGGAATGAAGAAAGCCGAAGTCGCCGACTTCTACGCCCGGCTTGCCGAGCGCATCCCGGAGCCCGAGACCGAGCTCGAATATGTCAACGATTATACGCTGCTGGTGGCGGTGGTGCTTTCGGCGCAGGCGACCGATGCAAGCGTCAACCTCGCCACGCGCGAGCTGTTCGCGCGGGTGACGACGCCGCAGCAGATGCTGGAGCTTGGCGAGGAACGGCTGCGGGAGGCGATCAAGACGATCGGCCTGTTCAACACCAAGGCGAAGAACGTGATCGCCTTGTCGCGCGCACTGGTCGAGCAGCATGGCGGGAAGGTTCCCGCCGACCGCGACCCGCTCGAAGCGCTGCCCGGTGTCGGGCGCAAGACCGCCAACGTGGTGATGAACTGCGCCTTCGGAGCGGAGACGTTCGCCGTCGATACCCACGTTTTCCGGGTCGCCAACCGCACCGCGCTGGCACGTGGCAAGACCCCACTCGAGGTGGAGGAAAAGCTCGACCGGCTGACGCCCCCGCCCTACCGCCGCCACGCCCATCACTGGCTGATCCTGCACGGCCGCTACGTCTGCAAGGCGCGCAAGCCCGAATGCTGGCGCTGCGTGGTCAGGGATCTGTGCCGCTACCAGCCCAAGACGCCGGCGCCGGGCAGCGAGGAGGAGGCGATGGCGAAAGCGTCGCGCCGAGCCTCAACCGTGCCCGCGGCCCCGCGCAAGGCCCGTCGATTAAAGGCCTAGTGCCCTTGCCGGCCCTTTGCTAAGCGCCCATTTCCTCACGGCGAGGCACCCGTAGCTCAGCTGGATAGAGCGCTGCCCTCCGAAGGCAGAGGTCACAGGTTCGAATCCTGTCGGGTGCGCCACTTCCCCATTCGGCCACGAGCAACCGCCGCCGGTCGGCGCAGTCGCCTATAACAGAATGCGCGCCGGAATGATTTATTCGATCGCCAAGCAGATCGCCTGCCTATCCGCCAAACTGCATCTGCAGCTCGACGGCGGAGAGATCCATGAAAACGCCGATCTGAGACGAGTGACTGGCGCCAAGTTCCGCAAACGGCAGGGTTTCGACCAGGTCGAAGCGCAGCCCAAGATACTGGCCGTCGTCAAGCAGCGGGTTGATGAGAGTCTCGTCCAGGTCGAGCACGTACGTCATCCCGCTGTCCGCGGAGGTAAGCGCCGCCGTCCCCACCAGGATACCCGAATCCCAATCGGATGCGTCGATCTGCCCATTGCCAGAATAGGCGTAGACGTTGATCGTCACAGGATCGACTTCCAACATGGAGGGTGTGAATGCCAGGTCGGCATCGTTCAGCGAATGCACGCCCGTCATGTCATACTCGACGATCGAGCGGTCCTCTTCGACCCACGACCAT
>DASVQT010000017.1:0-8544 GCA_036388975.1 Allosphingosinicella sp. | reverse complement strand
GGGCGACGGTGGCGGTGGCGGCGACGTCCATCGAAACGTTGCCGGTGGTGCGCACGATGTCCGGCAGGGTTTCCACCGCGATGAGGAGCAGCAGCGGCTCGATCGGAACGCCCATCGCGTAGCAGATCGGCGCGATGGACGTGATGAAGCTGATCGATCCCGGAAGGCTCACCGAGCCCAGGGTCGTCGTGGACGCCACCGCAATGCCGGCGATGAGGGCGATGGGCGTGAGCGGCACGCCCATCAGGTGCGCGACGTAGATGGCGACGGCGAGGTTCATCGCGGGTCCCGTCGCGCGGAACAAAGCGACGGCGAGCGGGAGCACGACGCCCGAGGCTGCGACGGGCACGCCGAGGCGCTCGCTCGCCTTGAGCATGGCGGGAAGGGAGGCGAGCGAGGATTGAGTGCTGATCGCCACCGCATGGGGCGGGCCGATCGCCTTTGTGTAGCTGGCGAAGCTGACCCGTCCCCCGATCGCCGCGAGCGGCCAGGCGAGGAACCAGACGACGCAGCCGACCAGCGCGACCACGATGACGTAGTGGCCGAGCGCGCCGAGCGCCGACGTGCCCGCCCGCGCGCCGACCACATAGGCTAGGGCGAGGACACCGATCGGCGCCAGCCAGAGCACCCAGTTGATGATCACCAGCATCGCGTCGGCGACGGCTCGGAAGAAGCCGACCAGCACCGCCCGCTGCTCAGCCGGGAGCCGGGTGATGGCGAAGGCGAAGACGAGGGTGAAGACCATGAGCGGAAGGATCTGGTCCTCGGCCGCGGCGGAGACGGGGTTGGTCGGGATGAGCGAGCGCAAGAACTGGCCGAAGGTCGGGATCTCGCCCACGTCGCCCGTCGTGCCGGCAAGGGCGGCGCGCAGGGCCCCGGCGGCTTCTCCCGGAAGCGGCCAAGCGGACAGCAGCAGCGGCGTGAGCAGCGCGGAGATGATCGCGCCCGTCCAGAGCACAGCGAAGAAGAGCATGATCGCGCGCGCCGTAAGCCGGCTCGCCCGCGCCGCTTCGGCGGAAGCGGCGATGCCGGTGACCAGAAGGGAGACGACGAGCGGGACGATCGTCATCCTCAGCGCATCGAGCCACATGCCGCCGATCGGATCCGCGACCGCGATCGCGTTTTCTGTGAACGGAGCGCCGGCCGTGGCGATGCCGAGAAGAAGGCCGACGGCGAGGGCGAGCAGGATGCGGACCGGTTGGGACATGGTGCTGCCTTATCGCTCCGGCGCGGCGTGTGGAAGGTTCGAAGGAGCGCAATGTTCCCCGGCTCCAAAAGGTCCGAATGCGCGTTCCTTTCCGCCGCATGGCCTTTGGGCTATGGGGCCGGGCAACAAAGGGATGGGACGACCAATGGCGCGCAAGTTCTTCGGCACGGACGGAATAAGGGGCAGGACCAATGCGGCCCCGATGACGGCGGAGATCGCCCAGCGGGTCGGGCAGGCGGCGGGCGCGCACTTCCTGCGCGGCGATCACCGCCACCGGGTGGTAATCGGCAAGGATACGCGGCTTTCGGGCTATATGATGGAAACGGCGATGATCTCCGGCTTCACCAGCGTCGGCATGGACGTTGTGATGGTGGGGCCGGTGCCGACGCCGGCCGTCGCGCTCCTCACCCGCTCGATGCGCGCCGATCTCGGCGTCATGATTTCGGCCAGCCACAACCCTTATGTCGACAACGGCATCAAGCTGTTCGGGCCGGACGGCTACAAGCTGTCCGACGCCGACGAAGCCGAAATCGAGCGGCTGCTGGAGGAGGAGCCCGTGCTGGTCGACGCGCCGCTCATCGGCCGGGCGCGCCGGATCGAAGATGCGCGCGGCCGCTATATCCATGCCGCGAAATCGACCTTTCCGGAGGAGCTGCGGCTCGACGGCCTCAAGATCGTCGTCGATTGCGCCAACGGCGCCGCCTACCAGGTGGCGCCCTCCGCGCTCTGGGAGCTCGGCGCCGATGTGGTCGCGATGGGCGTCAACCCGGACGGCACGAACATCAACGACGGCTGCGGATCCACCGCGCCGGCCGCGCTTCAGGCGCGGGTGATCGAGGAAGGCGCGCAGATCGGCATCGCGCTGGACGGTGACGCGGACCGCTTGATCGTGGTCGACGAGGCCGGGCGGATCGTCGACGGCGACCAGCTCATGGCGACGATCACGGCGTCCTGGCACAGCCACGGACTGCTGATGGGCGGCGGGCTGGTCGCCACCGTGATGTCGAACCTGGGCCTCGAGCGCTTCATCGAGAGCAAAGGCCTGGAGCTCTTCCGCACCAAGGTCGGCGACCGCTATGTGCTGGAGGAGATGCGGGCGCGCGGCTGCAACGTCGGCGGCGAGCAGTCCGGCCACATCATTCTTTCGGATTATGCCACGACCGGCGACGGCCTCGTCGCCGCGCTCCAGATCCTCGCCTGCCTCGTCGAAAGCGGCAAGCCGGCGAGCGAGGTCCTCCACCAGTTCGATCCCCTTCCCCAGCTTCTCAAGAACGTCCGCTTCGCCGGCGGCGCGCCGCTGGAGGCGGAGAGCGTCAAGGCGGTGATCGCCGAGGCGGAGCAGCGGCTTCAGGGCACCGGCCGCCTCGTGATCCGTAAGTCGGGCACGGAGCCGCTCATCCGCGTCATGGCGGAGGGCGAGGACGACGCGGTGGTCGAGGAAGTGGTCGATGCGATCTGCGATGCGGTGAAGGCGGCTTGAGGGTGCAAGTGCGCCAAGGTTCCGTTCGTCCCGAGCGAAGTCGAGGGGCGCAAGCTCCGACTCCGAGCCGCGCGCCTCGACTTCGCTCGGCACGAACGAGTCTGGTGATGCTGACGGAACAGCTCGCATGATCTGTCCCCGCATCCTGATCATCGCCGGCTCGGATTCCGGCGGCGGCGCGGGAGTCCAGGCGGACATCAAGACCGTCACGATGCTGGGCGGACACGCAATGACGGCGATTACCGCGCTCACCGCGCAGAACACGCTCGGCGTCACGGGCGTCATGCCGGTGCCGGCCGCGTTCGTGGTCGAGCAGATGGAGGCGGTGATTTCGGACATCGGCGTCGATGCCGTGAAGATCGGCATGATCGGATCGGCGGAGACGGTGCATGCGGTCGCGGACCGGCTCGAAAGCCTTTCCGTTCCGATCGTCTTCGATCCCGTCATGGTGGCGACAAGCGGCTCGGTGCTCGCCGATGCGGACACGATCGCGGCGTTCGAGCGGCTGATGGGCATGGCCTCCGTCGTCACGCCGAACCTGCCCGAGCTGGAAGCATTGGGCGGAGAGGCGGCCGTGCTCGCTCACGGCTGCCACCTGCTGGCGAAAGGGGGACACGCTCATGGCGACGAGGTCGCCGACCGGCTCATCGGCCCGTCCGACCCGATCCGCGAGTTGCGTGGCAAGCGGCTGGACACGGAGCATACGCACGGAACGGGCTGCACGCTCGCCAGCGCGCTCGCGACCGGGCTCGGCGCCGGTCTGCCGATCGAAAAGGCGTTCGAGCGGGCGGTGAGCTTCGTTCGAGCCGCGATCCTCGAAGCGCCGGGCCTCGGCCGGGGTCACGGTCCGCTCGGCCAGCAGTTCGTCACCGACTTCCGGGGCTGACGCTTCGGCGTCATCCACAGGAAAATCGCGCGGAACCAGCCGCTTGGGGCTTTCCCCGCCGCGCGGCCCCTTTATGCTGGTCCGCGATGGCCCGCCCATGCTTCAAGATCGAACGTGACTTTCCCGAACCGCTCGCCGGCGTGGACGAGGCGGGCTGCGCGCCGCTGGCGGGGCCCGTGGTCGCCGCCGCGGTGGTGCTCGACCGGGCGAGGTTCCCGCGCGGCATCGACGATTCGAAGGTGCTTCCCGCCAAGGACCGGGAGGCGATCTGCGCCAGGCTCTATGCCCAGGCGAAGGTCGGCGTCGGCATCGCCTCCGTCGAGGAGATCGACCGGCTCAACATCTATTGGGCGCGGATGCTGGCGATGAGCCGGGCGGTGGAAGCCTTGGGCTTCGATCCCGCATGGATCCTCGTCGACGGCAATCGCTGCCCGCGCTGGGAGCGGCCGTCCAAGGCGATCGTGGCGGGCGACGCCAAGTGCCGCTCGATCGCCGCCGCCTCGATCGTCGCCAAGGTGACTCGCGACAAGATCATGGCGGACCATGCGAGAGAGCACCCCGGCTACGGCTGGGAGACGAACAAGGGCTATCCGACGCCCGAGCATCTGAGCGGCCTCACCGCACTCGGCCCCACGCCGCTCCACCGCCGCACCTTCGGCCCGGTTCGCGCTTATTACGAAGCGCGCGACGGCACGGCCGAGATCGGATCGCAGCAGATCCTCGCCGTTTAGGCTCCGCCGCAGCGCGTCGCCTCGGCGCGGCGGGATTTCCACAGCTCGTGCGCCTTTCCAGCCACACCACAAGATGTTGAGTCCCGTGCGGGGCGCTGGACTCCATTAGCTGCGCAGGACTCGTTTCGTTCGCGGCATGTTAACGGCTTCTCCACGGGGTCGTGGTTAATGCCCGCCTTGACCGCATGAGCGGCCTCCCACAGGCTTCGAGGTCTGTGCTGAACCGGGGGCGGTGAACGAATGACTGCATTGACGCGCGTGATGCCGGCGCAGGCCCGGAAGAAGGCCAAGCCCGCGGCTGCCGAAGCGCCTCCCCTCGACCTTCCGCTCGGCCGGATCATCGAGGACGATTGCATCGCCGCGATGAAGGCGCTGCCCGATGCTTGCGTCGACATGGTCTTCGCCGATCCGCCCTACAATCTGCAGCTCGGCGGCGACCTGTTCCGCCCCGAAGGCGGCCGCGTCGACGCTTGCGACGACGATTGGGACAAATTTACCAGCTTCGCCGCCTACGACGAATTCACCCGCGCCTGGCTCAAGGAGGCGCGGCGGATCCTGAAGCCGAACGGAACGCTGTGGGTGATCGGCTCCTACCACAATATCTTCCGGGTCGGCGCCGCGCTCCAGGATGCAGGCTATTGGATCCTGAACGACATCGTCTGGCGCAAGGCCAATCCGATGCCGAACTTCCGCGGCACCCGCTTCACCAACGCGCACGAGACCCTGATCTGGGCGAGCCGATCCGAGGACAGCCGCTACACGTTCAACTACCAGGCGATGAAGGCGCTGAACGACGAGCTCCAGATGCGCTCCGACTGGACGCTGCCGATCTGCTCGGGCGGCGAGCGGGTGAAGGACGGCGGCCACAAGGCGCATCCGACGCAGAAGCCCGAAGCTTTGCTCTACCGCGTGCTCCTCGCCTGCACGAACCCCGGCGACGTCGTGCTCGACCCGTTCTTCGGCACCGGCACGACCGGCGCGGTGGCGCGGCGGCTCGGGCGCGAATGGATCGGGATCGAGCGCGAGAAGAAATATGTCCGCGTCGCGCGCGAGCGGATCGCCTCGACCTTGCCGCTCGACGAGAGCGCGATGAAGACGATGAAATCGCGCAAGACGGCGACCAAGGTCCCGTTCGGGCTGCTCGTCGAAACGGGCATGGTGGCGCCGGGCGCAATGCTCACCGACGCCAAGCGCCGCTGGCAGGTCAAGGTCCTCGCCGACGGATCGATCGAATATCCGGGCGGCCAGGGCTCGATCCACAAGGCCGGCGCCGCCGTGCAGGATGCGCCCGCGTGCAACGGCTGGACCTTCTGGCATATCGAGGATGGCGGCACGCTCGTGCCGGTCGACACGCTCAGGCAGCGGCATCTCCTGACGTTCGAGGTTTGAGGCTCTCCATCCTCCCTGTCGGCGCAGCCGATGGGGAGGGGGACCATGCGAAGCATGGTGGAGGGGTGGATGGCCAGGCCTCGACACTTACCCCTCCACCACCCTTCGGGTGGTCCCCCTCCCCAACCGCTTCGCGGATGGGGAGGATTCAGGCCGCGCGTCTCCGCTCCGATACGGGCGGCGAAGCCTCGGCCGCTTCCCACGCGCCGGCGGCGGCGATGAGGAGGGCGGCGTCGGCGGAGCAATCGAGCTCGGCGCCGCGCGGGACGAACAGGCAGTCGGCGGGGCCGGCGGTTTCGCCCGCAACGGACGCGCTGCCTTCGAGGACGAAGGCGAAGCGGTCGCGGTCGGCGAGCGCACCGGCGCCGCGGCGGCCGGCGGCGGCGATCAGGGTGAAGTGGGGGCCGCCGACGAAGAGCGTGCCGCGGTCCGGCGAGGCGCGCTTGATGAGCTCGGGCGGATAGGGCGTGCGCACGGCGACGTCGAGGGCTTCGGCAAGGTGGAGGTCACGCGGGCGGCCGTAATCGAACAAGCGAAAGGTGACGTCGGCGGGCTGCTGCACTTCGACCAGCGAGATGCCGGGGCCGATGGCGTGAATGGTGCCGGCGGGCACGTAGAAGAAATCGCCGGGGCGCACTTTCTGCCAGTGAAGCAGCCGTTCGATCGAGCCGTCGAGGGCGGCGGCGCGGACCTCCTCGGCGGAAGCCGGGCGCTTCAAGCCGAGCGCCAGAGTCGCGCCCGGCACGGCGTCGAGGATGTACCAGCATTCGCTCTTGCCGCTGGCGAGCCCGCGCGCCTTGGCCTGCGCGTCGTCCGGATGGACCTGGACGGAGAGAAGCTCGTCGGTGAAGAGGTGCTTGACGAGGAGCGGCAGGTTGCCGCCCGCCCCCTGTTTGCCCGGCGGAGCTTCGAACCAGATCTCGCCGATGCGGCGCGCGCGCAGGGCTTCCGGCACGGTGGCGAGGCCGGCGCGCCCCCAGGGCTTTTCGACATATTTGGGTGCGAGCTTCATTCTTCCGTCCCGCGCGCTTGCCGCACGCATGGGCAGTCGATAGCCGGGAGGTGGTGAACAAAGTGCCAAGGAGCGGGTGACGAGCAATGGCTGAAATCGTCTATCTGCGCCCGACCGGCTTCGTCGACGCGCCCTTCGGCCTCGACGGCAAGGTCGAGCGGCTGGCCGGCGGCCTCCTCTGGTTCGCCGCGGTGGAGGTCGCGGTCATGAGCGGCCGGAGCCGTGTCTCCTCGGACCTGGTGCCGGTCGAGGACATGAGCGGCGTGCTGAATACGCTCCCGGAGCAAGCCCGGCGCGCCTGGGCAAACCTCACCGCGCCGCGAGCACCGCTGGCGCTCGGCCCGCGCGTGGTGCGGCTCGACCAGCCGCAGATCATGGGCATCGTCAATGCGACGCCCGATAGCTTCTCCGACGGCGGCGCCCATGCCGACGCACAAGCCGCCGCCGACGCGGGGCATGCCATGGCGGCGGCCGGCGCGGCGCTGATCGACGTCGGCGGGGAATCCACCCGGCCGGGCGCGCAGCCGGTTTGGGAAGGCGACGAGGTGAAGCGGATCCTGCCGGTCGTCGAGCGGCTCGCCCGTTCCGGCACGGCCGTATCGATCGACACGCGCAAGGCGGCCGTGATGGAGGCGGCGCTCGGCGCCGGCGCCGCGATGGTGAACGACGTTTCCGGCCTCACCTGGGACGACCGCGCGGCCGAGGTCGTCGCCGGCGCCGGGTGCCCGGTCGTCCTGATGCACCACCAGGGTACGCCCGAGACCATGCAGCAGTCGCCGAGCTACGACCGGCCGGTTTTGTTCGAAGTCTATGACTGGCTCGAAGCGCGGATCGAGGCGGCGGTCGCGGCGGGGATCGACCGGGCCGCGATCGTGATCGATCCGGGCATCGGCTTCGGCAAGACGGTGCAGCACAATCTCCAGCTGCTGAACGGCCTCGCGCTCCTGCACGGGCTGGGCTGCCCGATCATGCTCGGCGCCAGCCGCAAGCGCATGATCGGCGCGCTGTCGGGCGAGGCGCCGGCGGACGCGCGTTTGCCCGGTTCGCTGGCTCTGGCATTGAAGGGCGCGGACCAGGGCGTTCAGCTTCTTCGAGTGCACGACGTGCCGGAGACGGTGCAGGCTTTGAGAGTGTGGCGCGGGCTGCGGGATGCGGCACTGACGCCGCAGCTCTAGTCCGCCAAGCCTTACGCACGGCAATGCGGGCTTCGACAGGCTCAGCCCTAGCGGTTTGGTCGCGGTCTCTTTCCCCGCTAGCCCTGAGCCTGTCGAAGGGCGGTTTGCAGCGCGCGGCGTGCGAGCCCCTCTTAAAACCAGGAGCGGAGCCCGAGGAGGAAGACGAGGCCCGAATGGTCCTCGCCGGCTTCCCGGGCGAAGCGGGCGGTACGGCCGAAGCTGCGGGCATATTCGATGCCCACATAGGGCGTGAAGCGGTCCTCGTGGACGACATAGCGCAGGCGCACGCCCGCTTCGCCGTAAGCCAGGCCCCGGCCGATGCCGAGCTCCGGAACGTCCTCGGCGAACGCGTTCAGTTCGGCGCCGGGCTGGAGAACGAACCGGCCCGGAAGCGGAATGTCGTAAAGCGCGTAAAGCCGCGCCGCGAGTTCGCCGCGGTGGGACAGGAATGTGTAGGCGCCGAGGTTCAGAGCGTCCGTGCTTCCTTGAAGGCCGAGCGCGAGCCAGGCGCGGTTGGGAAGCGGACGTATGTCGTAGCGCAGGCCCGCCTGAAGGTCCCAAATGTCCGAAAGGCGCCGGCTGTAGAAGGCCTGCATTTCGAGATAATCGAGGCTGCCGCCGAACGTCCCTTCGCCGATGCTGGCAAGATAAAGCCGGTGCACCG
>DASVQT010000016.1:0-13531 GCA_036388975.1 Allosphingosinicella sp. | reverse complement strand
GACTCCGCACTTCTCGCAGACGATGCCCTTGTACTTCATGCGCTTGTACTTGCCGCACAGGCACTCGTAATCCTTGATCGGACCGAAGATGCGCGCGCAGAACAGGCCGTCGCGCTCGGGCTTGAACGTGCGGTAGTTGATGGTCTCGGGCTTCTTGATCTCGCCGAACGACCAGGAACGGATCCGCTCCGGCGAAGCGATGCCGATCTTGATCTGGTCGAACGTCTCCGGCTTGGCGACCGGATTGGCGAAGTTCGTGAGTTCGTTCATTTCTCGTCCCTTTCAGGGAAAATCACTTGTGGGAATGAAGGGGAGGGGCGCCTTCCCGGCGCCCCGCCGCCTTATTCCGCCGCCTGCGCGAAGCCGTCGTCATCCTCGTCGAGGTGGCTGTTCAGCTCCACGTTGAGGCCGAGCGAGCGCATTTCCTTGACCAGCACGTTGAAGCTTTCCGGAATGCCCGCCTCGAACGTGTCGTCGCCCTTGACGATCGCCTCGTAGACCTTGGTGCGGCCGATCACGTCGTCCGACTTCACCGTCAGCATTTCCTGCAGCGTGTAGGCGGCGCCGTAGGCCTGAAGGGCCCAGACCTCCATTTCGCCGAAACGCTGGCCGCCGAACTGGGCCTTGCCGCCCAGCGGCTGCTGGGTGACGAGGCTGTACGGCCCGATCGAACGCGCGTGGATCTTGTCGTCCACGAGATGGTGCAGCTTCAGCATGTAGATGTAGCCCACCGTCACCTTGCGGTCGAACGCTTCGCCGGTGCGGCCGTCGAAGAGCGTCACCTGGCCGCTCTCGTCGAGGCCGGCCATGGCGAGCATCGCCGACACGTCCGCTTCGCGCGCGCCGTCGAACACCGGAGTGCCCATCGGGACGCCGAAGGTGAGGTTGCCCGCAAGCTCCATCAGGTCGCCGTCGGCGCGGGCATCGATGTCCGCGTCGTAATTGGGACCGTAAATGGTCTTGAGCTTGGTGCGCACCGCATCGACGTCGCTGCCCTGGAGCCCTTCCGCCTTGTGACGGATGTCCTCCAGCATCTGCGCGACCTGCCGGCCGAGGCCGCGGGCGGCCCAGCCGAGGTGGGTCTCGAAAATCTGCCCGACGTTCATGCGCGACGGCACGCCCAGCGGATTGAGCACGATGTCGGCCGGGGTGCCGTCCTCGAGGAACGGCATGTCTTCTTCCGGAAGGATCCGGGAGATGACGCCCTTGTTGCCGTGGCGGCCGGCCATCTTGTCGCCCGGCTGCAGCTTGCGCTTCACCGCGACGAAGACCTTGACCATCTTCAAGACGCCCGGCGGCAGCTCGTCGCCGCGTTCGAGCTTCTCGATGCGGTCCTCGAGCCGGCGGCGGATCACCGCTTCCGCCTCGTCATACTGGCCCTTGACGGCTTCCAGGTCCGACTGGACGGCGTCGTCCTTGACCGCGAACTTCCACCATTCGTGCGGCTCGACCGAGTCGAGGGTTTCCGCATCGATGACGCCGCCCTTCTTGACGCCCTTCGGAGCCGCCGTGGCGGTCTGGCCCAGCAGCATCTCGCGAAGGCGGGTGTAGGAGGAGCGCTTCAGGATGGCGCGCTCGTCGTCCGCGTCCTTGCGCAGACGGTCCTTTTCCTCGGTCTGGATCGCACGCGTACGGTCGTCGATGTCGATGCCGTGGCGGTTGAAGACGCGGACTTCGACGACGGTGCCGGTGACGCCCGGCGGCAGGCGCAGCGACGTGTCGCGCACGTCCGACGCCTTTTCGCCGAAGATGGCGCGGAGGAGCTTTTCCTCCGGAGTCATCGGGCTTTCGCCCTTGGGCGTGATCTTGCCGACCAGGATGTCGCCCGGCTCCACTTCGGCGCCGATATAGACGATGCCCGCTTCGTCGAGGTTGCGGAGCGCTTCCTCGCCGACGTTGGGGATGTCGCGAGTGATGTCCTCCGGCCCGAGCTTCGTATCGCGGGCCATCACTTCGAACTCTTCGATGTGGATCGAGGTGAAGACGTCGTCCTTCACGATCCGCTCGGAGATGAGGATCGAGTCCTCGAAGTTATAGCCGTTCCACGGCATGAACGCGACGAGCACGTTGCGGCCGAGCGCCAGCTCGCCGAGCTCCGTCGACGGACCGTCGGCGATGACGTCGCCCTTGTTGACGAAGTCGCCCACCTTCACCAGCGGACGCTGGTTGATGCAGGTGTTCTGGTTCGAACGCTGGAACTTCATCAGCGTGTAGATGTCGACGCCCGAACGGCCGGCCTCGACGTCCGACGTGGCGCGGACGACGATGCGCATCGCATCGACCTGGTCGACGATGCCCGAGCGGCGCGCCGCGATGGCGGCGCCGGAATCGCGGGCGACGGTCTCTTCCATGCCGGTGCCGACGAGCGGCGCTTCGGCGCGGACGAGCGGCACGGCCTGGCGCTGCATGTTCGAGCCCATGAGGGCGCGGTTCGCGTCGTCGTTCTCGAGGAACGGAATGAGCGAGGCGGCGACCGAGACGAGCTGCTTGGGCGAGACGTCCATGAGCGTGATCTGGTCGCGCGGCGCCATCAGGAAGTCGCCGGCACGGCGCGAGGAGATGAGGTCTTCGGTGAAGCCCTTATTCTCGTCGAGCTCGGCGTTCGCCTGGGCGATCGTGTGCTTCGCTTCTTCCATGGCGGAAAGGTAGACGACCTCGTCCGTCACCTTGTGGTCGATGACCTTGCGGTACGGCGTTTCGATGAAGCCGTACTTGTTGACCCGGCTGAAGCTGGCGAGCGAGTTGATGAGGCCGATGTTCGGCCCTTCCGGAGTCTCGATTGGGCAGATGCGGCCATAGTGGGTCGGGTGAACGTCGCGGACTTCGAAGCCGGCGCGCTCACGGGTGAGACCGCCCGGCCCGAGCGCCGACACGCGGCGCTTGTGGGTGACTTCGGACAGCGGGTTGGTCTGGTCCATGAACTGCGAGAGCTGCGAGGAGCCGAAGAACTCGCGCACCGCGGCCACGGCCGGCTTGGCGTTGATGAGGTCGTTCGGCATGACGGTCGAGACGTCGACCGAGCTCATGCGCTCCTTCACGGCGCGCTCCATGCGGAGCAGGCCGACGCGGTACTGGTTCTCGAGCAGCTCGCCGACCGAGCGCACGCGCCGGTTGCCGAGATTGTCGATGTCGTCGATCTCGCCCTTGCCGTCCTTCAGGTCGACGAGGGTCTTCACGACCGCGATGATGTCCTCCTTGCGGAGCGTCGTCACCGTATCCTCGACGTCGAGGTCGAGGCGCATGTTGAGCTTGACGCGGCCGACGGCCGACAGGTCGTAGCGCTCCGGATCGAAGAACAGGCCGGCGAACAGGCTGTCCGCCGTCTCGCGCGTCGGCGGCTCGCCGGGGCGCATGACGCGGTAGATGTCGGAAAGCGCGTGATCGCGATCCTCGGCCTTGTCGGCCTTCAGCGTGTTGCGGATCCAGGGACCGGTCGACACGTGGTCGATGTCGAGCAGCTCGAGCCGCTCGATGCCGGCGCGGTCGAGGCGCTCGAGGTTCTCGGCGGAGACTTCGTCGCCCGCTTCGATGTAGATTTCGCCCGTCTTGTCGTTGACCAGATCGAACGCCGAGTAGCGGCCGAAGATTTCCTCGGTCGGGATGATCAGGTCCTTGAGACCGTCCTTGCCCGCCTTGTTGGCGGCGCGCGGCGTGATCTTGGTGCCGGCGGCGAAGGCGACTTCGCCCGTCTCGGCATTGACCACGTCGTACATCGGCTTCTGGCCGCGCCAATTCTCCGGCACGTAGGGGATCTTCCACCCGCCCGAGCCGCGCACGAAGACGACGCGGTTGTAGAAGGTGTTGAGGATCTCTTCCGAGCTCATGTCGAGCGCGTGGAGGAGCGCCGTCACCGGCAGCTTGCGCTTCCGGTCGATGCGGACGTTGACGATGTCCTTGGCGTCGAACTCGAAATCGAGCCACGAGCCGCGATACGGAATGACGCGGGCGGCGAAGAGATACTTGCCGGACGCGTGGGTCTTGCCGCGGTCGTGGTCGAAGAGGACGCCCGGCGAACGGTGCATCTGCGAAACGATGACGCGCTCGGTGCCGTTGATGATGAAGGTGCCGTTATGCGTCATGAGCGGCATGTCGCCCATGTAGACGTCCTGCTCCTTGATATCCAAAACGGAGCGGGTCTCGGTATCGGGATCGACTTCGAAGACGATGAGGCGGAGCGTGACGCGCATCGGCGCCGCATAGGTCATGCCGCGCTGGCGGCACTCGTCCGTGTCGTACTTGGGATCCTCGAGCTCGTAATTGACGAAATCGAGCTCGGCCGTACCGGCGAAGTCGCGGATCGGGAACACGGACCGCAGGGTCTTTTCGAGGCCCGAGACGTAGCCGTCCTGGGGCCGCGAGCGCAGGAACTGCTCGTAGCTTTCGCGCTGAACCTCGATGAGGTTCGGCATTTCCGAGACTTCGTGGATGTTGCCGAAGATCTTGCGGATGCGCTTGGAAGCGGTGGACGTGCGCGTCTCGGTCGACGCGTTGGGTCCTGCGTTGCCTGCGATGGTCGCCATGTGGGTCTGTTCTCGCCTTCTTAAACCGTGCTCCGCGATGCGGAGCCCCTGGGCACCCCCGCCGGTGAAGCGGGGGCGAAGCCCGATGCGTGATGCGCTTCAAGACGCAAAAAGCCGCGAGTCTCCGATGTGAGACCGCAGCTTCAGCGTCCGATAAAACCCCGTACGATCAATGCTTTGAACGCGCTGCGCGACGGCACGTCCTGTTCCGATACGATGGGGTGTGGGTGGCTATGTAGGGAACGGGCTGATGTGGGTCAAGAGGAAGGCACAGCCTTTCGACCCTCTTGCCCGCCGAACCCCACCTCCGTTCCGCCGCACCCGACGCTGACGCGCTCGACGGGCATTCCGAACAGGCTGTGCGCAGTGACCTGCCACCCCGCGACGCACGGCCGCCCAGCCTGCGGGGGAGCCGCTTCGCGCACCGAATAAGAAACGGTCAGCAATGCAGTGGCCAGACGGTATCGCCAGTGGGCCGCACGCGCCGTCTCGATCGCTCCCGCATTCGACACCGGCCGATCGAGTTCCGGACCAACCGACCAGGCACGCACGCTGCCGCCGGGCTGAATGAACAGCCCGGCGACGATCAAGGCCAGCAACGCAGCCGCGAGACGAACGCCAAGCCTCAACTGGCGGATACCGATCGAAACTGCAGTTGGTTCATCCTGAAGGGCTCTGCCTCGTGAAGTGAGTGAATGCCAGCGCTACGAGTTCGCAAGATGCGGGCAGCGCGGCAGCTTGTGAAACGCTCGCCGCCGGCTCGCACGCGCCGAACGCATGGAGCCGCTCCACTGTTACACTAGAAACACGAAACCCCTTCCCGCGACACAGGCGGGAAGCACGCGTCCCTTAATTCCTCCCTCATCGGAAAAACACGGCGGCGCTTTGGCCGGCCGAGGGAGAAAGACAATGAGGCGGAAGCTGAGTTCGGTTGTGGAGTTTGCGTTGGTGATCACCTTCGGGGCGACGCTGACGGTCCACACGGTCGCGGCGCCCGGCGCGCCGGAGATGGAAGGGCCGACGCCGTCCATCGAGCAGGTCGAGGCGGCGGTCGCCGCCGCCGACGCGCAGGCCGTCGCCGTCAACGGCCGCCGCCGCTGAGCAGGGCCGCGAGCGTGAGCGCATCGGCGGTTGCGGCTGAGGAGGCGGTGTTGTCGAACATGCACCAGGTCTCCGCGCCGCCCGCCGCCGCCGCCGCGATCGCTTGGGAATAGGCCGCCAAACGCTCCGCGCCATAGGCCGAGCGATACATGACGGGGGAACCATGCAGACGCCAGTAAGCCAGACCGCGCCAGCCGCCGGGCCTTGCAGCCTCAGGGACCACCGCAGGGTCGGCCGCAACGCGCGCGACCTTCAAGCGCTCCAGGAGCGCGCCGGCGTCCGCATCGAACCAGCTCGGATGCCGGGGCTCGCAGACGATGCGGGCGGGGCTCGCCGACTTGAGATGCGCAAGGAATTCTTCCGCGACCTCCGCATCGAAGGCGAGCTTCGGCGGGAGCTGGAGGAGCAGGATGGCGAGCTTCTCCCCCAAGGCTCCGGCCTCGTCCACGAACGCCTCCACGAGCGGCTGCGCATCCACGAGCTTTTTCTGGTGACTGATCGTTTTGGGGATCTTCGCCGCGAAGCGGAAGCCTTCGGGCACGCTCGCCGCCCAGCGCGCCCAGGTGGACGCGCGGTGGGAGCGGTGAAAGGAGCTGTTGATCTCCACGCCCTGGAACGTGCCCGCATAGCGTTGGAGGTTGGTGCCGTCGGCGGGAAAGGCATCCGCCGAATCCGCCGCGATGCTCCAGCCCGCGGTTCCGATGATGGTTGTCGTCATGCGCCCGCAACGCGCGGCGGCGAAAGCCGATGCGAGGCCTGATCAGGCGCCGCACCGCAAAGAGTTTCAACACGCACAGCAAGCACAAGGAGACGTGAACATGCGCATCAAGAACATCCTGGCCGCCCTCGGCAGCCTGTCCATCGCCGCCGCGCCGGCCGCCGCCCAGGCGCAGGCCGATGCGGCTCCGGCCGCCGCGCTCGAGCCGGCGGCAGAGCAGGTGGAGGGCAGCGAAATCCGTGGCGGCTTCATCCTGCCGACGCTGGGCATCATCGCGCTCATCGCGGCGATCATCCTGCTCACCAACGGCGACGACGACCCCGTCAGCGCCTGAGCGGCGGCGCCAGCGGGCACGCGCGGAAGTTGCGGCCGGTGCGGGGGGACCCGTGCCGGCCGTTTTCTTTAGGGGCGGTGTGCTGCAATCCGCCCTTCGACAGGCTCAGGGCTAGCGGTTGTCTAGTGGACGCGCTTTGCCGTGACCGGCCTTGGTCTCCCCCTGAAACCGCCAGGGCTGAGCCTGTCGAAGCCCGGGTCACATAGTCCGAATATAAAGAAAAAGGGGCGGCTCCCGCGTGGGAACCGCCCCTTTCTTTTTCGTCGATCCGGGCGCGGGGCCCGGGCCGCTTACTTGACCTCGACGGTCGCGCCGGCTTCCTCGAGACGCTTGCGGAGTTCTTCCGCTTCGGCCTTGGGGATGCCTTCCTTGATCGGCTTCGGAGCGCCTTCGACCAGCGCCTTGGCCTCGCCGAGGCCGAGAGCGGTGATGGCGCGGACTTCCTTGATCACGTTGATCTTCTTGCCGCCGTCGTTGACGAGAATGACGTCGAACTCGGTCTTCTCTTCTTCGGCCGGAGCCGCCGCGCCGCCGCCGCCGCCGCCGGCAACCGCAACCGCGGCCGCCGCCGAAACGCCCCAACGCTCTTCAAGCGCCTTGGCGAGGTCGGCGGCTTCGAGAACGGTCAGCTCGGAGAGCTGATCGACGAGGGAATTGATGTCTGCCATTGTAAGTCTCCGTGTCGCGGGCGCGCTGGGCGCCCTCAGGTTCAGTTCGATTGAAACGAGGGGTTACGCGTCTTCTTTCGCCGCATATGCGCCGAAGACACGCGCCAGCATCGCGCCCGGCTCGTTGATGGTCCGCGCAATCTTGGTCGCCGGCGCCTGGATGAGGCCGATGATGGTTGCACGAAGTTCATCAAGAGACGGAAGCTCGGCCAGCGCCTTCACGCCGTTCACGTCGAGGACCGTATCGCCCATCGCGCCGCCGACGATCTCGAAACGATCGGTCGTCTTGGCGAAATCCACGGCGACCTTGGCGGCCGCAACGGGATCGGACGAAGTGGCGAGCGCCGTCGGCCCGGTCAGCAGATCGCCGATCGAAGCGTAGGTCGTGCCCTCGAGCGCAATCAGGGTGAGCGTGTTCTTGGTGACCTTGTAGGTCGCTCCGGCTTCGCGCATCCGATTCCTGAGCGCGGTGGATTGCTTCACCGTCAGGCCGAGATTGCGGGTGACGACCACCACGCTCGTCTCGGAGAATGTCTGCTTCAGCTTTGCGACCTGCTCGGCCTTTTGAGCTCGATCCATTTGCCTTGCACTCCAAAAACCCTTCCGGACCATCCGAAAGGGCCAACGAGGCCGCGAACATGCGGAGTTGCCTCCGCGTGCACACGGCCCAAGTGGGACCCACCGAAGTAGTACTTCGGTGAGAACCCAGTCCGAAGGGGAGCGGTTGACGGCCTGAAGCCTAGGAGCTTCGGCAGACCCGAGGCCGGCCGCGCATGCGGCAGGCGGTTCGGAAAAACTCTTCCCCGTCTCGGCCGGGCATTAAGGAGGAAACCTCCACCGGCTGTCTCGGACGGACGCCGCGCGGAAGCATGAGCCCCCGCGAGCGAAGCGGCGCCTATACGGGCAAGAGCGCCTGAAATCAACATGCTGTCGGCACTTCGGCCACGGGCGCGACCGGCGGACGATGCGGGACGCACGGCGCGACATCTCCCGTTCACCTGCGGGCGGCAGAAGAGATGCGCCGGGCCTCGACGGCGCGGAAGGAGATCGATGTTGCACGCAAGGGTTTTGGGAGCGCTGGCATCGACCGCGCTGATCGCATCTCCGGCCGCGGCGGGCGCGGCCGTGCAGGACGAGCCGCCGCAAAGGGAAATTCGGGTGACGGTCTACGGCGACGATCCGTGCCCCGTCGCCAGCAGCCCCGACGAGATCGTCGTCTGCGGCCGACAGGACGAGGACGAGCGTTACCGCATCCCGCGCAGCCTGCGCGAACGTGGCGAGCGGCGGCCGGGCGGCACGGCTTGGGGCGCGCGGGCCGAGGATCTGGATGAAGCGCAGCGCGACACGCGCCCGGGCGGCTGCTCGGTCGTCGGCACCGGCGGCCAGAGCGGCTGCTCCGCCGCGTTGGTTCGCCAATGGTATCGGGAGCGCCGCGGGCGCTGAGCGCCGCTTCCCTAAGGCCTTGGCGCGGCGGCGGCCTACCAGCCGGCGAAGGCGAGCTCGTAGACCTGGCGGTTGCGCGGATGTTCGAACGGGTCGCTGCCCGGATCGATCTGGACGCCTGCGAACAGGTCTTCGCCGGCGAGCCATGCCGCTTCGGCGTCGGCGCGGGCGAGGGCCGCGTGCATGGCCGCGACGAACTCGTAGGACGCCGCAGGGAAGCCCGAGCGCTTCAAGGCTCCGGCCAGCGCGATGCCGTAGCCGCGGCGCATCACGATGTGGAAATCGGGCGTCGGTATGTCGACCGGCGCCGCGCCGGGGCGGAAGGCTTCGGCACAAAGGTCCGCGTCGAGCGACACGGCGCTGCGGCAGCTGGACGGGCGGCCGGCATAGATGCGGCAGCGTCCTTGGTCGAGCATCGGGCAGGGCTCGGCCATGGCCGCGCGCTCTTCCGGGCCGGACGCGGCCGTTCGCGCGTGAGTGAGGGCGACGGCGGCCTGCAGGGCGGGCAAGTCGCGCGGCGCGATCGCGCGCTTGGCGATCAGCACTTCCGGAGCCCGCGCGGAGACCCAGGCATGGCAGCAATGGGCGCAGCCCATACGGCAGGCGAGCGCCGGGCGCGGCTCGGCCCGCCATGCCGCTTTCAGATTATCGCTGAAAAAGGCGGCGAGGGGCGCGATCGAGCCGGCGTCGCGGGCATCCTCCAGCCGCTCGTGGAGGAGGCGCATCAGCATCATGATCTGCGGCCCGTCGGGACGCGCGGCGTCGAACCCGCGCGCCATCGCTCGCGCATCCTCCTTGGCCTGGCGCCGTCTTTCGGTTCGAATCACGCAGGGGGTATAGGCGATCGCGGCGGCGGGCGCATCGACACAGGAACCAAGTCGCGCCCGCGCGGTTGTGAGTAGGTCGCGGCCCCCCAGCGTCGATCGGGTCGCGGACAGCGCTTCACCTTCCCATCCGTTTCGCGCGGGGACAGCTCATGCCCTTCTACCATTTCCATGTTCGCGGCGGCGGGATCGACTTCGTGGACGAGGCCGGCGCGGATTGCCGCGACGACGTTCAGGCGCTCGCCCAGGCGCAGTGGATTGCCCGCGAGACCCTGCTGGACGGCCTTGAAGAAGGCGCGAGGCCCGGCCGCGCGACCGTGGAAGTGCAGGATCGCGCCGGCCGCACGCTCTGCCTCGTGCCGGTCGCATTTGCGCTTCCAGCGCCGACCATCGCCGACCTCGCCCGCTGCACCGCCGCGGCGCGCCGCAGGGTCTGAGCCGAAGCTCGCCGCGCATGAAAAAGGGCCGGAGCGTCGCCGCCCCGGCCCTCGTTCAACAGACCGAACGTATTCTCGCGTGAAAGTTACGCTGCAGCGACTTCCGCGACGTCGATCTTCAGCCCCGGCCCCATGGTGGAGGCGAGGGCCACCTTCTTGACATACTTGCCCTTGGCGCCCGTTGGCTTGGCGCGGACGATGGCATCGACGAACGCGTCGAAGTTGCGGCGCAGGTCCTCGTTCGAGAAGCTGGCCTTGCCAATGCCGGAATGGATGATGCCGGCCTTTTCGACCCGGAACTCGACCTGGCCGCCCTTGGCCGCCTTGACGGCTTCGGTGACGTTGGGCGTGACGGTGCCGAGCTTCGGGTTCGGCATCAGGCCCTTGGGACCCAGCACCTTGCCCAGGCGGCCGACGATGCCCATCATGTCGGGCGTCGCGATGACGCGGTCGAAATCGATGGTGCCGCCCTGGATGGTCTCCATCAGATCCTCGGCACCGACCACGTCGGCGCCCGCCGCCGTGGCTTCCTCGGCCTTGGCGCCGCGCGCGAACACCGCGACGCGGACATCTTTGCCGGTGCCGGCGGGTAACGTCACGACTCCGCGGACCATTTGGTCGGCGTGGCGGGGGTCGACGCCGAGGTTCAAAGCGACTTCGATGGTTTCGTCGAACTTCGCCTTGGCGTTGTCCTTCAAGGCCTGGATGGCTTCATCGACGCCGTAGAGACGGGTCGTGTCGACCGAGGCGGCGAGCGCCTTCTGCTTCTTCGTGAGCTTCGCCATATCCTTAGCCTTCCACCACTTCGAGGCCCATCGCGCGGGCGGAGCCTTCGATGATCTTCGCCGCCTGATCGAGATCGTTGGCGTTCAGATCCTTCATCTTCGCTTCGGCGATGTCGCGCACCTGCGAGCGCGTGACGCGCCCGGCGACCGACTTGCCCGGCTCCTTGGAGCCCGACGTGATCTTCGCCGCCTTTTTCAAAAAGTAGGTCGCCGGCGGAGTCTTCATCTCGAAGGAAAAGCTGCGGTCCGCGTAGACGGTGATCACCGTCGGGATCGGCATGCCGGTTTCCATGTCGCCGGTCTGGGCGTTGAACGCCTTGCAGAATTCCATGATGTTGACGCCGCGCTGACCGAGCGCCGGACCGATGGGCGGCGACGGATTCGCCTTGCCGGCCGGCACCTGGAGCTTGACGTAGCCCGTGATTTTCTTGGCCATGTTTCTCACTCTGTAGGGCGGACGAAAGTGGCACTTTCGTCCGGGTTCAAGTTTAGCGGTCCAGACGGCGAGCCCGTGGGCGCGCCTCCCGCAATTTCCAGTGCTGATGCGTTGGAAGGCGCGGCCTTTAGCGGATCATGGTCCGCCGCACAAGGCTCAGCCGCCGCCGCTCCGCTGCAGGACGGCGTTGAGGGGCGTCAGGAGCCAGTCGAGGAAGGATCTGCGGTCCAGGACGATGCTGGCGCTCAGCATCATTCCGGGCTGAAGCGCCACAGGTTCGCCGAACGCGGCGACGGACTGGCCGCCGAGCGCAATGTCTATCCGGTAGACCGGCTCGTCGACCTGCAAGGGTGCCGAGAGCTGGCGCGGGTCGATCGCGACGCGCGAGACGGCGAGGATCCGCCCCTCGAAGCTTCCGAAGCGCTGATAGGGAAAGGCGTCGTAGAGGAGACGCACCTCCTGCCCGGGCCGGACGAAGCCGATGGCGCGGGTCGGCGCGTAGACCTGTGCTGCGAGCGGCGAGTCTTCGGGCGATATTTCCATAAGAGGCACTGACGCGTCGACGCTCCGTCCCGCAGCGGTCTGCAATGCGGCCACGCGCCCGGCGACCGGCGCCGTGATCGCATAAGCGCGCTCGCTCCTGAGCCGCGCACCCTGCTGCGCAAGCATCTGCGCGGAGCTTCCCGCCGCGACGATCTCGCTGCCCGCATCGGCCTCGAACCGGCCGAGCTCCGCTCCGGTCCGCGCTTCCTCGGCGGCCAGGGCATTCCTTTGCTGGTGCAGTTGGGCGAGCTGCTGGCGCGCCGCGAGATGCGCCTGGCGCCGGCGCTCGATTTCGACGCGGCTGATGAAGCCCCGGTCGAGCAGCCGCGCCACCCGCTCGTATATCTCGCCGGCCGACGCGACGACCTGGTCCTGGATGCCGATCTGGGCGCTCACGTCGGCGCGCTGCTGGCGGATTCCGGCCAACGCCGCCGCCAGCCGGTCGCGGTCGCTCTGCGCGCGCCGTGCCGCGAGCCGCGCCTGCTCGGCGGTGAGCAGGCGCTGTCGCTCGAGGGCTTCGAGGCCCAGCGCGACGGCACTCTCGCCCGCCACCCCCGTCTCTTCGGTCTGGACCAGAGCGAGCCTTTGCCCGGCGCCGACCCGCTCGCCTTCGCGCACCAGCATCCGGACGATCCGCCCCGGCCGCAGTGCGACCACCTTGGCCGACGTCTCCCGCGTCACCAGCATGCCGCGGGCCGTCTCGGTCCGCGTGTAGCTGCCGAGCGACAGCCACAGGATCGCAGCGCCGACGATGGCGACGATCAGCAGCACGATGATGTTGGTGCGCACCGGCTGGACGAGCAGAATCTCCCCCTCGAGCCGCTGGGCCCGCGCCGCCGCCGCGTCGGGCCGGAAGAGGGGGAGGTCGCTCACCTTTCCGCTCAGAAGCCGATCGGCTGGGCAGCGGTCGCCCGCATCTCTGCGCCGAACCACGAGACGAAGACAGCCGATCGCTGCTCCCCTACCACTCCGACTGCAATCAGCATATCGTGCGGCTCCGAGCATTGAGGAGTGATGCTCGTCAAACTGTCGAGCCCTCGAATCGCGCGGTTTACCTGTGCCAACTGGTCGGGCGGCAGCGCGACGCCCAAGCGAACTGCCGAGACGAGGCTCGCCCGGACGCGCTCGTCATACACCAGGGTAAAGCGACGCTCGCCGCCGCCGCATGTATAGCTCGTCTCCACCCGCCGCTGAGTGGGATTTGCATGGTCCTGGATTGTCCCCACCACGCGCGGTGGCGGCGACCCAAGAGCCATTGCCGCTACGAGGCTTGGCAAGATCATCATCAGCGGATCACTCCCTGGATCTTCCGGACGTCAGCATTTTCTTTCGCGGGCAGTGAGATCGGAAAGACATTTTTCAGCATCAGCGAAACCAAAATGTTTCTTCGTTGCTGGCCTCGAGTCCTGAGTAAACTGCAATTCGACCTCGCGACACCGTTGCCATGCCTGCATGATATTCCATGCGCCCGGGCGGACGTTCGCCCGGATAGGTCATCTCTCCCGAGTAAATGCTCAACGAGATGCCCCCATTGGCGGGGAGGCACTGACCGGTCAGTCGGTATGCGGCACGCTGGTTCGACAAGTCACGTCGCAGGGCGTCGGCCAGGGAGCCCCCGATTTGGGCGCCGTTCGCTTCGATCGTGGGGCCGCCCCGCCGGCCCGGCAGCTTTGCGCCATAACCGCGGATGCGCAGCCTGTCCGCCCCACATCGGACTTCGAA
>DASVQT010000015.1:0-9803 GCA_036388975.1 Allosphingosinicella sp. | reverse complement strand
GGCGGGATCGGTGCGGTCGTTGCCGGGCTGCTCGGGCTGCCCGGGCGGGCGCATGGCGGCCCGGTGGCGCCCGGCCGGGCCTATGTGGTCGGGGAGCGGGGGCCGGAGCTGTTCGTCCCGACGGCGAGCGGCCGGGTGGAGGCGGGACTGCCGGCCGGCGGGCGCGACATCCGCATCTCGATCAGCGTCCATGCGCCGGCGGGCAATGAGCCGCGTGCGCTGGCCCAATCCAGCCGCCAGGTCGCTCGAGCGGTGAAGCGGGCACTCGTCCGAATGGAGGATTGAGATGCCCTATTGCCTGGCTCCGCCCGGCAGCGCGCAGACGCTGGGGACCGTGAAGCGGTTCGACGCGCGCTACTGGACCGTGGATTTCCCGCGTCCGATGATGGCGAGCGTCGTCACCACCGAACCGCATTCGCTGCGGGTCGAAGCGATCTTCTACCGGGCCGACGATCTCGCGGGGCTGATCTGGCAGTCGGAGGACCGGCACGATCATCCGCTTCTTGCCTATGAGACGAGCCGCGACTTCAGGCGCTGCATCCTGCGCTTTCGCTGGCGGAGCGAAGGATTGGTGCCGCTGGACGCAGTGCACGGGCCGACGCTGACCATCGAGGGGCGCGACGCCGACGGCATGGCGCGCAGCTGGTACGTGCGGCTGTGGAATTACGCCGACGGCTCGCCGACGGACGCGCAGGTGACGCTCGACTTCGCGGACCTTGCGAGCGGCTGGGCGGGAGACGATGCGGTCTGGACGGGCGATGTCGACCGGATGTTCGTGTCGCTTGCACCGCCCGGCTATTCCGGGACGCCGGCGATGCTTGCGGCGCCGGCGGAAGGCTGGGCCGAGCTGAGCGGCATCGCCTGCGACGGCTCGGGCTCCGTGCTTGCGATCGGCGACGGGCTTCTTCCCGCGCACGGGCTGCGGATCGCGAGCGGCTATGACGACAGCTACAATCTGACGCCGGCGCGGTTGCTTCGGAACATCCTCGCCCTCGGCTGGCGAGGCGTCATCAACCATTATGTCGGGATGAGCCATTATTTCCGGCTCGGCGCCGACATGAAGGTGAACGGCGCGCTCAACGAACCCTGTGCGGCCTGGCATCGGGACCTTCTGGCACGCGCCGGGGCGCTGGGCTTCGAAGTCATCCTGTCTTTGTCCTATGAGCTGTTCGACGCGCATTGCCCGGACGCCTGGAAGCAGCGCGCGCAGAATGGCGATCCGGCGCTGACCGGCTGGTCTCCGCCGTCCGCCTTGCTGTCGCCGGCGCATGCGGATGCGATGGCCTATCTGCGAACGATCGCGTTGGCCTTTGCCGGCCTTGCGGCAGCGGCGGGGCAGCGGGTGCGCTTCCAGGTGGGCGAGCCCTGGTGGTGGGTGATGCCGGACGGCCGCATCTGCCTGTACGACGCCGCGGCCGCTGCTGCGCTCGACCCGGCCGCCATTCCGGACATGCGGGCGGCGCTCGGGCCGGAACAGAAGGCGACGCTGGATGCGGCCGGGGACTTGCTCGCCGCGTCCACGGCCTCGCTCTGCGCGGCCGTGAAGGCCGCGCACGCAAGTGCGGAGACGCTGCTGCTGGCCTATCTGCCGACGGTGCTCGATCCGCAGATGCTCGAAGCGCGGCGGGCCAACCTGCCGCCGGGCTGGGCGTCGCCCGCCTTCGATGTGCTCCAGCTCGAAGATTATCAGTGGGTGACGGAAAAGCGGCGGGCCTGGTCGCGCGCGGCGCGGCAGGAGGCGGGCGAGCGGCTCGCCTACCCGGCGCAGCGGCAGCACTACATTTCCGGCTTCGTTCTCAGGAGCGAGGACCGCGAACAATGGGCCTCGATCGCCGCCGCCGCCGACGCCGCCGCCGCGGCGGGGGTGGCCGAAACCTTCGTCTGGGCGCTGCCGCAGGTGCTTCGCGACGGGTTCGTTTATTTTGAAGGAGAAGATGCGATGGACGCTTTCGACGACGTCCGCTTCCCTGTCGCGCTCGGCCGGGAGGCGAGCGTGGAGCCGTCCTTCTCCACCGACGTGGTGACCACGAGCGGGGGCGGCGAGCAGAGAAACAGCGCCTGGGCCGACGCCCGGCTGCGCTACGACGCAGGACCCGGGCTGCGCGGAGAAGAGGATCTGCACCTTCTTCTCTCCTTCTTCCGCGCTCGGCGCGGAGCGGCGGTCGGCGTCAGATTCGAGGATCCGCTCGACAACAGCTCCAACGGAATGAGCGGCGTTCCGAGCGCGGTGGACCAGGCGATCGGAACCGGCGACGGCGTTCAAAGCGAATTCGCGCTGGTGAAGCGCTACGGGGAGCAAGTGCGCCGGATCACGCGGCCGGTCGCGGGATCGGTTCGCGTGTCCATCGACGGTGCCGAGCGCGTCGGCGGGTGGACGCTCCTCTACGGCGGTGTCGTCGCCTTCGACGCCGCTCCTCCCCTCGGAGCGGCGGTTCGGGCGGGGTACCGTTTCGATGTGCCGGTGCGCTTTGCCGAAGACCGGCTCGGCCTCAGCCTCGCCACATTCCGTGCGGGCGACATCCCCTCGGTTCCGCTTATCGAGATCAGGGAAGGCGGCGAATGAGCATTCTCGACAAGGCGCTCGCCACCATCGCCTTCTGCTGGCGCCTCGATCGCCGGGACGGCGTCAGTCTCGGCTTCACCAGCCACGACCGCGACCTCGACGTGGACGGTCTGCTTTACCGCTCCGCGCCGGGCATCCTGCCGTCTTCGATCGGCCTCAGCAGCGGCTTCGAAATCGACCGGCTCGAGGTCAAGGGCGCGCTCACCGCGGAGGCAATCACCGCCGACGATCTCGCCGCAGGCCGCTGGGACGGTGCCCGGCTGTCGATCTTCATGGTCGATTGGGAGGACCCAGCGGCGGCCGCATTCCCCGTTGCGCGCGGCGAACTGGGCGATGTGGCGGTGCGCGGCACCGGCTTCGAAGCGGAACTGTGCGGACCGACCGCGGCGCTGGAGCGGCCCGTGGTCGAACAAACGTCCCCCGAATGCCGGGCCAGGCTCGGCGACAAGAGGTGCCGCGTCGACATGGCGGCGCGCGTGCGGGTGACCCGGATCGCCGGCGTTCAGGGGGAAAGCGGAATCGAGGTTGAAGACCCCGGGGCCGGGAGCGCCTACGCTTATGGCCGCCTGCGGTGGCTCGGCGGCGCGAACAGCGGGCTGAGCTACGGAATTGCGGCGGCCGAAGGCGCGGTGCTGACGCTGCGCGACCCGCCCTTCGCGCAAGCCGCAGCGGGAGACCTCGTCGAGATCTCGGAAGGGTGCGACAGGCGCTTCGCCACGTGCAGCGGGCGGTTCAACAATGCCGCGAACTTCAGGGGCGAGCCGCACTTGCCCGGCATCGACCTTTTGACCCGCTATGCCGGAGGTTGAGGCGATGGCGGCCGATGCGGAGTGCGCGATCGATCGGGCGCGGCGGGCCGTGGGTGCGGCCTTTCGAGCGCAGGGGCGCACCATCGAGGAGGGGCTCGACTGTGTCGGGCTTGCGGCTTTCGCCTTTGCCCTCGCGCCGGACGCCGTTCCCCGGGACTACCCGCTGCGCGGAACGACGCGGGAGGCCATGGCCAGGCACCTCGCCGCTGTTGGCTTCGCGCGCGCCGACCGGCTGCAACCGATACGCGGCGACCTTGCGCTTTTTCTGCCCGGGCCGGGGCAGCTGCATCTCGCGATCCTTACCGGAACCACCATGATCCATGCCGATGCGGGGCTTCGCCGGGTCGTGGAGCGGCCGATGCCGCCCCCTTGGCCGCTCGCGGAGCTGTGGCGCCTCGAGCCGAAGCGGGAGCGACACTGATGGCGACGCTTGTTCTCACCACCGTCGGCACGATCGTCGGCGGGCCGATCGGCGGGGCCATCGGCGCGATCGTCGGGCAGGCGATCGACGGAAACGTGTTCGCGCCGAAAGCCCGGCACGGTCCCCGGCTTGGCGACCTCAGCGTCCAGACCTCGTCCTACGGAACCCAGATCCCGAAGCTGTTCGGGACGATGCGCGTGGCCGGCACCGTGATCTGGGCCACCGACCTCCTGGAGACGCGGACGAGCTCGGGTGGAGGCAAGGGCCGTCCGAAGACGGTGGGCTACAGCTATGCGGCAAATTTCGCGGTGGCCTTGTCGTCGCGGCCGGTCGGGGCGGTTCGCCGCATCTGGGCCGACGGCAAGCTGCTGCGCGGCTCCGGCGGCGACTTCAAGACGCGGCTGGCGGCGTTCCGGCTGCACGGCGGCGGCGAGGATCAGGATGCCGACCCGCTGATCGCATCGGCCGAAGGCATCGGCCTGACGCCGGCCTATCGGGGCCTCGCTTATGCCGTGTTCGAAGGCCTGCAGCTCGAGGATTACGGCAACCGGATTCCGTCGCTCAGCTTCGAAGTCGAGGCCGATCCGGGGCCGCAATCGGTAGGCGCGGTGGCAAAGGCATTGAGCGCGGGCGCGATCGTCGATTCGGGCTCGCCTTCCGTCGGAGGCTATGCCGCAACGGGAGACAGCGTGCGGAGCGCTGTTGCAGCCCTGGCCGAGGTCGTTCCCCTGGTTCTTGCCGAGGATGGCGCCACCTTGACGCTCGGAACGGCGGCAGCGGTGCCGACGAGGATCGATGCCGCGTGGCTCGGCGGGCACGCCGAAGTCACGCGGCGGGCGGCGGCGAGCGTCGCGGGTGAAGTTTCGCTCGGCTATTACGATACCGCGCGCGATCACCAGGCCGGTCTGCAGCGGGCGGTGAGAGACGGGCCCGCGACGCGGACGGAGAGCCGCGCGCTGGCCGCCGCCGTCGAATCGCACGACGCGAAAGCGTTCGCAGAGGCGCGGCTGTCCGCACTTTGGGCGGCCCGCAGCACGGCCAAGGTGCGGCTCGGCTGGAGAGGGGCGGCCCTGAGACCGGGCGCGGTCGTTGCGCTGGACGGCACGCGCGGGCGCTGGCTCGTCGAGCGCTGGCTGCTGGGGCCGATGACGGTGGATCTGGAACTGACGCAACTGCCGGGCGGGGAGGCGCCGCCTCGGGAGGCAAGTCCCGGTCGAGCCATGGCCGAGCCGGACCTTGTTCACGGGCCGACGGTGCTGCGCGTGTTCGATCTGCCGCTTCCCGGGGAGCGGGGCGGGCCGTGGCTGGCGGCGCTCGCCGGCGGGACCTCGCCGGGGTGGCGGCGCGCCCTACTCACGGCCAGCTTCGATGGCGGCGCGAGCTGGCAGGATCTGGGTCCCAGCGCGGAGCCGGCGGTGCTCGGAACGGCGGTCGGTGCGCTCGCTCCGGCACCCTCGGCCATGTTCGACGACCTGAACACGCTCGAGATCGACGTGCTGCACGGCCAGATCGTGCTGGAGGGCCGGAGCGATTCGGCGCTCGCGAATGGCGCCAACCTTGCAATCGCCGGATCCGAGCTGATCCAGTTCGGCCGCGCGGAAAAGATCGGCGCGCGGCGGTACCGGCTGTCGAGGCTGCTGCGCGGGCGGCGGGGCACGGAATGGGCTGCGCCCGGGCACGTTGCCGGCGAGGCATTCGCACTTGTCGACGGCCCGGCCGTTCTCCCGATCGAAGTGCCGCCGGGCGCTCTCGGCACCGAGGTTCGGCTCGTTGCCGTGGGAATCGGAGACGAAGCCGGCGGCGTTGCCGCCGAAATCGCGGTCTCGGGCGAAACGCTGAGGCCGCCGTCGCCCGTTCATCTGCGCGCCGCGCGCCTGTCCGGGGGAGACCTTCTCATCACCTGGGTTCGCCGCAGCCGGCTTGGCTGGGTGTGGCAGAGCGGCAGCGACACGCCCGTGGGCGAGGAGCGTGAGCTTTACCGAGTTACGCTCGGCTCCGGCAAAGCCGGCCGGACGGTCGAAAGCGAAGCGCCCTCGCTTCTCTACACGGCCGCGCAACAGGCGGCGGACGGCTTTGCCGCGCCTTCCTCCATCGAAGTCGTCCAGATCGGCACGCATTCCGTTTCTCGGGCCGCGCGCATCCTGCTTGCCTGACCATCCGCCAAGGAGTTTCACGATGACCGAAGCCACGCCTCGCTTCGCACTGCCTTTCATTCTGCCGGGTCAGGCACAGAAGGAACTGTTCCACAACGAGGCCCTGCTTGCCGCCGACGCGCTGCTCCATCCGGCGGCGGAGACGCCGCCGCTTGCCGATCCGCCGCCCGCGCCCGAAGCCGGGCAGAGCTGGATCGTGGCGGCACAGGGCACCGGCGCCTGGACGGCCAGGGATCACGATCTCGCCACATGGTGCGATGGCGGCTGGCGTTTCGCCTCGCCGGTCGCGGGCATGCGAATCTGGATCAAGAGCCTCGCTTTGTGGGTCCATTGGACCGGTTCCGCGTGGAGCGACGGCGAACTGCGCGGTTCCCGCGTGGCGATCAACGGCCAGCAAGTGGTCGGGGCGCGTCAGCCGGGCGTGCCAAGTCCTTCAGGTGGAACGATAATCGACGCGGAAGCGCGGTCAGCCCTCGCGGGCGTCATTGTGGCTTTGAGGTCACACGGCCTGATTGATTGACTGTTCGTCCTGCTGCACTGCAACCTGCGGAGGCCGCCGCCGTTGAGCGTTCGTCTGATAAACCGCAGCTCTTGTTAGGCATGACCTGCGGCTTTTCAGCAACATTTGTGGGGATAAGCGTGCTTGCGCGGAAACTCCGCTTACCGTAATGAGTTCACGTCGTTCCCTCCAGGGACGCAGAAGAAAGGGGAAGATTATGCGGAAGCTCGCCATCGCACTGGCGCTGTCATCCACCGTGCTCGCGACTCCGGCACTTGCGCGCGATGGCGCCTGGTATGTCGGCGGCGATTTCGGTGCCATGATCGTGGAAGACGTCGAATTTGACGTCGGCGCGACCGAGGACGCGATTATCGTCGACCATGAATATGGCTTCGACGGATCGGGTTTCGTCGGTTATGATCTCGGTGCGTTCCGCCTCGAGGCGGAAGTTGCCTACAAGAAGGCTCGCATCGACGAGCTCGAGACGGTTATCGGCCTTCCGGGTGCCGTCGGTCAGGGTCGCACGATCGCTCAGACGTTCGCCAATGCTGGCGGTGGCAACACCACTGCGCTCAGCTTCATGGTCAACGGCCTGCTCGATTTCGGCGACGATGACGGCATCAGCGGCTTTATCGGCGGCGGCGTCGGTATCGCTCGGGTGAATTTCAACAATTTCCGTCAGTTCAACAACCAGGGCGCCTTTGTCGACGACTCTGACACGCGCTTCGCGTGGCAGCTTCTCGCCGGTGTGCGTCAGGCGATCTCTGACAACATCGACGTGACCGTCCGCTATCGTTTCTTCAACGTGTCGGACCTCGAAATGGTCGGCTTCCCGAACGGGGCCGGTTATTCGAGCCGTCTGCGGACTCACAGCCTCCTCGGCGGCATCACCTTCAACTTCGGCGGTCAACCGCCGGAGCCGGACCAGACCTGCTGGGACGGTTCGGTGATCCCGGCGTCGCAGACCTGCCCGCCGCAGCCGATGACGCCTCCGCCTCCGCCGCCGCCGCCGCCGGCGCCGCAGATTGTTCAGTGCCCGAACGGCACCACGCTTCCGGCCGGCTCGACCTGCCCGATCCCGGGTCCGTTCATCGTGTTCTTCGACTGGGATCGTGCGGACATCACGCCGCAGGCTGCCGGCATCCTCGACAACGCCGCCGAGCAGTATCGCACGACCGGCAATGCGCAGGTCGTTCTCGCCGGTCACGCCGACCGTTCGGGTTCGGACCAGTACAACGTCGGGCTGTCGCAGCGTCGCGCCGAAGCCGTCCGCCAGTATCTGGCCGGTCGCGGTGTCGGTGAGTCCGCGATCCGCACCGAAGCGTTCGGCGAAAGCCGCCCGCTGGTCGAAACCGCCGACGGTGTGCGCGAGCCGCAGAACCGCCGCGTGGAGATCAACTTCGGACCCGGCTCCGGCTGGTAAGAAGGCGGTCGCTGCTTCGGCAGCACGCGAAACCAAAGAGGGAGCCGGTCCATTGGGCCGGCTCCTTTTTTGTTGCCCAGACGCCCTGTTCGGTGACCGGCACGCAGAGCCAGGTTGCCGTACCCAGCCCAGGTTGCCGTACCCAGCCCAGGTTGCCGTCCCGAACCCAGATCGCCGAGCCGAGGGAGGTCGCCGAGCTTAGGTCGCCGGGCCCATGCGGCCGAGCCCAGTCGCCGAGTTCACGTCGCCGAGTTCAAATCGCCGAGCCAACGTCGTCGCCGAGCCCGTGCGCCGAGCCCGTGCGCCGAGCCCGTGCGCCGAGCCTATGCGCCGAGCTCATGTCGCCGAGCGATTGCAGCCGAGCCGCGGCGTCGGCCCCGTTCGCGGGCGAACTCGGTCCGGACCGAAGTCTTCCGCCATTATCCCGCTCGTCTTGGGCACTGGGGCGTCGGGTCCGGCTCGGCATGCTTGCAGCGCGGCGGCTGCCCGGACACGAATGCGGGCTACGAGCGCTGGCCGCTGCCGCCGCACGCACTGCCGCGGCTGTCACTCCCGCGTCGGGCGCCGGCTATAGAGTCGCTGCTCCCTCGCAGCCTCCGGCGGCGCACTACTCTCCCACGAACCTGCCGACCCGAACCGCGCTGGCCTGCCATTCCGGTCTTTCCGTCCACGACCGCGGGCGCGCCGCACCGATTCCAGCCCCCCGTTCGCACGTGCCAGACGCCATGAGTCGCGAAGGCCGGACCCTGCGGACGCCATGGTAGCAGCCAGATCGCCGCCTCGACGGCATCGGAGGCTGCACGGCCAAGCAGGCCAGCGGCGCGGCTGCGACCTTCCCCTCGAACGCGCGGATGTCTCCCAATCCCTCGGCTTTCGGCCTTGCAGCCAAGGGCCGAAAAGGCTGTTCGCGCCTGCGCCGCTTTGTTAACGCGGCGCGATTTTGCCTGAGCTGGGAGCTTCAATGCGTATTGCGATCATCGGGACGGGCTATGTCGGCCTGGTTTCCGGAGCCTGCCTCTCCGATTTCGGCCATGACGTCGTCTGCGTCGACAAGGATGCGGCAAAGATCGCGTCGCTCGAAGGCGGCATCATGCCGATCTTCGAGCCCGGGCTCGACCAGCTCGTCCGCCGCAACGTCTCGGGCGGGCGCCTCACCTTCACGACGGACATCGCAGCGGGCGTGCGCGATGCCGAAGCGATCTTCATCGCGGTCGGCACGCCCTCGCGCCGCGGCGACGGCCATGCCGATCTCAGCCATGTCTTCGCAGCGGCCGCCGATATCGCCGGTGCGCTGACCGGGCCGGCGGTCGTCATCACCAAGTCGACGGTTCCCGTCGGCACCGGCGACGAGGTGGAACGCATCATTCGCGATGCGCGTGCCGATGCGGACGTCGCGGTCGTCTCCAACCCGGAATTCCTGCGGGAAGGCGCGGCGATCGAAGACTTCAAGCGTCCGGACCGGATCGTCGTCGGCACCGAAGACGAACGCGCCGCCGACGTCATGCGCGAAGTCTACCGCCCGCTTTATCTCAACAAGGCGCCGATCGTCTTCACCAGCCGCCGAACGGCCGAGATGATCAAATATGCGGCCAATGCATTCCTTGCCACCAAGATCACCTTCATCAACGAAATTGCCGATTTGTGTGAATCGGTCGGCGCGGACGTGCAGGACGTCGCGCGCGGCATCGGGCTCGACAACCGGATCGGCTCCAAATTCCTCCATGCCGGGCCCGGCTATGGAGGCTCCTGCTTTCCCAAGGACACGCTCGCGCTGCTCAAGACGGCGGAGGATTATCAGACGCCGCTGCGCATCGTCGAAGCGGTCGTGCAGGTGAATGACAGCCGCAAGCGCGCCATGGGCCGCAAGGTCATCCGCGCGCTCGGCGACGAGCCCCGCGGAAAGGTCGTCGCGCTTCTCGGCCTCACCTTCAAGCC
>DASVQT010000014.1:0-7506 GCA_036388975.1 Allosphingosinicella sp. | reverse complement strand
GGAAGGTTGACGCCGCCGCGCCGGCCATGCTCTCCGCCGGGAGACATGTCCGGCATCAACTTCCACTTCTTCGCGCTGCTTTATCTGTGCTGCGGCTATGCATGGTGGAGGGGCGGAACGCCGGAGCGCGTATCCGCCGCCGTGTTCGTCGCCGCCGTCCATCTCACGCTCTACGTAGGGGCGACCGGCGCGACGCGCTGGACGTCCATCGAAACGAGCATCTTCGTGGTCGACGTCGTGGCACTCACGGCCTGGACGGCGGTTGCGCTCACCGCCGAGCGCTTCTGGCCGATCTGGTTCACCGCGCTTCACGTCATCGCGGTCGCCGGTCACGCGGTAAAGCTCGCCGATCCGGATCTCGTGCCATGGGCCTATAATTTCGCGATCGCTTTCCCCAGCTATCCGATGCTCGTCATCCTCGCGGCCGCCGCCTGGAACCACCGGCGGCGGTCGGCGCGGGGCGGACGCGTTCTCGACTGGACGTGCGACGCCGCCCCCGGCGGGACGACCGGCTTGTCCCTTCGGCGGCGCTCGGGCCCGCCGCTGGGGTAAACGGTTTCTTTGTCAAATTCTGCGACAGGCATCTGCGTGTCGGAGAAGCTTACACACCAGGTGTCGGAACAGGCGGGCGGATGATCCGGCTGTTCAAACATTATGTGCCCCATTGGGTGCTGTGGCTCGGCGCGCTCGATTTCGTGCTTCTGCTCGGCGCCGGCGAGGCGGGCTGGCTGCTCCGCTCCTGGCAGATCGGCATCGACGCGGACCCCGAGGCGGCCCGCCTGCCGAGCCTCGTCACCTTCGCCTGCGCCATCCTTCTCGCCATGCTGTCGGTCGGCATGTACCGTTCGGAAGCGCTGCTCTCGATCCGCATTTCGGTCGCGCGGCTGCTGGTCGCCGTGTCGCTCGGCATCCTGTTCCTCAGCCTCGTCTTCTTCATGCTCCCGCCGGTCGGCTTCTGGCGGTCGAACCTCCTTTACGCGAGCGTCATCGCGCTCATTGCCCTGTGCGGCATCCGCGCCGTCCTCAGCCGCACCATGGGCGGCGAGCGCTTCCGCCGCCGCGTCCTGGTGCTCGGCGCCGGCGCCCGCGCGGCCCGGGTGGAGGCGCTGGCGCAGCGCGAGGGCGCGAGCTTCTGCGTCGCCGCCTTCGTCGCCATGAACGACGGGCCGGTCGCCGTCGCCCGCGCCGTGAACCGCGCCGACATCGCCAATCTTCCGCAATATCTCGTTCGCCACGGCACCTCCGAAGTCGTTCTGGCGCTGGAGGAACGCCGCAACGCCCTCCCCCTTTCCGATCTCCTGCGGGCCAAGACCACCGGCGTCGAGATCAACGACCTGTCCTCCTTTCTGGAGCGTGAGACCGGCCGCGTCGATCTCGACAGCCTTAATCCCTCCTGGCTGATCTTTTCGGACGGCTTTTCGGCCGGGCGGCGCCTGTCCAGCATCGCCAAGCGCCTGTTCGACATCGCTGTCAGCTGCGCGATCCTGGTCCTGACCGCGCCGCTGATTGCGATCACCGCTTTGCTCGTGAAGCTCGAAAGCAAGGGCCCCGCTTTCTTCTTCCAGCGCCGCGTCGGCCTGTACGGAGTCGCCTTCGACGTGCCCAAGCTGCGCTCGATGCGCGAGGATGCCGAAGTCGGCGGCAAGGCGGTCTGGGCGCAAAAGGACGATCCGCGGGTCACCCGCGTCGGCCACGTCATCAGGAAGCTCAGGATCGACGAGCTTCCGCAGGCCTGGAGCGTCCTCAAAGGCGACATGAGCTTCGTCGGCCCCCGTCCGGAACGGCCGCAATTCGTCGCCGATCTCGAAGCGAGGCTTCCTTATTATGCCGAGCGGCACATGGTGAAGCCGGGCATCACCGGCTGGGCGCAGATCAACTATCCCTACGGCGCCTCGATCGACGACGCGCGCCAGAAGCTCGAATACGATCTTTATTACGCGAAGAATTATTCGCCCCTGCTCGACATCCTGATCCTTCTCCAGACGGCGCGGGTCATCCTCTGGCCGGAGGGTGCGCGCTGATGGCGGGCTTCATCGGCCTCTGGTCCCACCTCCTCGCCGCCGCCCTCTACGGCGCGCTCGCCGTGTGGCAGCTCCGGCACTGGAACGGCGATCATCGCAATCGGCCGCTGGTCACCGCCTTCGCGGTGCTTTCCGTCTGGTGCATCTTCCTCTCGATGGAAGGCCCGCATGACCTTCTCGCCCAATTCGCAGAAAGCGCGCGCAACCTCGCCTTTCTGTCCTTCATGTACGGCATCATGCAGGGCGCCGAGGAGGACGGGCACCGGCAAACGGCGGTGAAGGCGGTCTATGCCGCGGTTGCCGGCGTGGTCGGCCTCCAGATCGTGATCAGCGGCGTGATGCCGGAATTCGCGCATCTGCCCAAGGTGCTGGCCGCGCTCGCCTCGACGCAGCACATGATCGGCCTCACCATCGCGGCGGGCGCGCTCGTCCTGGTCCACAACCTGTACGGCCAGGCCGCGCCCCATTCGCGTTGGGGGATCCAGCTTCCCGCCATCGCGCTCGCCGCGATGTGGGCCTACGATCTCCACCTTTACACCACCGCCTATCTCACCCGCGGCCCGGCCGAAGAGCTGTTCGCGATGCGCGGCGCGATCCTCGCCATGGTGGTGCCGCTCTTCGCCCTCGCCAGCCGGCGCAACGCCAGCTGGAAGATGCAGCTTTCGCGCGCCGCGACCTTTCAGTCGATCGGCCTGTTCGCCATTCTCGCCTATCTCGTCCTCATGATGTCGGCGACGCGGGCGATGGAGCTTGCCGGCGGCGATTGGGTGCGGGTGGGGCAGATCGCGCTCATCTTCGCCATGACCGTTGCCGCGCTCGTTCTCCTCCCCTCCGGCCGCGCGCGGGCCTGGATGCGGGTCATGCTCGCCAAGCACTTCTTCGAGCATCGCTACGATTACCGCGCCGAATGGCTGCGCTTCACCCACACGATCGGCCGCGGCGGCGACGAGCGGCTCGAGGAGCGCGTGGTGAAGGCACTTGGAGACATTGCCGGTTCGCCCGGCGGCCTGCTCCTCATGCCCGACGAACAGGGCCGGCTCGCCCCGGCCGGCCGCTGGAACTGGCCGCACGAGGCGGAGCCCGGCCGCGACGACGACGGCGCCTTCGCCCGCTTCCTCGCCCGCACCGCCCACGTCCTCGATTTCTGGGCCGGCGCCGAGGACGGCCGCACCGGCGGGGTTCCCGCCTGGATAAGCGGCCTTCCCAATCTCTGGGCCGGCGTGCCGCTGATCCACGGCGAACGGCTCGTCGGCCTGGTGCTTCTCGAACATGCCTTGGTGCGCCGGCCGCTCGACTGGGAGGATTTCGATCTGTTCCGCACCGCCGGAATCCAGGCCGCCTCCTACCTCGCCGAAGCCCAGTCGCAGCAGGCCCTCGCCGACGCGCAGCGCTTCGACGAGTTCAACCGCCGCTTCGCCTTCATCATGCACGACATCAAGAATCTGGTGTCGCAGCTCAGCCTCGTCGCCCGAAACGCCGAGCGCCACGCCGACAATCCCGAATTCCGCGCCGACATGATCGCGACGCTGCAATCGTCCGTGAAGAAGATGCACGAGCTGCTCGCCCGCCTGTCGAACGGCAGCCGCCAGGGCGCCGAACCGCCGCGCCCCATCGCGGTGGAAGCGCTGGCCGCCCGGATCGCCGGCGCCAAGAAGCGGGTCCATCCGGTCCTCGTCGAAGGCGCCGCCTCGCTCGTCGCTTTGGCCGATCCCGGACGTCTCGAACAGGCGCTGTCCCACCTCGTCCACAATGCGATCGACGCCAGCCCGCCGGGCGAGCCGGTCCGCATCCGCCTGTCGGCCCGCGGCCCGGAAGCGGCGATCGACGTCATCGACAAGGGCGCCGGCATGTCGGCCGAATTCGTCCGCACGCGCCTCTTCCAGCCCTTCGCCTCCACCAAGGAGAACGGCTTCGGCGTCGGCGCCTTTGAAGCGCGCGCCCTCGTTGCGGCGATGGGCGGCCGCATCGAAGTCGCCAGCCGGGAGGGCGAAGGCTCCCGCTTCACCGTCTTTTTACCGCTGGGCGAGCAGATGGTCGCCCTCGAGCCCGAACGGATGATCGCATGAGTTCGCACGCAAAGCCCAAGCTCCTGATCGTCGAGGACGACGAAGGGCTGCAGCGCCAGCTGCGCTGGGCCTATGACGATTATGAAGTCTTCTGCGCGTCCGACCGGCAGTCCGCGATCGATCTCCTGCGCTCGGAAGAGCCGCCGGTGGTCACCCTCGATCTCGGCCTCCCGCCCGATCCGGACGGCGTGACCGAAGGCTTTGCGACACTCGAGACCATCCTGTCGCTCAAGCCCGACACCAAGGTCATCGTCGCCTCCGGCCACGGCGCCCGCGAAAGCGCGCTGCGCGCCATCTCGTCGGGCGCCTACGATTTCTACCAGAAGCCGGTCGACATCGATCAGCTCGGCCTCATCGTCCGCCGCGCCTTCCAGCTCCACGGCATCGAAACGGAGAACCGCCGCCTCGAAAGCCATGTCGGGGAGGACCGGCGCGTGCTCGGCACCATGATCACCGCGGCGCCCGAAATGATGAAGGTCGCCCGCACCATCGAGCGGGTCGCCAATGCCGACGTCTCCGTGATGCTGCTCGGCGCCAGCGGCACCGGCAAGGAACTGCTCGCCCGCGGCCTCCACCGCGCCAGCCGGCGGACGCAGGGCGGCTTCGTCGCCATCAACTGCGCCGCGATCCCCGAAAACCTCCTGGAAGCCGAGCTGTTCGGCTACGAAAAGGGCGCCTTCACCGGGGCGATCAAGACCACCGAAGGCAAGATCGAGCTCGCCCACGGCGGCACCCTCTTCCTCGACGAAGTGGGCGACATCCCGCTCCCCCTCCAGGTCAAGCTGCTCCGCTTCCTCCAGGAGCGCGTGATCGAGCGCATCGGCGGCCGCAAGCCCATTCCGGTCGACACCCGCATCGTCTGCGCGACGCACCAGGACCTCCCCGCCATGATCGGCGCAGGAAGCTTCCGGGAGGACCTTTACTACCGCCTCGCCGAGATCGTGGTCCGGATTCCGACGCTCGCCGAGCGGCACGGCGACGCGACCCTGCTCGCCAAGCATTTCCTCCACGTCTTCTCCCGCGAGATGAACCCGAACGTGCGCGGCTTCGCGCCCGATGCACTGGCCGCGATCAACGACTGGAAATGGCCCGGCAACGTCCGCGAGCTGGAAAACCGGATGAAGCGCGCCGTGATCATGGCCGATGCGAAGCTGATCACCGCCGAGGATCTCGATCTCGGCCCGCGCGATCCGGCCGCCCTCCCGGTCAACCTCAAGGCCGCGCGCGAGGAGGCCGACCGCCGCGTCATCCGCCAGGCCCTCGCCCGCACCGAGAGCAACATTTCCTCGGCCGCGCGCCTGCTCGGGATCAGCCGGCCGACGCTTTACGATCTCCTCAAGCAATATGGGCTCCAGACATGAAGCACGCCCGCCTCCTCGCCGCCGCTTTGCTCCTCGCCGGCACCGCGGCCTGCACCGCCGCCGCCGCGTCGAGCCCGGACGAGAGCTACAGAAAGGGCATGGCCGCCCTCGAGCGGCGCGATCCCCGGACCGCCCGCGTCGAGTTCATGAACGCCGTTCAGGCAAACCCGAACGACCGCAACGCCCGCATCGCCCTTGCCCGCGCCCAGATCCTGCTGCGCGACGGAGTCGCGGCGCAGGTCGAGGTCGAGCATGCCCGCCGCGCCGGCGCGCCGGCGGCCGAAACCGCGCATCTCCTCGCCCATGCCTATCTGCTCCAGAACCAGGCCGACTCCGCCCTTCGCGAAGCGGCCGGCGCAGCGCCCGCCCACCTCGCTTATGCCGCGCGGATCAGCGCCCATGCCGCGCTCGCCAAGGGCGACACGGCGCGCGCCGGAGAATTCTTCGCCCGGGCCGTCGAAGCCGGCCCGAACGACAGCCAGATCTGGACGGACGTCGCCAATTTCCGCCGCGACAATCACGACCTCGCCGGCGCCCTCGCCGCCGCCGACCGCGCCGTCCAGACCGACGCCCGCAACGCCGAAGCGCTGACGCTTCGCGGCGAACTCACCCGCAGCCAATACGGCCTCGCCGCGGCCGTGCCCTGGTTCGACCGCGCGCTCGAGATCGAGCCGGACAACGTCGTCGCCCTTCTCGAACGCGCCGCGACCCTCGGCGACGTCGGGCGCATGGCCGACATGCTGCGCGACGCGCGCCGCGTCCTCGAACTCTCCCCGGGCCACCCGCGCGCTTATTATCTCCAGGCGATGCTGGCGGCGCGCGCCCACGATTATCCGCTCGCCCGCTCGATATGGGAGCGGACCAACGGCCGGCTCGACAATGCGCCGGCCGGAATGCTCCTCGCCAGCGCCATCGATTACGGCACGGGCGCGGTGGAGCAGGCGGCGATCCGCCTCCAGCGCCTCGTTTCCATGCAGCCGCGCAACCGCAAGGCCCGCCGCCTGCTCGCCGCCGCCCAATGGCGCAACGGCGATGCGGCGGGCACGATCGCCACCCTGCGCCCCCTCGCCGACCGGCCGGACGCCGACAGCTATACGCTCACCCTCCTCGGCCGCGCCCTTCACCATCAGGGCGACGCCCGCGCCGCAGCCCATTATCTCGCCCGCGCCGCCCAGCCGCAGCGGCGCGCGCTCACCGCCCTCGACCAGCGCCATGTCTCCGACGAGGAGCTGCTCCAGATCCGCCGCACCGCCGAAGCCTCGCCGGACCACGCGCCGAGCCAGATCGCGCTTATCGCCGCCCTGCTCGGCCGCGGCCAGGGCGACGAAGCCCTGCAGCGCGCGCTTCGCCTCCAGGCCGGCAATGCCGGCGTGCCGGACGCCCACATCCTCGTCGGCGACGCCAAGGGCGTGCGCGGCGATTTCGCCGGCGCCGCCAACGAATATCGCAAGGCCGCCAACATCGCCTTCACCGAAGCCGTGGCCCTGCGCATGATCGAAGCGCTCCAGCAGTCAAACCAGGCCGCCGCCGCCGAAGCCGTGCTCCAGCTCTTCCTTCAGCAGAATCCGCGCAACGTCCCCGCCCTCGTCCTCCACGCCGGCCGCCAGATGCAGGCGCGCAACTGGCCGGAAGCGATCCGCGTCTATGAGGGCCTGCGCCGCCGCCTCGGCGAGCGCGACGCGACCATTCTCAACAATCTCGCCTGGGCCTATTCGGAAGCGGGCGACCACGCCCATGCCGTCCCCATCGCGCGGCGCGCCTGGGAGCTCGACCCCGACAACAGCGCCACCGCCGACACCTACGGCTGGGTCCTGTTCAAGAGCGGCGCCCGCGCGGAAGGCCTCGCCTTGCTGGAGCGCGCCGCAAGGGGCGCCCCCACCGACACCGAAATCCGCCAGCGCCTCGAACAGGCCAGGCGGGGCTGAAGTTCCTCCCCATCGAAGATGGGGAGGGGAACCACCCGAAGGGTGGTGGAGGGGTAGAAGGCGGGGCCTCGCAGGTTCCGGCCCGAACCACGAGGTCCGAGCCTGTTACCCCTCCACCATGCTTCGCATGGTC
>DASVQT010000013.1:0-25731 GCA_036388975.1 Allosphingosinicella sp. | reverse complement strand
CCTCAAGGAGCGCAACCCAAAGTGGATCAACGACGATTACGTAAAGTTTATTCGGATGGCGGAAGACCTAATTGCCAACAATCCGTCAGGTGGCGTGCTCGGGTTTATTACAAATCATGGCTACCTCGACAACCCAACTTTTCGGGGTATGCGGTGGCGTCTCCTTAAAACGTTCGACAAAATTTGGGTAGTAGATTTGCACGGAAATACCAAGAAGAAGGAGATCAGTCCCGACGGCTCGCTAGACAAAAACGTATTTGATATCCAGCAGGGCGTAGCGCTTATCATTGCGGTTAGAAAGGGTGCCGGTGGAGAGTTGGCTGAGGTTTATCATGGTGAAATGTGGGGTAGCCGAACCGCCAAATATGACAAGCTCTGGACCGCGACCGCTGCCGGAGCTTCCCCGGTGAGTTTGCCGAAGAAGCCGCCGCAGTACCCTTTCGTCCCTCGCAATGACAAGCTTGAGGAGATCTACGGGAAAGGCGTTGCTATCAACGATCTTCTCCCAGTCAATTCGGTTGGTATCGTAACGGCACGGGACGCCCTCACCATTGACATGGATCGGGAGGTTCTTTGGGCACGCGTCGAGGACTTCACGCGGCTCCATCCTGAAGTGCTACGCCGAAAGTATTCTCTCGGAGAAGACGCACAGGATTGGAGTGTCGCTTCGGCAAAGGCCGACGTTCAGGAACATTTCGGAAGGGAGTTCTTAGTCCGGATCGCTTACAGGCCTCTGGATGTGCGCTGGACCTACTTCACCGGCACCTCGCGCGGTTTTCATTGCCGGCCGCGCGAGGAGGTGATGCGCCATCTCGCCGAACATCCGAACGTAGCTCTAATGATCCCAAAGCAGACCAAGGATGAAGTTGGCGGTCTCGTAAATGACGGCGTAGCAGGGCACAAGGCCTTCAGCGGCTTCGATATCACGTCAAATTTTCCGCTGTACCTTTATCCGGACGTCAAAGCCGAACAGGCAGATGCATTCGGTTCAACTAATCGAACGCTCAACCTCAATCTAAAGCTTTACACAGCCATCTGCGAGGCCGCCGGGATCGACCCAGCCGACCAAGCCGGCCCAGATGACGACTTCCGAGCGGCGACGGGCGACCGCCGGCCCAGCGAGGTCAAAGTGTTCGACTATGTCTACGGCGTGCTACACGCCCCAGTTTATCGAGAGACGTTCGCCGAGTTCCTCAAGATCGACTTTCCGTGCATCCCTTACCCACCATCGCGTGAGGTGTTCCATAACGTTAGCGCGAAGGGAGAACAGCTCCGCCGCCTGCACCTGATGGAAGCCCGCGCGATCGGCGACACGCCTTATCCATATCACGGGGACGGCGACGATGTGGTTGCGAGCGGCTATCCGAAGTTCGACAGCGGCAGAGTTTACATCAACAAGGATCAATATTTCTCTGATGTCCCGGCGCCTTCGTGGACCCTCCACATCGGGGGCTACCAACCCGCGCAGAAGTGGTTGAAGGATCGCCGCGGCCGCTCCCTCTCCTGGGAGGATATCGGCCATTACCAGAAGATCGTGAAGATCCTCGCCGAGACCGACCGGATCATGAAGAAGATCGAGCTGCCGCTCCATGATGCCTCTCGCGATAATGCACCCTAGGCGCCGCCGGGAGCGGGCGTGCCTCAGGCGAGAGAGTCGCAAGTACGCTGTTTGTTCTTTTCGCTTTCCTACATCCCCGCCCCGTGCCATGCTCGGCATCGGCCCCGACTCCGGCCGTGCTCTTTGAACCGTCCGCTGCCGTATGGGCTTGCTCCGCGCACCGACATCGCATGAGCGCGACCTTTGGGACCTTTCGAAACTCGCGAGATCGTGAACGTCGTGAACTTCGCCCCCGCTCACCCCCCGCCGCATCGGCCGCGCAGCCCGTTCCAGGCCTGACCTTTGCTCAACCTTTGGCCCCGCTCGCCCCGCCTTTCCTTTTCCCCGCCCTGTCGCTAAGGGGGGCCAAACCCAAAACGATCAGGATTTGAATGGCCAAGGAAGAGCTCCTCGAGATGCGCGGGCAGGTGGTCGAACTGCTGCCCAACGCGATGTTCCGCGTCCGCCTCGAAAACGATCATGAGATCCTCGGCCACACCGCCGGCAAGATGCGCAAGAACCGCATCCGCGTGCTCGTCGGCGACGAAGTGCTCGTCGAGCTGACGCCCTACGACCTCACCAAGGGTCGGATCACCTATCGCTTCAAGTAAGAACGGCGGCGCGCCGATGCGGCTCGTTCTCGCCTCGCAAAGCCCCCGCCGGCTCGAGCTGTTGAAGCGGATCGGGGTCGTGCCCGACGCCGTGCTCCCCGCCGACATCGACGAAACGCCGCTTAAGGGCGAGCTTCCGGCGCCCTATGTCCAGCGCATCGCCGCCGGCAAGGCCGCCGCGGTGGAGGCGCCCGGCGCGCTCGTGCTCGCCGCCGACACGACGGTGGCGGTGGGGCGGCGCATCCTCGCCAAGCCGGAGGACGAGGCGGAAGCGCGCGCCATGCTTCAGCTCCTGTCCGGCCGCCGCCACAAGGTGCTGACCGCCGTCACCCTCGTGAATGCGGCCGGCAAGGCGCGACACCGCCTGTCCACCTCCATCGTCTCGTTCAAGCGCTTCGCGCCGGACGAGCTCGAAGCCTATCTTTCCAGCCGCGAGTGGGAAGGAAAGGCCGGCGCCTACGGCATACAGGGGCGCGCCGAAGCTTTGGTCCGGAGCCTGTCCGGCAGCTTCTCGGGCGTGATGGGCCTGCCGGTCTACGAGACTCGCGCCCTGCTCCGCGCCGCCGGCTATCCCATTGGCTGAGTGGCTCTTCGAAGCGGGGATCGGCGAGAATCGCGCGATCCTGGTCGAAGGCGGCGCCATCATCGAAGCGGCGATCGAGCTTCCCGGCGGCGCGCGCACCGGCGCCGTGGTCGAGGCGCGGCTCGCCGCGATCCACGTCCCGGGCCGCCGCGGCCTTGTTGTGCTCGCCGGCGGCGAGGAAGCCCTGGTGGAGCCGCTTCCCGCCCGCCTCACCGAAGGCCAGGCGATCCGGGTCGAGATCGTCCGCGAAGCCGTTCCGGAGGCGGGGCGGCCCAAGCTCGCCAGGGCGCGGGTGACGGACGATCCGCCGCGCGCCGGCCTCTGCCTCCACGAGCGCATCGGCCGCCCCGCCCCCTCGCGCGACCCGCTGCGCGACCGGTTCGAGGAGGCCGGCTGGTCGGAGCTGCTCGAGGAAGCGGCGACCGGCGAGATCGCCTTTCCCGGCGGCGCGCTGCGGATGAGCGTCACGCCCGCCATGACCCTGTTCGACGTCGACGGCGCCCTCCCTCCGGCCGAGCTGGCCGTCGCCGGCGCCGCCGCCGCCGCGCGGGCCATTAGGCGCCTCGCCGTCGGCGGCTCGATCGGCATCGACCTTCCAACCGTTGCCGGCAAGGCGGAGCGCCAGGCACCCGCAGCCGCCCTCGACGCTATCCTTCCGCAGCCGTTCGAGCGCACCGGCGTCAACGGCTTCGGCTTTCTCCAGATCGTCCGCCGCCGCGAGCGCCCGTCCATCCCCGAGATCGTGCAGGGCGATCCGGCCGCTGCCGCCGCCCGCGCCCTCCTCCGCCGGGCCGAGCGCAGCGTCGGCGCGGGGGCGCGCACGATCCGCGCCGCGCCGCCGGTCATCGCCCTCCTCGAGCGCCGCGCCGACTGGATCGACGCGCTGGTCCGGCGGATCGGGGCGCCGCTCAGGTTGCAGGCCGACGCCGCCCTCTCCATATCCGGCGGCCATGTCCAAAGCGCCCACATCTAACCGCCGCGGCGGCGGCTGCCCCGTCTGCGGCAAGCCCGCGAGCCCCGAGCGAACGCCCTTCTGCTCGCAGGGCTGCCGCGACCGCGACCTCCTCCAGTGGCTCGGCGAAGGCTATCGCGTTCCCGGCCCGCCCGCGGGGCTGGACAGCGAGCAATAAGCGCCTCTATAGGCACCCGACTTTCCGCGAGAATGCGGACGGGCCCAGGTAGCTCAGTTGGTAGAGCACGTGACTGAAAATCACGGTGTCGGCGGTTCGATTCCGTCCCTGGGCACCACCTTTTCCATCAGCCCGGCTATGCCGCCTCCCCAGCGCTCCGCACACGTCGCGCGCATTGGCGCCTGCGGGAAAAATCCTTTAGGGACCCTCATCGGCCGCCCGCGCGGCCCGTCCGGATCGTGGAAGATGTTCGAAAAAGTAGCCGATTATATCGACGTGGAACGCGGCGTCATTCCTCGCGAGGTCTGCGCGCGCGTGCTGCAGGCGATCGGCAGCCAGCCCTGGCAGCCTAACATCTGGTACGACAATGCGTCGGGCAAGACCTATTCGGAGAACACGCTCGAGCCTGACGCGCTGTTCGCGAGCAACGAGCTGATGCAGTTGCTCTTCCCGTCGATCGCCCGCGCCACCGAGCTTTACATCGAGAAATGCGCCTACAAGGGCAGCGCCCGAACCGAGCGCATCGTCAACTACTTCAGCAAGATGCGCTTCAACCGCTACGGCCCCGGCCAGGTGATGCGCAAGCATCACGACCATATCCACGCGATCTTCGACGGCGAGAATAAGGGCATTCCGGTGCTCTCCTTCGTCGGCAACCTCAACGAGGATTATGACGGCGGCGAGCTCGCCTTTTTCGACGGCAGCACGAAGTTCGCGCTGAAGACCGGCGACATCTGCATGTTCCCGAGCTGCTTCCTTTACCCGCACGAGGTGCTTCAGGTCACCCGCGGCCAGCGCATCTCGTTCGCGCTTTGGGGCTGGTGACGGCCTCGGCGGCGGCCGCTCGCCTCTAGCGCGCGGGGAAGCCTCGCCGCGCCAGCACCATGGCGCCAATCAGGCCGATGCTGAACAGCGCGCCCTCGACGGCGCCCGTTGCAGCTTGGCTCAGGGTCCCGAATTCCGCCTCGCCGAACAATGCGCCGAGCTGGTCGAGGCGGAGGCGTGAGGCGGGGAAGCCCTGGGCGAGGAGATCGAGGCTGCCGCCCATGGTGCGGCCGCCGAGAAGGGGGATGAGAAGCCCGCCCGTGCCGCCCAGCGCGCCGGCGACGGCGAGGCTGCGGGCGAGCGGCCGGTCCGAGCGCGCGGCGAGCCAGGCGGCAAGGCCGACGGCGGCGCCGAGCAGCGCGCCCTCCGCGGCGCCGGTGATGTCGCCCGGCGAGCGGCCGACGAGAAGGGTGAAGGCGTCGAGCCCGAGGAGCTTGGCGAAGGCGCCGACAATCAGGCCGCCCGCCGCCCCGCCCAGGATGCTCCACGGGCGACGGCTGTCTGCGAAACCTGCGGCGGCGATCCCGAAGGCGACACCGGCGCCAGCGATCAGGCCCGCGACGATGCCGACGCAGACGAGGACGAGGAGTACGGACAAGGCGCCCATTCCGGGATCGAGCGGCTGCGAAGCGCCGCCGAAGCCGTAGAACAGCCCGACCAGCGCCCCGGCCGCGCCGCCGCCCGTCGTGCCCGCGCCGCCGAGCAGCAGAATGCGCTGCCACGCAGGGCCCGCCGCTTCGACGTCGACGGGCGGAAATAACGCCGGCCCGGGCTCCTCAGGCGCCGGCGCCGCGTCCACCGCCGCGATGAAGCGGTAGCCATGCTTGGGCACCGTTTCGATGAAGCGCGGACTGGAGGCGGTGTCGCCGAGCTGGCGCCGCAGCGTCTTGATGCACTGGGTGAGCGCTTCGTCGGTGACGGGGATGCCGCGCCAGACCTCGTCCATGAAGCGGTCCTTGGAGACGAGGCGGCCTTGCTCCCGCACCAGCAATGCGAGGGCATCGAAATAGCGGGCATTGAGTTCGACCGGCTCGCCGCCGCGCCGGAGCTGCCGGTCCGCGGGATCGAGGAGGAAGTCGTCGAATCGAAAGCCGCCGGCGCCGGGCACCGCGTCAGTAATCCTTGGAATAACGGACGTTGACGTTGGTGCCGCTGTTGCCCGAGCCGAATTGCGAGATGACGCTGAGCGCCCGGCTGAGCGCAATTTCGAGCTGCGTCGCGGTGAAGCCGCGGGCATCCGTGATGATCTCGAGATAAATGTCGTCGGATATGTACATGCCGGCGGCGAGCGCGGTGCCGCGCCCCGTCGTGTCGTCGGCGCCCAGGATGCGCAGGCGGTCGATGCCGGTCGCGGAGCGGAGCTGGCCGAGCGGGTTGAGCCCCCCGCCGCCGCCGCGCAGCGAGTTGAGCGAGGCCGCGACCTGCACGGCCTGGAGCGCGGAAATCTCCGTCACCGAGCTTCCGAACAGTATGCGCGACACGATCTCGTCCTGCGGCAGGCCGGGATTGGAGGTGAAGGCGATCTGCGGATTGTTGGCGCTTCCCGTCACGTTGATGCCGACTTCCACGTCGTCGATGTCGGCGAGCGCGCGGATCGAGATTTGCGGGTTGGGCGGCCGCGCGCCGGTAAAGGTGACGCGGCCTTCGTCGAGGTTGAAGCGGCGGCCGGCAACGCTCAGCGTGCCGCGAATCAGCTCGACATTGCCGACGATGCTCGGAGTCGCCGACGTGCCCTGGACTCGCAGGTCGGTCGACCATTCGCTTTCAATGCCCATGCCCGAGACGAAGACCCGGTTGTCGGCGCGGACGCGGAGATCGAGGCGCCAGATGCTGGGCACGCCGCCCGCTTCGGCGGCGGCGGCGTTCGGATCAACCAGCGGCTCGCCGCGGCGGCGCACGCCGGCGAGCTGGCGGACGTCGGCCGCGGCCTGGCGGACGATCTGGTACCGCGCTTCGGGAAGCTCGAGCTCGCCGGCGATGAGCGCGCCCGCCGCGCGGCTGTTGGTGATCCGGATGTTGCCTGTCGCGGTGGCGCCGAGATCGTCGCCGCGGGCGAGCTGCGCGTTGTCGAAGGCGAGGCGGAGATCCATCGGGAAGCCTGCCGCGGCCGCGAGGCCGATCGTGCCGCTGCCCTGCAGCGTGCCCTGGCCCGCGCGGCCGGTGAGGCTCACGATCTGGAGCTCGGAGGCGTTGAAACGGCCGTCCACCGCGATGTTGGTGATGCGGGTACCATATTGCTCGTTCACGTAGACGAGCGCGTTGGAGCGCACGACGCCGGTGAATTGCGGCGCCTGGACGCGGCCGGAGAAATCGGCGCCGACCGCGATCGGCCCGGAAAGCTGGTGCCCGGCGAGCCCGGCAAGCGACATCAGCACGTCGGCGGGGCCGTTATAGCGGATGCCGCCCTGAAGCGGCGCCGCGAACAGGCGGGTCGACCAGGTGCCGGCGCCCGGGCCGAGCGGCTGGAGGCGGACCTGCGCGCGCCCGATCAGCGCGCCGCCGCGGCGGATGGCGGCGGCGAGCTGCCCGCCTTCGGGAAGCAGGCTGCCGGCGAGAGCGATGTCGACCGGAACGGAACGCGTGGCGATGCCGGTTCGCGTGAAGTTCGCGATGTTGAGCCGGGCTTCTGCCCGCGGGAAGGCGGCGCCGGCGGGCTGCGCGAAATCGAGGCTGCCCGTCGCGCGGCCGCCGATGCCGAGCGCGGGGTTGATCGCGTTCAGGATGGTGAGATCGAGATTGTCGAGGCGCGACTGGACCACCATGCCGCCCGGGCCGTAGCGGCCGGCGACGCGGACGTTTCCTTCGCGAAGCACGATCTGCGCCGGGGTGAGCACCCAATCGGCGCCTTCCTTGCGGATGTCGGCCGGCTGGGCGAGCTGGAAGGGGATGTTGTTGACCACGCCCTGCAGCGCCGCCCGGACATGGTTCGGCGCCAGGATCGCGCGGGCGCCGATCCGGAACGGCACGGCGTTGGAACCCTGTGCAAAGATGTCTGCCGTACCATTGCCGCCGCGGTAATTGACGCGGGCGCGGCCGGTTTCGAGCAGGAGCTGGCCGGAGCGCAGGCCCGCCACCTGGACGTCCCCGACCACCGAGGGCGCATCGGGATAGAGGATCACGGTCGCCTGGACGATGGCGCGCTGGATCGTCACCGGGACGGCGCCCGGGATCTGTGCGCCGTTCGCGGTTGCGGAGACATCGGCCCGCTGGTGGCGCCCTTCGGCGGCGAGGCGGACCGTGCCGTCGATCCCCTGGCCAGACATTGCGAGCGTGCCGACCCACGGACCTGCGGCGGTCTGCTGCACCCGGCCGCTGAACGTCACGCCGGCAATGGTGAGGTTGTTGATCTGGATGGTGAGCGGGCCGCGGCCCGTCATGATCACGACGTCTGCCGAGAAGGGGCCGTATTGGCTGTCGCCCGTCGCCTGGATCGCCCAGCCCTGGCCGGTGCTACGGACCGTCGCGTTGACGTTCCTGAGTCCGAAGCCGAGCCCCGGATTGGCCGCCTGGAGACGGACCTGCGGCGCCGCCTGCGTGCCGGTGATGTGGACGCTCACCGCGCCATAGGCATTGCTGTTGCCGCGCAGGCGGAAGTCGAGACGGCCGTCCGGCCAATAGGTGCCTTCGCCGCTGGTGATCCGGAGCAAGGGTGCCGTGAGGCGGATGCCGGACAATCGAATGACGCCGCTCGGATCGAGCGCGATGTTGGCGCTGAGCGTCGCCGCGCCGCCGAGGAAGTCGCGCGCCGACGCATTCTCGATGCTTCGGGTCCGGGCGATGAAGCGGCCGCTGACGCCGAAGCCGCGCGGCGTGGTCACGACGTCGAGGTTGGTCGTCACGTCGACCAGGCCGACGCCTTCGATCCGGTAGCCGTTGACCCGGCCCTGGAGGCCGAAACGGTAGATGCCGCGTTCCAGATCGAGCGCCATCACCACCGTGCCGGCGAGCTTGTCCGACTGGACGCGGAGGTTGTCGGACACGATCTGCATGCCGCTCACGGCAAGGTCACCCTGCAGGCGGACATTGGTGAGCAGGCCCCCGACGGCCGGATCGAGGCCGAGGATGCGGTTGGCGGTGGCGACCACCGGGATCAGGATCCGGTCGCTGCGGACCACGGCGCGGCCGCGGGCCTGCAGGCCTTCGACGATGGTCGTGCCGAAGCCCAAGGAAGCGGCGCGAATGTTGTAGCCGACGGTGGGCGTCAGCATCTCGCCATCGAGCAAAAGCGACAAGCGGACATCGCGGCCGCGCAGATTGGGCGCGATCGCGCCGGGCTGGATCAGCCGGGCACCGACCTGCAGCCCTTCGAAGCGGTTGCGGCCGAGATCGACAAGGCCTTCGGCGGTGATCGCGGCAACGCGGCTGTTGGCGCGGAAGTTGACGTTGGCGCGGCGGTTTTCCCAGGTGGTGGACAGGTTCACCATGGTGAGCCCGCCGACGAGGCGCTGGACCTGCCCCGTCGTGACCAGACCGAGGCGCATCGGGCCGGACACCGTATAGCGCCCCTCGCGCGCGCCGACGGCGAGATCGGCGAAGCCCTGGCCGCCGACCGCGGCGCGGGCGCGTCCGCGCCAGTCGCTCCAGCGGCCGCCGCCTTCGACATGGGCGACGATCGACCGGTTGAGCCCGGTGATCCCCGACAGGAAGCCGTCAGCCGGGCCGCGCGCCAGCAGGGCGATATCGAGCTGGTTCTGCGCCGGCACCGAATTGACGCGCATGATCAGCCGGTCGCCGCCGGCGGTCTGCGGCGTGCGGATCGTGCCGAGGTTGAGGCCGAACTGGGCGCGGCCGTCGTCGATCCGGATCGTGCTCCTGATGTCCATCACGTGCCGGCGCCCCGACACGGCGGGATCGATCAGCAGCCGGTCGACCTGGACCCAGCCCACATCGATGTCGATGTCGGGAAGGAGCGGCGCATTGGGATCGCCGGGGCGCAGTTCGGGCAGGCGCATCAGCCGCGCCTGCGGCATTTCGAGGCGCTTGATGTCGATATGGTTGCGGAAATAAGCGAAGGGCCGGTACTCGACCGTCGCTTCGGGCGCGTAGAAGAAGGTGCCCTTGGGGTCTTTCAGCGTCAGGCCGCGGATCGTGAGATCGCCGAAGATCGAGCCTTCGATGCTCTGGATGTCGATGTCGAGGCCGGACGCGGTTTCGAGATTGTTGATCTGGTTGACGACGTAGCGCCGCCCCGGATCGGTGTTCAGCCAGACGATGAAGCCGCCGACCAGCAGGATAAGGACGAGGAGGGTGATGCCCGCCCACTTGGCGGCGCGCTTCGCCACCGTCCGTCCGCGGCGGCGATGGCGCACCACCACCGTTTCGTCATGCAGCGTCTCGTCATGCGCCGCGCCGTCCGATCCCTGGCGCTGCACGGGTTCGTCGCCGGCCATCAGAAGGCCTGACCGATGGACATGTAGACGGCGATCAAGCCGTCGCCCTCGCGCCGGTTGAGCGGCGTCGCGACGTCGACCCGCAGAGGCCCGAAATTGGTGTAGATGCGGCCGCCGACGCCGACCCCGTACTGGAGTCCGGACAGGCTCGGATATTGCCGCTCGTCTACTTGGCCCGCATCGACAAAGGCGACGACGCCGTAATTGCCGAAGCGGTAACGGCCTTCGACAGCGAATTCGGTGAGGCTGCGCCCGCCGATCGGGACGGAGATGAATTCGGGCCGCTTGTCCGGATTTTCGGGATCGAAGTTCGGGTTGGGCCTGAGCGCGCGCGGTCCGATTGACTGGTAGCCGTAGCCGCGCACCGATCCGCCGCCGCCCGCGTAGAGCCGACGCGAGGGCGCCAGCGCGTCCCGTTCGATTCCAACGATGGAGCCGAGGCGGAAGCGGCCGGCGATGACGATATTGTCCTGCACCGGATAATAAGCGCTGCCTTCGAACAGGTTGCGCGCATAGCGATCGAAGCCGTCGCGCAGGGAGGCTTCGGGGTTGATCCGGGCGAGGAGGCGGAACCCGCGGGTCGGATCAAGGAGGCTGTTGGACCGGTCGTAGCCGAGCTGGCCGATCAGGCCGCCGATGAAATAAGCGTCGCCGAGCGACAGTTCGGGCTCGCCGTCCTGGCTTTCGTTGGTGGCGAGCACTTCGGCCCCGAAGGCGTAGGTCCAGCGCTTCTGCCAGATCGGCGTCGATTCGCGGGTGACGAGGCCCTGGGCTCGGGCGGTGTAGCCGCGGAAGGCGGCGTAATCGCGCCGGCCCGCTTCCACGAGGCCGAGGATCGCCCGGTCGCGCTGGCCCCAATTGTTGCGGCGGAAGCGGATGCTGGCCGACTGTTCCTGCGTGCCCGCGACGCCGGCAATGCGCAGCGATCCTTCGGGTGGGAACAGGTTGCGATGCTCCCAGGCGCCCTCGAGGCGGAAGCCTTCGCCGGTCGAGAAGCCCGCGCTGGCGTCGAGCGACCGCGCCGGCCCTGCATCCTGGCGGACGAGGATGTTCACATATTCGGTGCCGTCCGGCGCCGTTTCGCCGGTCCGCACCGGCTCGGCCGAGACGGTGGTGAACAGGCGAGTCGCGACCATGGCTTCGCGCAAGTCGTCGACGCGGCGGCGGTCGAACAATTCGCCCCGGCGGAAGCGGGCAAGGCGTCCGACATGGCGCGAACCGAAAGCGAGGTCGCCCTCGGTCGTGAAGCCGCCGAAGCGGGCGCGCGGGCCGGGGTTGAGCGGCAGGGTGTAGTCGCCCGTCCCGGTCTCGGGATCGAGCAGGATGTCGCGAAGACCGAGCTCAGGGAAGGGATAGCCGTTCTGCGGCAAGCGCAGGAGCACGTTCGCTTCGGCCGCTTCCACGTCGATGGCAATGATCGGCCGGCCGGCGGTGAGCGGCAGGGCTTCGCGGGCGAGGTCGACCGGCTCGGTCGGCGGGCCTTCGATCCGGATCTGGCCGAAATTGTAGCGCTGCCCGGGCACGGCGCTGATCACGACGCGCAGCGATCCGGGCGCGTCGCCTTCGCCCGGAAGCTGTTCGATCGCGTGGGCGGCGACCGCGTCGTAATAGCCTTCGGAGCGGAGCAGGCGGATCGCGAGCGTCTCGTCCTCACGGGCGCGCTGGACGATCTGGGCGCCGTTCACCGCTTCGCCGCGCGCGTCCTGAAGCGCGGACAGGTCGCGGAAGCGGCCGGCGAGGCCCACCTCGTCCAGGCCTTCGACCACCAAAGTGTACGCGACCCGGACCTCGGCTTCCGTCGCGCCCTCGCCCGCGGACGCATCGGCGACCGGCTGCGCTTCGAATGTGGACAAGGGCGGCAGCGGCTCGGCGAGCGCGGGATCGCCGAGCGGCGCGTCTTCGACGGGGCCGGGCACGGGCGGAAAGGCGCGAACGGGATCGACCTGCTCGAGCGGCTCGAGCGGGCGGGTAAGGTCCGGATCGAGCGGCGGCAGGGCTTCTTCGAACTGGCTGTCGGCGACGATCGGAGCGTTTGGATCGGCCGGGATCGCGGGGGTGGGCTCGGCCTGGCTTTGCGAACGCGCTTGTGCGGCTGCGTTCGTGGCGCACGCAAGTGCGCCCACCGCAACGGCCGCCGACAAGAGCCTAGCTTTGTTCAACTACACCCCACCCGAGAGGAATGGGGCGAGCTTTGCGTGACATCGTGCGGAAAAGAAAGGGCTTAATTGAGCGCGGCGGTACCCGCGGCGGCGCTTGCGGCCGCATTGTTGCCCGGGATCACCGCACGCGCGCCATCGCCGACGATGGCGAAGCCGGACCAGTAATAAGGATGCGACGTGGCCGGATCGTCCATCAGCGCGCGCTGGGCGCGGCGGAGGGCAGCGGCGGTCGACTCGCCGGGCGCTGCGGCGAACAGGCCGGAGATGAGCCTTTGAGTGGCGTCGTAATCGTCCGGCACGGGCCAATGGCTGGCGACAACGGACCGGCCGCCGGCGCCGACGAAGGCGCGGACCAGGCCGTCCAGCGCGAAATCGCCGCCGCCCGCGACGCCCGCTTCGCGAGTCGCCGCGGCGCCCGCGCCGGCCGCCGTGTCGCAGGCCGAAAGGATGACGAGGTCGGCGTCGATCCGGAGGTCGAAGATTTCGGCGAAGCTCAGGAGGCCGTCCGAGCCGGCGCCGCCGAAGGAGGTGACGAGCGAGGGCCTGGCCGGGCATTCGGGCCGGGGCGGGGCGACGAGGCCGTGAGTGGCGAAGTGCATGACGCGGTATTGCGCCAGGTCTTCCCGGGCGAGGATCGCGCTGTCGGTAAAGGCGGTGCCGGTGACGACCTCGGCCTGGGCGGCCCCGCCCCGCGCGAGGGCACGGCCGACCGTGTGCAGCTCGGCGGCCGAGATCGGGCGGTTCCAAAGCGCGGGCGACCAGGCGCAATTCTCTGTAAGCGTGCTCGTCGGCGGGGCGAAGAAGCTTGTGGCGCGCGCGTTCTCGCCGAAGCCTATGTAGGCGCGATCGGCGCGCGACGGCGGGACGCGGCGCATGTCTCGGAAGGAGGCGGCGGAAACCGCGGTTGAGATGTCGCGGTCGCGGCCGAGCCATTCCACGCCGGTGAAGTCGAAGGCGTCTGCACCCGGACGCGCGGCGCGAGCGCGGTAGGCGTCGAGGCCGTTTGAGCCCGCGACGAGCAGGTTAGGCGGCAGGCGCAGCATCGCACCGTCCGGCTCGAAGACGAGGTGGCGGACGGCGGCCATTTCGGCTTGCACGGGCCCGAACAGGCGCCGGTACAATGCGTGGGCGCGCTCCGCGTCGAACGGGTAGGTGACGGTTTGGCCGTTCTCGGCGACGGCGATGGTGTTGCGCAGCGCGTCCACGTCAACTTCGATTTCGGCGGGCGCGGCGCCGGTCCGCCAGGCGCGGGCACCGGCGGGCGTGACCCAAAGCGCGTAGCTCTCGTCGCCGACCACGGTCATCTTGTAATAAGCCTCGCCCGGGCGGAGCAGCGCCTGGAGCGCGCCCAGCTCCATGGCGCCGCTCGCCACCGCGCGGTAGCGGGGGAATTCGGCGAGGCGCGCCTGGGTCGCGACCTGATCCCGTTCAAGGGTCGCCAGCGTTTCGCGCAACGCCGCGCGGCGGGCGGGGTCGGCGCCACCTTCCGTTTCGGCGCGGGCGATCTCGACCCGGGTGCGCTCGACGTCGCGGGTGAGCGAAACGGACTGGCGGAACAGGCGGGCCGCTTCGTCCGAACCGCCGCTCAGCTCGCGGGCAAGCACGGCCTGCGTCTGCGCGACGCCGGGCCGCACCAGCACCTGGCTCGCCCGGAACATGTCGGCCACCGCCGCGGCGCTTCCGTCGGCGGCGAGCAGCGCGAAATAAGGCGCGAGCGAGCGGCGGAGCGCCGGCGAGCGGCCGCCCTCCGCGAGCTCGGCATCGACGATCCGCCGGAACAGGCTGCGCGCTTCGGCGGTGCGGCCGGCGCGGGCGTAGAAGCCGGCGAGGCGCGCTTCCGCAGCGAGCAACGCGGCGGACGCCGGGTAGTTGGCGGTGAGGAGGGACACGGCCTCGCGGTGCCGGGCTTCGGCGCCGCCGCGGTCGCCGCGCCCCTCGTCAAGGGCAGCGATCTCGCCGAGGATCTGCGCGCGCATCCACATGACGGACGCTACCCGCCCCCCGCGCACGGCGACGAGGCGCCCGAGCGCGTCGGACAAAGCGGCCCCCGCGTCGCCGGCGCGGCCTTCCACGCGGTGCACCGTGCCGCGCAGATGCTGGGCCTGAGCGTCCAGGATCGCGACTTTGTCTTCGGGCTGAAGCCCGCTGCCGGCGGCGTCGAAACGGCGGGACACTGGCGATTCGCGGTTGAGCCGGGCCGAAAGCGGACTGTCCACCGGCTCCGCGCGGGGCAGCTCGCGCGCGCCCACCGGAAGGGGGCGATCGAGCTCGGCCATGGCCGCGGCGGGATCGAGCCGGTTCATCAGGTGCATGGCGCGGTAGTTGCGCAGCCGCCGGGCGAGGACCGGATCGTTCGCGACCAGGGGCTCGGCCCGGTCGAACAGGGCGTCCGCTTCGCCGAGCGCGCCCAGATTGGAGCGCTGCAGCGCCTGGTTGACCAGAGCTTCGGCCTGGCCGCCGCCCGCGGCTTCGGCGCGACTCAGGATCGCGAAGAATTCGGACGCTTCCGCGTAGCTTCCGGCATTGTTGCGCCGATAGGCTTCCTCAAGTGCGCGGCGGGGATCGAGCGCTTCGGCCTGGGCGCGGGCGAAGGATGCGGCGTCGCCCGCTTCCGTGGTGGCGACTTCGACGCGACCCGCGATCGGGTGGTCGGCGACGATCGAGCGAAGCGCGAGGCGCAGCGCGCCGTCATAGCCGGCGAGCCCTTCCGCAGCGTAGAGCCGGTTGCCGCGCTCAAGCAGATAGACGCGGTAGGCGGCGCCGGCCGCCGTGCGGCAATCGAGCGTGTCCGCGGCGCCGTGGCCTTCGATCTGCACCGGCGCGCCGGGCGTGCATTGCGCCTCGCGCGCCGCGGCAAGGCGGGCCGCGGGGTCGCCCCGGCGGCGCAGGGCGTAGGCGCGGCCGACCGGCGCGGCCGCATCGCGGCAGACGATGGCGTAGCCGCGGTCGAACATGTCGGTGAGCACCCGGTCGGTCGCCGCAATCTGCGCGTTGCAGACGATGCCGGGCCCCGACCCGATCGGAAAGCTGTCCCGCATCGAAATGGGCTGGGCCGCAGCGCCCGCGATGCCGAGCGTTGCGGCGAGAGCGAGGGCGGCGGCGGCGCGGCGGACGCTCACGGCCTTTGCTCCTCTTCCTCTTCGTCTTCGTCGCCCGGCCCGGTCCAAAGCGTCGGATCGGATCCGCTCGTCACCGGCTCCTCGATCAGCGGCTCGGCCAGAAAGTCGAGCGGCTCCAGCGGATCGCCGGGCGGCTGGAGCGGCGGCACCCGGAACAGGTTTTGCGGGTAATCGGGCGGCGGCACGAACGGCCCGCCGCAGAAGGGCTGGTTGATGACGCAGCGGTTGAACTCGGCCTCGTCGGTATACCCGGCCGAGCTGTCTCGGCGGAAATCCACCTCGCCGAAGAAGGTGAAATTGGTTGAAAAGCTGCCGTCGGTGTTGAGCCGCCGCCCGAAGGCGTAGACGGAGGCCGGCGCGTTGCCGCCCGGATCGACGACGAGCCCGCCCGGGCCGACGGTGATGGCCGCAAAGGCCGCCGCGGTGCCGCTGTTGCGCACATAGAGCGTGCGCGCCGGGGCGATCCGGACCGCATCGGCTTCCACCTGGCCGCGCGGTCGATCGGCGCCGTCATTGGTGCGCAGCGTCTCGTCGCGTCCGGCGAAGTTCGGATCGGCGGCGAGTCGCGTCAGCGTGGCCGCGTCGGCGACCCAGATGTCGCCGGCCGCGATGTCGACGCTGCCCGCGGGCGCCCCGGCGCCGTCGCGCACCCTGAGGCTCCCGCCATCGGTCACCACTTCGACCCGCTCGGCGGAGAGCCCGATGGCGTCTCCGGCCGCGGCGCCGGCGAGGAGCAAGGCGCCCTCGATTCGCACCGTGCCGGGCGTCGAGACTTCGAAGCGATTGATCCCGGCGGCGGCCGTGCTGCCGGCCAAGGTGAGGTCGCGGACGAGGATCTGCGCGGAGGCGGGGACGGCGCTCGCGCCGGGAAGCGCCGTCAGCCGGACGACGTCGCCGCGGATGCGGTTCGCCTCGCCCTGCGTCACCGTGTAGCCGCCGCCCGAGACCGCACCCGCGCCCCCCAGCGTCGTCGCGCCGGCATTGGGGCGGACCTGGAGCGCGACAAGGTCGGTCGCTGTGTTGCCGATGCTGCCGGCGGAGGTCACGTCCACGTCGCTCGAAGTTACGCGCACTTCCCGGCCCGTCGCCGCCCCGATGAAGCGGGCGAGCGTCCCGGCATTGACCTCAGTCACGCCGTTGCTTGCGGTCTGGGCAAGCGCCGCCTGGGTGCCGGCACCGATCGTGACGGCGATGCGGCCGAGCACCGCCGTCCCGGACTGAGCGTCGTAGGCATTCGGCGTGGTTGCGGTGAAGCGGTCCGCGTCAACCGTCTGCGCGCCCGCCGCGCGGCCGCCGTGGGTGAGCGCGATCCCGGCGCGGCCGCTCAGCGCGATGTCGCCGCCGACCAGGCGTCCGGTGCCGGACGCGGCCAAGCCGATGCGGCCGTCGGTGGCGAAGGTGCCGGACCCGCTGACATTGAGGGTGCCGCCGGTGAGCCGGAGTTCGGAGGTCCGCGGCGTGGGCGTGCCCGTGGACGCGGCCCCGACATCGGCAGTGCCGAGGTTGATCGCGCTGCCGTCCGCGGAGACGAAGCGCCAGCGACCCATCGCGTTCAGGTTGCTGCCGTCGCCGAGGGCGTCGGCCTGCGCAGCGAGCGTCGGCGCGGAAAGAGAACCGGGCGGACCGACGTCCAACGGGAGGAGCACGCCGCCGCCGTCCGGAAGCGCCTCGTCGGCGCCAGCGGCGGTGACGAGGATGTCCCCGCCCTGCGCGAGCCCGCGCGCGCCGCTGCCGCCGAGCCCGCCAATGCCGTTTGCGGCAAGAGTCGCGGTTCCGTTTATCGCGGTCGGTGCGCTGGTGGAAACGAGGGTGACGTCGCCGCCCGCGCCGGTGCCTCCGGCGGCGCCGGCACCGCCCGTGCCGCTCGCCGACAGGCTCGAGGCGCCGAATTCCGCGCGGCCGTTATAGCCGCCGGGTACGGTCGCGTCGCCGATCGGCGGTGCCACGGTGCCGGCGAGGACCGTGCCCGCCGAGCCGTCGCCGCCGCGTGCGCTTCCGCCCTCGCCGCCGGTGCCGTTGCTTTGCGCCGAAAATGCCCCGCTCCCGAGCCGGCCGTTGCGGGCGTCGGCGGTGGCTTCAACCGTGCCGCCCTGCCCGTCTCCGCCGCGCGCGGCAAAGGCGCTGCCGCCGGTGCCGGACGCATCGAGGCTCATCGCTCCGGCGCCGACGACTCCGTCCGAAATGCCGGCCAAAGCGAGGATGCCGGCGAAGCCGCCGGTGCCGTCGCCCCCTGCAGCGGCCGAGGCCTTTCCGCCGGTGCCGGACGCGCGCACCGACAAGGTGCCGGCTGAAGTGACGCGGCCCACGGCCGCGTCGATCCGCGCGGTGCCGCCGGTGCCCGCGCCGCCGCTGCCGCCCGACGCGCCGGCGCCGTCCGCCACCAGCGACGCTCCGCCGGTCACGTCCAGCGTGCCGCCGGCGGCCAGCAAAGTGGCGTTTCCGCCCGAACCCGTGCCGCCCGTGCCGGCCGCGTTGGGAGTAGCGCCGCCGGTCCCCGTCGCCGCAACCGTCGTGAGACCCCCGATGGCGATCGCGCCCCCTTCAGTCGCCGACACCGAGGCGCTGCCTCCCGTGCCATTCGCGCCGGCCGCCGAGGAGGTGCCGCTGGCGGCGCTGGCGATACCGTTCGCGCGCACATCCGCGCTTCCGCCGATGCTGATCGTGCCGCGGTTGGTGGCGGCGAGGTCCGCGCCGCCGCCATTGCCGGCGCCGCCCGAATCGCCGGGCTGGCCGAGCGGGTCGAGACCGCCGAAGCCGTCGGACCGCACGGCGAGGTTGCCGGCCACGGTCAGCGTTCCCCCTTCCGAACGGACGAAGGCGCGCCCGCCACTGCCGCTTCCGACACTGCCGCCGCCGCCGCTTCCGCCCCGGGCGGACGCGTCGACGATCGCATTGCCGCCGATCGCGATCGTACCGCCCGAGCCCGCCAAGATCGCCGCGTCGCCGCCCGCGATGTCGATGGTGACGAGGTCCGGCGGCACAGGCCGGAGATTGGCGGCGGAGACGCTCGCGCTGCCGCCGATGCGAAGGACGTAGTCCCCGTCGGCGACGAGCTGCGCGCTCCGCCGCGCGGCGATCGAGAGATCCTGCTCGAAGACGACCCCGCCCGCCGCCGTGTCGCCGACGATGAAGTCCTGCGACGCGCGCCCGAACACGTCGGACGTGTAGGTGCCCGATCGGATCAGGACATCGCCCGACGGACTGCCTTGCGGCGTTTCGGAAATGGCGAGGCCCTGCACGTCATGGCCGGAGGAAAGGACGATGGCGCCGTTCTCGACGCTCGCGCTCACCGCCGAATCGAAGCCGGCGCTTCCCGCGAGCAAGAGGGTGATCGGGTTGTTCTGCGGGGCGGCGGCGAGATAGACGACGTGATTGTCGCCGGCGCCGGCGCTCGCCGGGCCGCCCGTGGCGCCGCGGTGGACGATCGGATTGGCGTCGCCGGTCCCGACCTGGATGTCGATGTCGAACAATCCCTGATCGATGCGCAGCGACACGGCTCCGGCGGCGACATAAGCGGCCGAGCCGTTGACCCGCACAATGCCGCCATGGTCGATCCGCGGCGCCGCCATGGCGATCCAGCTTCCCTCGGCCGGCGCGTTGAAGCGGGCGCCGGCTTCAGTGACGATCGAGGCCGGAGGGAACTGGCCGCCGTTCAGCTGAAAGGTGCCGGCGGTGAAGAAATTGCCGCTGGCATCCACCGCCGGGTTGAGGGTGGTCAGCAGCAATCGGCCGACGTCGAACACGGCGCTGGAGCCGATCACGAGGCCGTTCGGGCTGTAGAAGACGACCGTTCCGCCCGGAACGTTGCCGGCGGCGGTCTGCAGGCGGCCGATTACATTTCCGTCCATCCGGATGCGGCTCGATCCGACGGGAAGGATCCGGTTCAGGACCGCGAATTCGCCGCCGCCCGGCGCGCTTTGGAAGATGCCGGTGTTGCCGGCCGGGAGGAAGACGATCGGATCGGGCACCGGCGGCGACACCGTCAGCCGCCAGTCGATGATCGCCGACGGCGAGGAGATGGTGATCGTGTCGAGCCCCGGCGTTCGATCGATGACGACGCTGCCGGCAACCACCCCCGGCGTGGCATTGAAGGCCTGCGCCGCGGCCTTTTCCTCCAGCCCAGCCGCTGCGAGCGCGGCGAGACCGCAGCCGAGGAGCATCCGGGCGCGCAGGCGCGAAAGGGTCGCCGTCATCGGAGGCTCCATGGCCAGAGGCGGGTGGTGAGCGAAATGAGAAGGCGCGGGTCGGGCCGCTCGGTCTGGAGCCCGGCGCGCTCGAGTGGAACGGCGAGCGTCACGTCAATCCGCGCGCGGTTGCCCCAGGCCGCGCGCACGCCGCCGCCGGCCGAGCTCAGCCGATCCCGCGTCGGCGCGGCGGCGAAGGAGTCCTCGTTCCAGACCCAGGCCCGGTCGTAGAAAGCATAGGCCTGGAACGCCCAGCTTTCGGGCGTGCGCGGAAAGGCGCGGCCGACGCGCAGCTCGGCCTGGAGGCCGACCCCGCTGTCGCCGAGCAGCGTGCCGGGCTCGTAGCCGCGCCCGATCGTGTAATTGCCGGCGGAATATTCCTCGAAGGCGAAGAGCGGGCGGCCGGCATGCTGGCCCGCGGCGGCGAGGGCGAAGGTGAGGTTGGGCAGCGGGCGGAACTCGCTCTGGAGGTCGGCGCGAATCACGAAGGCGGTGGGATCGCCTTCGAGCCGGGTCGGCTGCAGGGCGCCGCCCGTGCAATTTGCGAGAGCCGGGCCGCAGCCGCGGCTGGCGCCCAGCAGGCCCACACCGTGGCGAAGCTCGACCGTCCCGCCGACGCGCCAGCGCGGCTCGGCCAGGGTGTAGCGGCGGGCGTCGCCGACGCCCTGCGCGTCCGCGTCGAGGCGCGCATAGGCGACGCGCAGGCGGTCTCGGTTCAAGGCGAGGCCGTTGAAATCGATATCCTGATCGATGAGGTCGAGCCCCACGGCGCCGCGGACGGAGTGGGACAGTCGGCGGATGAAGGGGTAGCTCGCTTCAACCGTAGCGACGAGGGTGCGGGCATCGATGTCGATCGCCGGGTCGCCGACGTCGGGACTCGCCCAGGCGTAGGTCAGCTGGCCGGAGAGGGCGAAGCCTTCGCCGCCGATTCTGAAATCGTGGCCGGCCTGAAGGGTGCGCTGTTCCTCGAAATCGGAGGTGGAGAAGAAGGCCAAAGTGGTGCGGTCGCCGAGGCCGGTCAGGCCGTAAAGCTGGCCGCGGAGCAGGGCGCCCCAGCGGCCGAGCTCGCGCCCGCCGTTATTCTGGACGCTGAAGTCGACGAGGCCGGGTGTGCGGACCACCGTCACGTCGCCGACCACCTCGCCGCGCGCCTGTCCGGCGGAGCGCAGCGCCAGCCGGACGGCATGGCCGGGCAGGTCGCCGGCGAGCAGCAGATAGCGCTCGGCCTCGAAGCGATTGAAGACCTCGCGGCCTTCGAGGTGGCGCAGATAGCGTGCGATGGTGCGTTCGTTGCGGCCGGCGTCGCCGCGCACCCGCACGGCGACGAGGCGCGCCATCAGCACCTGGAAGCGGATGTCGCCGTCTTCGATCCGCTGCTCGGGAATTTCGACGGCGGCGACATAGCCCGCCTCGCGCAGGATCGCGGCGGCGCGGTCGCGTATTTCGCAAAGCACCGAGACGGGCTGCTCGCGGCCGAGATAGGGCTCGTAGGCGGTGCGCAGCGCGTCGGGGGCGAGGCCGCGCAGGTCCTGGAAGACGACGTTCGTCGGAGTGAAGCGGATGGACTCGAAACGCGGATCGTCGAGCGCGCAGGGGCTGCGCTCCATGTCCGATTCGATTTCGAGGCGGGCGGGGGATCCGCGGGGGGCGGGCTGGACGGGACGGCGGATGTCGTCGCGAGTCTGGCCGCGCGGTGCGCCCGGCTGATTTTGCGGCTGAGCGGCGGCCGGAGCGAACGGGACGGCGGCTGCGGCGAGCAGCGCGGGCGCCAGAACTCTCACGATTTCACTCAAGCCCGACCCCCCGATCGCCTCGCAGCCCGGCCAGCGGACCGGCGGAGACTAACTCAGGCCCGCGGCCGTGGGAAGCTTCCTTGGCGCGGGGCCGCGCTTCCTCTATCCGGCGCCGGTGGCGGAGCGAGGCGACAGAGCGGACGAGCGCGGCGCGGCGGCGCTGAAGCAAATTTATGGCTTCATGTCGCCCGCGCGGCGCCGGCAGTTCCTGCTGGTGCTCGCTTTGATGCTGGTCGGGGCGGCGGCGGAGCTGGTGACGGTCGGCGCCGTCCTTCCCTTTCTCACCCTGCTCGCCGATCCCGCCGGTTTCGCAGACCTGCCGCTCGCCGGGCGCCTGCTCGGCGGCCTGGCGCCGGGCGACCGGCTGCTTGCCGCCACCGCCTTTCTGATGGCGGCGGCGCTGGCGGCGGGCGCGGTGCGGCTGCAGCTCGCCTGGAGCAGCCAGCGCTTCGTCTTCCGCCTCGGCCACGAGGTCAGCGTCGAAATCCAGCGCCGCGTCCTCGCCCAGCCTTATTCCTGGCACGTCGCGCACAACAGCCGCGAGATCATCGCGTCGCTGGAAAAGGTGCAGATCATGTCCTCGGGCGTCGCCCTGCAGTTCATGCAAAGCCTGAGCGCGGCAGTGCTTGCTTCCTTCATCGTCGCGGCCCTGGTCGCGATCGATCCGGTGACGGCGCTCGCTTCGGCGGGCGCCCTCGCCTTCATCTACCTCGCCGTCTCGGCGGCGGGGCGGCGGCTGCTCGGGCGCAACGCCAGAACCGTCTCCACCGCCTTTTCCGATCGAGTCGGCCTGGTGCAGGAAAGCCTCGGCGGCATACGCGACGTGATCGTGGACAATGCGCAGGGCGTCTATCTCGAAGCCTTTCGCAAGGTGGACGCCGACTATAGCCGCGCCCGCGCCGCCAACAGCTTCATCGGCGCGGCGCCGCGCTTCGTCATCGAAGCGGCCGGCATCGTCATCATCGCCGCGGCCGCGCTGATGCTGGCGGGCCGCGAAGGCGGGTTCGCTGCCGCCCTTCCCGTCCTCGGCGCGCTCGCGCTCGGCGCCCAGCGCCTGCTCCCGCTGGTGCAGCAGATTTATTATGCTTGGTCGTCGATCCGCGGCAACCGCACGGTTACCCAGGACATCCTCCGCCTCCTCGCCCTTCCAGCGCCCGCCGCTGACGATCAGGACGACGCCGCCGCCCCGCTCCCGCTCGAGCGCGAGATCCGCCTCGACGCCGTCCGCTTCACCTATCCGGGTCGCGCCGAGCCGGCGGTCGACGGCGTAAGCCTCGCAATTCCGCGCGGCACACGCGTCGCGCTGGTCGGCACCACGGGGAGCGGCAAGAGCACGCTCGCCGACATCATCATGGGGCTGGTCGAACCGGACGAGGGCCGGGTCGCCGTCGACGGCGCGCCGCTCGCCGGCCCTGCGCGGGCCGCCTGGCGGCGGAGCATCGGCCATGTCTCGCAAAGCGTCTTCCTCGCCGATTCGTCGATCGAGCGGAACATCGCCTTCGGCACCGCGCCGGAAAGGATCGACCGCGCCCGAGTAATGGAGGCCGCCCGCCTCGCCCGTCTCCATGACTTCATCGAAAGCCTGCCGCGGGGCTACGACACGCGCGCCGGCGAACGCGGCGTCGCCTTGTCGGGAGGCCAGCGGCAGCGGCTCGGCCTCGCCCGCGCGCTTTACAAGGGTGCGCCCGTGCTGGTTCTCGACGAGGCCACCAGCGCGCTCGACCAGGCGACGGAAGCCGAAGTGCTCGAATCGCTCGACGCCCTGTCCGCCTCGCGCGGGCTCACCATCGTCATGGTCGCGCACCGGCTCCACCCAGCCTTTCGCTGCGACCTCGTCCTGCGCCTCGAAAAGGGCCGGGTCGCGAGCTGAGCACAGCGCGTCTTGAGCAAAAGGGGGCGGGCCGTGCTAAGGGGCGGGCGATGTCGACCATATTGATCCTTCTCCTCTTCCTGCTCCTCGCCGCGCCGGCGCTGGTCGCCTTCTTCCGGCGCGACCTCGGCTGGAAGACCGGCGGCTTCTACGGCGCCGTCGCGGCGGCGCTCCTCGCCTGGCATGTCGGCTTCGGCATGAACGAGATTCCGGACGCCGCCGCGCTCGCCAAGGCGCGCGCCAGCGGGCCGGCCGTTCAGGGCAGCCGCTGCGAACAGGTGCTCGCCACCGCCGAGCAGGGCCGGGTCGTCCTCGAACGGCGCGATCCGAACCGGCTGGTCGTAAGCGGTGCGCTCTGGACCCAGCTCCCGGAAGAGGTGCGCACGGCGCTTACCCAATGCGCCGACACCATCCGCCCGGCCGACCAGCGCGAGCGGCCGGTGGAAGTCGTCACCCGCTGACCCTATTTTGGGCGGGCCTTTACCCGCGAAGGAAATTCATGAGTTTCGTCGATCGCCTGCGCCGTCTCGTCACCCACGCACCGCCCGTTCCCCGCGGCGCCGAGGGGCGGCGCGCTTATGCGATCGGGGACGTCCATGGCCGGCTCGACCTCCTTGAAACCATGCTGGAGCGGATCGAGGCCGACAATGCCCGGCGGCCGAAGCGGCGCACCTTCGCGGTGATGCTCGGCGACCTGATCGACCGCGGACCGGCCTCGGCCGGCGTGATCGAGCGCCTCAGGACCTGGCAGCCGGACGGGATCAAGCCCATCTTCCTCGCCGGAAACCACGAGGAGGTCATGCTGAACGTCCTTGCGGGCAAGGACGGCATTCTGCCAAGCTGGCTCAAGTTCGGCGGCGCCGAATGCCTCGAAAGCTACGGGCTCGACGTCGATGCGCTGAAGCGGCTCGACGAGCGGGCGGCGATCGACACGATCCGCGCCGCCGTCCCCCGCGCGCACCGCGACTTTCTCGAAACCTTCGGCGACACCTTCCGCTTCGGCGACTATCTCTTCGTCCATGCCGGCATCCGGCCGGGCATCGCGGTCGAGGAGCAGCACACCAAGGACCTGCGCTGGATCCGCGAGCCCTTTCTCGGCGACGGCAAGGAGCATGGCTTCGTGGTCGTCCACGGCCACACCATCTGCGACGGCATCGAGGAGCGCCCGAACCGCATCGGCATCGACACCGGCGCTTATCAGACCGGGAATCTCACCGCCATCGGGGTGGAAGACGAGGCGCGCTGGTTCCTCTCCACCCTCGACGGCGCCTGACCGGAACGGGCGCGGCAAGGCGGCTCCGAACCCGCCGCAAAGCCGCGGCAAGCGAGCCTTTGCCATTAAAAACTTGCGAAAAAGGCCGTTTTGAGCCAAGCGCACAAGTCATTCAGCACCGGGCAAGGGCTCCTGGCCCAGCAGGCTCCGCTGTTACCCTGATCACGAGAGGCCCATGATCGTCTTTGGATCGTCGAACAAGTCCGCGCGGGCTGAGCGAATCGCGAACGCAGCGCGCCGCAAGGCCGCCGCGCGCTTCGGCGCCTTCGCGAAGGCCTTCCTGGCGCTGTTCGCGCTGACCCTGGCCGCCGCCTGCGCGACCCGCGGGGGCGACATTCCCTATCCGGAGAAGGCTGCGGACTTCCAGGCGCCCGACGCGCCCTCGGCGCAGCTCGGCACCACCGCCGAATATCGCATCTCGCCGCTCGACAAGCTCCAGGTCACCGTGTTCCAGGTGCCCGACATGTCGCGCGACGTCGACGTGGACCTCGGCGGCAACATCACGATGCCGCTGATCGGCAACGTTCGCGCGGTCGACCTCACCACGTCCGAGCTCCAGACCCAGCTCGAGGCTCAGCTCGGCGCGCGTTACCTGCGCAATCCGGACGTCACCGTGTCCGTCAAGGAATCGAGCCGCCGCCACATCACGATCGACGGCGCCGTCCGCTCGCCGGGCCAGTTCCAGATTTCGGGCCCGACGACGCTTCTTCAGGCGGTCGCGCTCGCCCGCGGCACCGACGAAACGGCCAATCCGCGCCGCGTCGCCGTGTTCCGCCAGATCTCCGGCCGCCGCAACGCCGCGGCCTTTGATCTGACCGCGATCCGCCGCGGCAACGCCGAGGACCCCGTCATTTACACGGGCGACATCATCGTCGTAGAGGGCTCGCGCCTCCGGGCCATCCAGCGCGAAATCTTCTCGACCCTCCCGCTGCTGACCACCTTCAGGCCCTTCTAAGCTCGACGGATCAACGCGTCGCACAGCCGACAGGAAGCATTACATAGCCATGGGCAAGAACGAGATCGGGCCGACTGGGGGCAATCCAGTCTGGCAGGTGCGGGAACAGACTGCGCTCGCGGGCGTCGCGCCGCTGCCGGGGGAGCCGCTTCCCCCGTCGGCGACCGACCTCAACCTCGCGAACCTGCTTCGCATCGCATCCGAATGGCGATGGGTGATCCTGGGCTGCGTGGCGCTCGGCC
>DASVQT010000012.1:0-11109 GCA_036388975.1 Allosphingosinicella sp. | reverse complement strand
CCTGATCCGGCTGCGGCGAGGCGGGCGCGCGATCGCATCCGCCAAGAAGGGCAAGCATCAGGACGGCGCCGGCTGCGATCGCCGGCGCCGTCCCGAGGCGTCTGCGGTTCAGGCCGCGGCTCCGGCCGCCGCCTTCGCCGCATCCTCGTCGGCCGGCGCCGGGCGCTTTTCGAAAACCTCGTCGACCAGGCCAAACGTCTTGGCCTCGCTCGCCGAGAAGAACTTGTCGCGCTCCACGTTGCGCTCGATCTCCTCGATCGTCTGGCCGGTATATTGGGCCATGAGTTCGTTCATCCGGTGCCGAATGCGCAGGATTTCCTTGGCCTGAATCTCGATGTCGGAGGCCATGCCCTGGGCGCCGCCCGAAGGCTGGTGGATCATGATCCGGGCGTTGGTGAGGGCGACGCGCATGCCCGGCTCACCGGCGCACAGGAGAAAGGCGCCCATGGAAGCGGCCTGGCCGATACAGACCGTGCCGACGCGCGGGCGGATGTACTGCATCGTGTCGTGCATCGCCATGCCGGCCGTCACCACGCCGCCTGGCGAGTTGATGTACATGAAGATGTCTTTCTTGGGATTTTCGCTCTCCAGATAAAGGAGCTGCGCCGTCACCAGGGTCGCCATGTGATCCTCGACGGGCCCCGTCACGAAGACGATCCGCTCCCGAAGCAGCCGCGAATAAATGTCGAAGCTGCGCTCGCCGCGGTTCGACTGCTCGATGACGATGGGAACGAGGCCGTTGATGATGTCTTCATGGTCGCGCATGGGGAAAAGCGTCCTGCTGGTGTGATGTGCACGGCGTACATCGCGCGTGGAACGGGAAGGTTCAAGGGGAAGCGTCTTCCGGCCGATCGTTGCGCGGCGGCGAGCGACATGAGAGATTGGTACCATGTGGAGAATGCCGCTCCTCTCAATCGCGCTCGCCGCCGCGGCCTTCGCGCAGCCTGCCGGCCCGCCCTTGCCGCAGCGTCTGGCGCCGCGCGCCGCGACCCCTCCTTCCGCCGACTGCGAGAACCGCCCCGCAGGCGACGAAATCGTGGTCTGCGGTGAGCGGGAGTCGGACGAACGCTACCGCCTCCCGCTGGTCCGCAACCAGCGCTTCGATCCGAAGGGCAATGTCGACAGCGTCTCGCGCGAGCGCAACCGTCTGCTGGGCACCAATGCCGGCGGCACGTTGGGCTCCTGCACCAATGTCGGGCCGAACGGAATGACCGGCTGCCTCAATCAGGGTGTCTGGCAACGGCGGGAGCAGAAAGGGCGCTGAGCCCTCCCCTTCACTCGACGGCGAATTCCGTGACGATCAGCCTCGCCCGACCGGTGGCGAAGACGCCGTGGCCGTAGCCGTCGCCGCCGCCCAGGACGAAGCCGACCTGGTCCGCCTCCGCAAGTGCGTCGCGAAAGGCGGCGGGGGCAGTGCGTGCCGTGGAGGTGCCGACGGCCGTCCAGCCGCCGCTCAGCGGCGCCACGATCTCGCGCGTGCCGGCGGTGAGCGGCGAATGCGACGCGAAGGTCGCATACCAGCGGTACGTCTCGTACCGGCCGCGCGCCCGCCAATTGTCGCCGGCGCGCTGGAGGTAAAGTGTGAGGATCGACGGCAGGTTCGGATCGGTCGAGGGCAGGATGCGAACGCCGGGATCGGCCTCGATCCGGTAGCGCATGCGGATGCGCGTCTTTCCCGCCAGCGAGCCATGAGGAAAGGTCACATAGTGGATGCTGCCCGGGTTGCGGGGCAGGTCGATCTGCCAGCCGCCGCCGCGCCGGGGCGTCGGATTGAGCGGCATGTTTACCGAATAATTGCGGCCGTTGATGATCGGCCCGATCGTCCAGGACATCGCCTGGCGCGGGTCTGCCCCTTGAGCCGCATTCGCCTCGGACGCGTCGCCGCAGGACGCGGCAAGCAGCAGGAGGGCGGCGGCGACGGCGGTGCGAAAGGCCATGGTAGGATCTCCGTTCACTCGCCTTCCCCTTAAGTGCCAAGACCCTTCCCCCGCCTGAACCGCTCAATGCCAGTCCGCATCCGCTTCCGGACGCAGTACCCGCGCGGCACGCTGGATGTCCGCAAGATCGACGGCGTCGCTGAACGGGTCGTCATCGAGCGACGTCGGGCGATTCAAGCGCCGCTGCCACGCGTGAAGCGCTTCCACATAGGGAACGAACGGCGTGCGCATCAGCGCTCCGCCCGGCAGCCGCTCGACATCCGCAATGCCCATGTGCAGCCATTCGCCAGTGTGCCAGTCGGTCATGTCGACGGCGGGAAACAGGCAGATGCCGTGAAGGTCGACGCCGCGCGCCACGGCGGCGAGGCTTTCGCGCACCACGTCGTTCAGCCAGTCCGGACGGCCGCCCTTCAAGCCGGAAGTCTCGGCAATGATGCAGGGGCGGCGGTAGCGGGTCCACGCTTCCTCGAGGAGGTCGCACAAGGGACGGATGCGGTCGTCCCCCGGCTCCAGCGCCTTGTGCGGGCCGCCCGGCACATATTCCATCTGGCCGAAGCTGTAATTGTTGAAGCCGAGGATATCGATCGTCTCCGGGCTGCCGCCGAGCTCGGGAAAGCGGATACCGGAGATCGCGTCCCAGGCGAGATAAGCGTCGTCATAGCTTTCGCGGTGCGCCTCTTCGGCAAAGTCCGGGCGGTCGCGCGGCGGCACCACCCAGATGAGCGGATCGATATGAACCATGCGCGCATCGGGAAAGTCCTCGCGGATCGCCTTCACCGCCGCAATGTCGGCTGCGGCGAGGGCGAGCGTGAAGCGCCGCCGCGTGTCGGCATCCTTGCCGAACGGCGCCGCCCACGCCCATTCGCCGCCCATATAGCCCCAGAAGGTCGGCTCGTTCATCGGTGTGAAGAGCAAAGGCGCGTGATGCGCCCGTTCGGCCACATAGCGCGCCGCCGCCTTCGCATAAGCGGCGAAACGCAGGGGGAAAGCATCGGAAAACGGGTCGAGACCGTCGGGGTAGCCATAGTGGCAAAGGTCCCAGATCGGCAAAATGCCGTGCCGGCGCTGCGCGGCCAGAAACGCGTCGATCGAGGAGAAATCGTAATCGCAATCGCCGCGGTCCGCCATCGGCCACGCAATGCCTTCGCGCGCGACCGCGATGCCCAGCGAGCGGAGCATGCGGTAATCTTCGTCGGCGTGAACGTCGTGGGCAAGCTCGGCGTTGAGGTTGCGGCGCCCTTTGTCCTTCCAGACGAAGGTCGAGCATTCGAAGCCCGAAAGGAAGAAGGTCGGGAAGATGCCGGGGCGCTGTTCCATGCCTTCCCTACGCGTGGCGGGAGCCGCCGGGTCCGTCGCGTCCGATTGCCTTTTGGCCGCGCAAAGCTGAAGCTGGATCGAAGTTGAGAGAAAGGAACAAGAGGCATGGCGGAGGCCGCATTGCTGACGATCGGCGAGCTTGCGCGCCGGACCGGATTGTCGGTGTCGGCAATCCGCTTCTGGGAAGCCCGCGGGCTCGTTTCCGCCATCCGCACGGCAGGCAACCAGCGCAGGTTCCTGCGTTCGGACCTCCGGCGCCTGTCTTTCGCTCTCGCGGCCCAGCGCCTGGGGCTCAGCCTCGCCGAGATCGAAGCGGAGCTCGCCACCCTTCCGCAGGGCCGCGCGCCGACGGCGCGGGACTGGGAAGGGATCGCAACGCGCATCCGCGGCCGCCTCGACGCGCGCATCGCCATGCTGGAGCGCCTGCGCGACCGGCTGGACGGCTGCATCGGCTGCGGCTGCCTCAGCCTCGATCGCTGCGCGCTTTACAATCCGGGCGACGCGGCCGGTGCGCAGGGGCCGGGTCCCCGCTTCGTGCTCGCCGCAGCCGAGTGAAACCGTCGCAGCTCGATTTCCCCTGCGCCGAAGCGTAGACTGGCAGTGGGGCCGCTTGGGCCGACTCGGGCCCGCCGTCCCGGCTGGAGGGACTCGTGGCGATATCGATCAACGAGGAGCGGGCGGCCGCGAACAGCCGCCTGACCGCCATCAGGCTCACCATGCTGACCATGCGCTGCATGGAACGGTGGCGGCGCAACGTGTCCGATTACGACAAGGCGATGATCCTGGTGTCGGTGGTCGCGATCACGTCCGAGCGGTTTACGCGCGCCGGGCTGGACGAGGAGCTGAAGGCGCTGGAACGGCCGCTGCCGCTCGACACGCTGGCACCCTGCAACGTGAGCTCGATCGCGGCCGCCACCGGCCTCAATCGCGAAACCACGCGCCGCAAGGTCAAGGCCTTGATCGACGAAGGCTTCCTGGTCCGCTCCGAACAGGGCGTGATCAGCTTCAAGCCCGGCCATTTCCAGAAGGACTATATCTCCGAGCTCGTCCGCAATCAGCTCGACTCGCTGGTAAGGACCGCGAACGACCTCATCCGCGACGGAACGCTGGACGCGGAGCGCTGAGCGGCGGGCTCAGCCGCGCGCCGCGCGCGGATTGTCCTTCCGCTCGCAAGCCGCCGGGTCCTCGCCGCATTCCTCGATCTCGCCGGGGAAGCGCCACGTCACCTTGTCCCACGGCGCCCCGTCCCAGCGCGCAAAGCCGCTCTTCACCGCATCGGCCAAAGCGTCGCGCCGCGCCGCGCGCCAGCGGCCGACGACCACGGCGGTGCGATACCGGTAGGAAGGCATCAGCGCGCCCTCCGGCTGGAGGGATGCCGCGCACGGCGCGAGGAAACGACACAAAAGCAACGAGTTAACATAAAGCAGCTTGTAGCGCATCGCAGCGCCGGACGGGAGGCGCGACCGGCTCAATCTGTGCCTGAGGCCGGGCCGGGACGGCCAACGCGCGTTTTCAGTCCACAGGCGGCGGCATGACGAGCGGCTCGCCGCCGGCGATGACCGCCGTTTCCGCGCCGCCCGGCCCGGCGCTCCAGGAGACCTGGCTCACATACAGGCAGCGCTTGAACGGCCCCTGATCCCGCTGCCGGTCCGGATCGCGGTTCCAGCCGTGGAAAAAGGCGTAGGTCCGTCCGCCGCGTTCGAGGATCGACTGGTGGCCGGGGCCGATCAGGTCGGTTTCGAGATGGCTCCACAGGATCGGGTTTTCGCCCGGATCGGTGCACGGCCCGCGCGGCGTCGCGCATCGCAGATAGCCGACGCTGTAGTTGCGGTTGCCGAAGTGATTGCCGGTGTAGAAAAGGTAATAATGGTTGCCGCGCCGGACCATGGTCGGCGCTTCCACCACCCTCCATTCCCAATTGTCCTCGCGCCCGGGCGAATCGTTGCTGGCGACGAGCTTTGTCGGCGGCCCGAGCGCGGCCAGCCCGTCCGGGCTCATCCCCTGCACCCAGATGGCCGAGCCCGGGCCGCAGCAATTGCCGTCGTCCTTGTAGTAAAGGTAGAGGCTGTCGCCGTCGCGATACGGGCTCGCATCGATCACCCCGTGCGGGAATTCGGAGCAGACGAGCGGCTCCGGCACGCCGGTGAACGGCCCTTCCGGCCGGTCGGCGACGGCCGCGCCGAGGCAATGGCGCTGCAGCACCCGCGGCCCTTCCGGCGGCGTTTCGGTGCGGGTCAGCGTCCGGTGCCGCGCGTTGAAATAAAGGACGTAGCGCCCGCCGATCTCCATCACTTCGGGCGCCCAGACCTGCGGATGGTTTCGGTCGATCCACTCCGGAAAATGGCTGGCCGGCATGACTTCGGACGGCGCGCTCCAGCGCCGCAGGTCCGAGGAGCGGACGAGCTGCACGTGGCGCCCGGCGACGCCCGTTCCATAGGCATGGTAGAGGCCGCCGAAGCGCGCCAGGAACGGGTCCGGAAAATCCTCGTCCAGGAGGAGGTGCGGCGCAGTGCGGCCGAGATCGCGCAGGGCCACGCCCGCGGCGCTGCGCCCCGGGCAAGCCGGCGGCGCGGCGGCCGTCTGCGCGGCGGCCTGGAGCGGCGCGGAGAGCGCCGTCGCCGCCAGCACGACGCCGCCGATCCATCTTCCGGAGCCGATCATCATCGCCCTCTCCTGCCTTGCCGAACGGTTCAAGCGCCTCCCCTCCCCTGTGCCGCCTTCCGGCCCCGGGCGCAAAGCTTTGATTGGCCTTGCCGCAAAGCTGTGGCAGCGCATTGCGGGCCGCGCCGACGTCGCGCACCCGCTTGAAGAAGGACCAACGAGATGCGCGCCTACATCCTCCTGGCCGGTGCCACCCTTTCCCTCGCAGCGTGCGACATCGCGCAGCAGGCGGTTGAGAACGAGATTCGCGCCGAAGTATCCGACCGAGTCCAGGAGCATGGCAACGCGCTTCGCAACAGCACCGATCTTGACGAGCGCTTCGGCAATGCGCTTGGCGACATCCCGCTGAGCGAGCAGGAAGCCCGCGAGCGCGCCAATCGGGAGATCGAGCAGCGCGTCGGCGACGCCGCCAACGCCGTGATCGGCGGCGGCGAACGATAGGTCCGGCGGCGCGGACGTGGAGCGGCACGGCATCGGCTTCGGCGAAGCGGCGCGAGTCTGGGCGCGGATCGCGCTGCTGAGCTTCGGCGGGCCCGCCGGGCAGATCGCCGTCATGCACCGCATCCTCGTCGAGGAAAAACGGTGGATCGGGGAGGCCCGGTTCCTCCACGCGCTCAATTATTGCATGCTCCTGCCGGGTCCGGAAGCGCAGCAGCTCGCCACCTATATCGGCTGGCTGCTCCACAGGACCAAGGGCGGCCTCGTCGCCGGTATCCTGTTCGTCCTCCCCGGCCTCGTCTCGATCATGGCTTTGTCGTGGATCTACGCGCTGTGGGGCAATGTCGGCGCGGTGGAGGCCTTGTTCTTCGGACTGAAGGCGGCGGTGCTCGCAATCGTCCTCGACGCCGTGCGCCGAATCGGCGGCAGGGCGCTCAAGACGAACGCGGCGCGGGGACTCGCCGCGGCCGCCTTTGCCGCCATCTTCTTCTTCGCCGTGCCGTTTCCGCTCATCGTGCTCGCCGCCGCTCTGATCGGCTATTTCGCGGCGGGACAGTTCCGGAGCGGCGGCGGCCACGGCGCGGCCGGCGGCGTGGCGGTCCCCGACGCCGAGACGGCCTTGGGCGAGGAGGTGCCGGACCATGCTCGGCCGAGCCTCGGCTGGTCGCTGCGCATCGGCTCGGTCTTTCTTTTCCTCTGGCTCGCCCCGGTCGCCGCCCTTCTCGCCTTCCTCGGGCCCGGCCATGTCTTCAGCGAAATCGCGACCCTCTTCTCGCAGCTCGCCGTGGTCACGTTCGGCGGCGCTTATGCCGTTCTCGCCTATGTCGCCCAGCAGGCGGTGGAGACGCAGGCCTGGCTGGAACCCGGCGAGATGCTGGACGGACTCGGCATGGCCGAAACCACCCCCGGTCCGCTCATCATGGTCACCCAGTTCGTCGGCTTCATGGGCGCCTTTCGCGAGGCGAGCGGCCTCCACCCGCTCCTCGCCGGAACGCTGGGCGGCCTCCTCGCCACCTGGGTGACCTTCACCCCCTGCTTCCTGTGGATCTTCCTCGGCGCGCCCTTAGTCGAGCGCCTTCGCGGCAACCGGGCGCTCGCCGCGGCGCTTTCCGCAATAACCGCCGCGGTCGTCGGCGTGATCCTGAACCTGGCCATCTGGTTCGCGCTGCACACATTGTTTGGCGAGACCCGCCCGTTCGCGCTCGGACCGATCGGCTTCGACCTGCCGGTCGCCGCCAGCATCGACTGGGCCGCCGCCGCGCTCGCCGCCGCCGCCCTCGTCGCTGTCTTCCGCTTCAAACTCGGCCCCCTCCCCGTCCTCGCCGGCTGCGCCGCGGCGGGCCTGGTGCTGAAGCTCGCCTTTTGAAGCCGGAAGAAGGCTAAAGCCGGTCGGAGGCTCCCGGTCCCGGAAAGCTCAGATAGTGCAGGCGGCGGACTTCGCGGCGGCCGCGGACCACCGTGTCGAGGATGAGCCCGGTCATGAAGCTCAAGGCCGCGACGATCATCAGGCCGGTGGCGAGGATCGCGGTCGGGAAGCGCGGCACCAGGCCGGTCTCCGCATAAGTGATCATGAGCGGGATCGAGAGAATGACCGCGAGCAGCGCGAGGGCGAGCGCGAAGCTGCCGTAGAAGAGCACCGGCCGTTCGATCCGGACGAGGTGGAGGATGGTCTTCAGGATGCGCCAGCCGTCGCGATAGGTGGAAAGCTTGGACTCGGAGCCTTCCGGACGGGCGCCGTAGGTGGTGACGATCTCGCCGACCGGCATGACGAGCTCCAGCGCGTGGACGCTGATCTCCGTCTCCGTCTCGAAACCGCGTGCAAGGGCGGGGAAGGACTTGGCGAAGCGGCGCGAAAAGACGCGGTACCCTGAGAAGATGTCGCTGAACGTCCGTCCGAACAGCCGCGCGAGCAGGCCGGTGAAGAGGCGGTTGCCGAGCCGGTGACCGCGGCGATACGCCTCTTCGACCTGCGACTTCCTCGCGCCCACGACCATGTCGAGCTGCTCGTCCAGCAGCTTGGCGACGAGCGCGGGCGCCGCCGCGGCATCGTAGGTCGCGTCGCCGTCCGCCATGACGTAGATGTCGGCCTCGACGTCGGCGAACATGCGCCGGACGACGTTGCCCTTGCCCTGCATCCGCTCGGAACGGACGATCGCGCCCGCCTCGGCCGCCACTTCGCGGGTCCGGTCGGAACTGTTGTTGTCGTATACGTAGATGGCCGCCGACGGCAAAGCAGCGCGGAAGCCCGCCACCGTCTGCGCGATCGCCGCTTCCTCGTTATAGCACGGGAGAAGAACCGCGATGCGGAGCTGCCCGTCGCTTGCACCCGTCACGAAACGTCCCCCACCACCGCCAGGGCTGAGCCTGTCGAAGCCCGGTTTAGCAACATGATCCGCGCTCCGACAGGCTCAGCGCCGGCGGCCCTGCGGGATCAATCCGCCTTCTTGGCCTTGGTCTTCTTGGCGGGCTTTTCGGCGGGGGCGTCCGAAGCCTCGGCCGCCGCAGCGTCGTCGGACTTCTTGGCCTTGCCCTTCTTCGCGGGCTTCTCGTCCGCGGCGGGCGCAGCCTCGGCCGTCTCGGCGGGAGCCGCGTCGTCGGCCTTCACCTTCTTGGCAGACGCCTTCTTGGCCTTGGGCTTCTCCTCGTGGGAATGCCCATGGTCGTGGTTGCAGTCGGGACCGTGGACGTGGCCTTCCTCGGCCTCGATCGCGTGCTGAAGCTCCTCGCGAGTCGCGCTGCGCTCCTCGATCGTCGCCTGGCCGAACAGGAAGTCGACGACCTTGTCCTCATAAAGCGGCGCGCGGAGCTGCGCGGCGGCCATCGGATTTTCCTGGACGTATTGCGCGAAGCGCTGGCGGTCTTCCGGGCGGTACTGCTGCGCGGCCTGGGCGACCAGCTGGTTCATTTCCTGCTGGCTGATGTCGATGCCGTTCTTCTGGCCGATGTCGGACAGGAGCAGGCCGAGACGCACGCGGCGCTCGGCGATGCGGCGATAATCGTCGCGCTCTTCTTCCATTTCGGCGCGCGCGGCCTCGGGGTCCGCCTCGTGGCCGGCTTCATGCTCGAGCTGCTGCCAGATCTGGTTGAACTCGGCGTCGACCATCGACGGCGGCACCGGGAAGTCGTGCCGGTCGGCGAGCGTGTCGAGAAGCTGGCGCTTCATGTGAGTGCGGGTGAGGCCGTTCAGCTCCTGCTGGAGCTGGCCCTTGAGAAGCCCGCGGAGCTGATCGATACCCTCGAGGCCCATGGACTGTGCGAAGGCGTCGTCGAGCTGCATTTCGCGCGCCGTCTGGACTTCGTTCACCGTGACTTCGAAGACGGCGTCCTTGCCGGCGAGGTTTTCGGCGCCATATTCGTCCGGGAAGCGGACGTTGAGGGTGCGCTGCTCGTTCGCCTTGGCGCCGAGGAGCTGGTCCTCGAAGCCCGGGATAAGCTGGCCGGAGCCGAGCACGACGGCCATGCCCTCGCCCTTGCCGCCTTCGAACGGCGTGCCGCCGACCGAACCTTCATAATCGATGATGACCTGGTCGCCCGCTTCCGCGGCGCGGCTGGCGGGGGCAGGCTCGTAGCTCTTCTGGCCTTGGGCGATGCGCGACAGGGCCTCGTCCACTTCCGCGTCCGAAGGCTCGACGGCCAGACGCTCGAGCTTCAGGTCGCCGATCTGGGGCGAACCCACGTCGGGGAGCGTTTCGAGCTCGACCTTGACGACTGCGTCCTGGCCCGGCTGATGCTCTTCGAGCTCGACGGCCGGCTGCATGGCCGGGCGGAGCTGCTTGTCGGTCATGAGCTGCTGGACGCCGTCCTGGATCGCGCTTTCCAGCGCCTGCTGCTCAAGGCGCGGCCCGTGCATCTTGCGGATGAGGTTGGCGGGCACCTTGCCGGGGCGGAAGCCGGGCATCTGGATCTGCGGCGCCACGGATTTGAGCTCCGTCTCGACGCGGGCGTCTATGTCCTTGGCTTCGATGGTGATCCGGTAGGCGCGCTTCAGCCCCTCGTTCAACGTCTCGACAGTCTGCATTTAGAAGGCCTCTTCGGGTCTTTTAGAAAAAGGGTCGGGCGCGGGCGACGATCACACGGCGCTGGTGCGGGCGAAGGGACTCGAACCCCCACATCTTTCGATACTGGAACCTAAATCCAGCGCGTCTACCAGTTCCGCCACGCCCGCCGGGCCACGGCAAGGCGGCGTCTATAACAGGGCTGGTCGCAAGGGCAAGGGACGGTTAGACGCGCGAAACAACCCGTCCAGCCCCGAGGCCACAAAAGCAATGCACTTCAAGCGTTTCGCAGCCGCCGCCGCCCTTTTCTCGCTCTGCGCACCGGCCTTTGCCCAGGCGCCCGCGTCGGATTTCACCGCGGACCGCTTCCGGCAGCACGTGACCTTCCTGTCCGACGACCTCCTCGAAGGGCGCGAGACCGGCACGCGGGGCTACGACATCGCGGCGCGCTACGTCGCCACCGGCTTTGCCGGACTCGGCCTGCGCCCGGGTGCGCGGGACGGGAGCTGGTTCCAGCAGGTCCCGTTCGTCCGGATGGCGATGACGGCGCCTGCGGCGCTGACCATCGGCGGCCAGAGCTTCGCGCAGGGCGCCGGCGCCTCGTTCCGCCAGAGCGCCGCGGCGGGCCGGACCGAGCTTTCGGCGCCGACCGTCTTCGCCGGCTACGGCCTGGAAGCGCCCGCCTTCGGCCTCAACGATTATCGCGGCCTCGACGTGCGCGGCAAGATCGTCGTCGTGCTGGACGGCGTGCCGAGCGGCCT
>DASVQT010000011.1:0-14949 GCA_036388975.1 Allosphingosinicella sp. | reverse complement strand
CGAGCTGATGCTGATCGCCTTATTCTCCTCCGGCCATATCCTGCTCGAAGGTCCGCCGGGGACCGCCAAGACCTTCCTCGCCCAATGCTTCGCCCGGGCGCTGGGCCTGGATTACGGCCGCATCCAGTTCACGCCGGACCTGATGCCGGCCGATATCCTGGGCTCCAACCTGTTCAACTTCCAGACCAGCCAGTTCACGCTCACCCAAGGGCCGATCTTCTGCGAATTGCTGCTCGCGGACGAGATCAACCGCACCCCGCCCAAGACGCAGGCGGCCCTCCTCGAAGCGATGCAGGAGCGCTCCGTCACGATCGACGGCGACACGCACAAGCTCTCCGACCGCTTCATGGTGATCGCGACCCAGAACCCGATCGAGCAGCAGGGCGTCTATCCGCTCCCAGAAGCGCAGCTCGACCGCTTCCTGTTCAAGCACCGCATGGGCTATCCGAGCGCCGAGGAAGAGCGGCGCATCGTGGCCCAGCACGGCGCCCGCTTCGGCGCGCCGTCCGCCGCGGAATGGGGGATCGAGCGCCGGGTCGGACCGGACGACGTCGGCGCTGCGATCGCGGCCGTCGCAACCGTGCCGATGGTGGACGAAGTCACCGATTATGTCGTGAACCTCGTCCGCGCCACCCGCGAAGCCGCCGACATAGAAACCGGCGCCAGTCCGCGCGCCGCCACCATGCTGGCCGGCGCCGCGCGCGCCCGCGCGGCGCTCGACGGGCGCAATTACGTCATCCCGGACGACGTGAAGCTGCTCGCGCCCGCCGTGCTCCGCCACCGCGTTTCCCTGTCCCCCGCCGCCGAGATCGAGGGGCGGCCGGTCGAAAGCGTCATCGCCCGCCTGATCGAGACGGTGGAGGCGCCGCGTTGATCTACCCGTCGCGCCGCGCGATCCTTGCCGCCGGCGGCCTCGCGCTGCCGGCCTTGCTCGTCGGCGTGTTCGCTCCGGCCTGGTGGACGGCGGGCCTCGCCGCATTGGGCGCGCTCATCCTCCTCATCGTCCTTGATGCGGCGCTCGGGGCGGGCAAAAACCATGCGGACCTGTATTTCGAAGGGCCGCCCACGGCGGGCGTCGGCGCCGAATTCGAGCTGGACGTCGGCGTCCACTTCCTGCGCGCGCCGCCCCCGACCTGCGAAGTCGCGATCGACCGCCATTACCTGCTCGAACCGCTGGACGGGCTGGAGCGCACGATCAGGATCGGCAAGGACGGGCGGGGAAGCGCGCACATCAAACTCCGGAGCATCCGGCGCGGCGAGGCGCGGCTGGAGCATGTCTGGCTGCGCTGGCGCGGCCAACTCGGCCTGGTCTGGAAGCAGAAGCAGCTCCGGCTCGACGAAGCGGTGCTGATCGTCCCCGACATCGCGGCGGTGCGCGCCCGCTCCGCCCAGCTCCTCCACCGCGACATGATGCAGGGGCTCGCCGCGCAGATGCAGCTCGGCGAAGGCGCCGAGTTCGAGGCGCTGGCCGAATTCCAGCAGGGCATGGATCGCCGCGCGATCGACTGGAAGCAGTCGGCGCGCCACACCCAGCTCCTCGCCAAGGAATATCGCACCGAGCGCAACAACAACATCATCGTCGCCTTGGACAGCGGCCGGACGATGTGCGAGCCGCTCGCCGGCCTTCCCAAGATCGACAGGGCGGTGTCCGCCGCGCTCCTCACCGCCTTCGTGGCGCTGAAGGACGGCGACCGCGTGTCCCTGTTCAGCTTCGACAGCCATCCGCGCGTGTCGACCAAGCCCGCCTCCGGCCAGAGGAGCTTCGCACTCCTCCAGCGAGTCGCCGCAGGCATCGAATATTCGGACCGGGAAACGAACTACACGCTGGCGCTCGCGACGCTGGCGACCGGCCTCCACCGCCGCTCGCTGATCGTCTTCTTCACCGATTTTTCCGACACGATCGCGGCGGAGATGATGCTGAGCGCGGTGGCGGCTTTGCTCCAGCGCCACCTCGTCCTTTTCATCCTGTTCCGCGACGAGGAGCTCGACGCCTTCACGGCCGCCGCGCCCGCGTCCGCCGACGACGTCACCAAGGCGGTGACGGCGGCGGCCCTCATCCGCGAGCGCCGCCTGGTCGTGACTCGCCTCCGCCGCCTCGGCGTCCATGTGATCGAAACCAGGCACGAGGAAGCGGGCCCGGCGCTCGTCTCCGCTTATGTCGACATGAAGCGGAGGAACCTCCTTTGAACGCGCCCTCCGCCATTCCGCGCCTCCGGGCCGAGCGCGCCGAGCAATGGCTTCGCTTGGACGAGCTCGTCACACGCTGCGAGAAGAAAGGGCCGCGCGCGCTCGACGACGAGGATCTGATGACGCTGCCGATCCTGTATCGCGGCGCCCTCTCATCGCTGTCCGTGGCTCGGGAAACGTCGCTCGACCTCGAGCTGGTCAACTATCTCGAGAGCCTTTGCGCCCGCGCCTATTTCTTCATCTACGGCGTGCGCACCTCGCCGGCCGGGCGGGTCCGCCAGTTCCTCCTGCGGGACTGGCCCGACGCGATGCGCGGCCTGTGGAAGGAAACGCTGGTCGCCCTCGCCATCCTGGCGGCGAGCACGGTTGCGGGCTATTTCCTCGTGTCGAGCGAGCCGGACTGGTACGGATCGTTCGTCCCCCAGGCTCTCGCCGGCGGGCGCGACTTCTCGGCGAGCGCGGAAACGCTGCGCGGTACGCTCTACGATCCGCCCTCCGCGGAAGAACCGCTCGGCGTGTTCGCCACCTATCTCTTCACCCACAATTCGCAGGTCGCGATCTTCTGTTTCGCCCTCGGCTTCGCCTTCGCGGTGCCGACCGTCCTGCTGCTCCTTTATCACGGCGGCATGCTCGGCGCCTTTTTCGCCTTGTTCGCCTCGCACGATCTCGGCTTCGAGCTCGGCGGCTGGCTGATCATCCACGGCTCGACCGAGCTTTTCGCCATCGTGCTCGCCGGCGCGGCCGGGCTGAGGATCGGCTGGAGCGTCGTCTTTCCGGGCGGCGCGACCCGGCTCGACGCCGCCGCGGCCGCCGGGCGGGAGGCGGCGACGGCGATGGTGGGCGTGGTGCTGATGCTGCTCGTCGCCGGCCTTCTCGAAGGCTTCGGGCGCCAGCTCATCCGCGACGATACGGCTCGCTATGCGATCGGCATTTCCATGCTCCTCCTGTGGTGCCTTTATTACTACCGGCCGAGGCGCCGCGCCGATGGTTGAAATGCCGCGCGATCCCATGATGCGGCGGCGCCTGGTGACGCCCGAAGGCGTGGACCTCGGCCTCAGCCTCGCCGCCGCGGGGCAAAGGGCCGCGGCTTTCATGCTCGACGCCTTGTTCATGGTGCTGATCCTGGTCGCGCTGTCGCTGGTCGCCATTTCGGGCCTGGTGGCGACGGGAAGCGCGGGCAAGGAGCTGGTCGTCGTCATCTGGTTGCTCGGCTTCTTCGTGCTCCGGAACGGTTATTTCATCTTCATGGAGATGAGCCCGCGCGCCGCGACGTTCGGCAAGCGCATGTGCGGCCTTCGCGTGGTCGCGCGCAGCGGCGCCCGCCTCACCGCCGACATGGTCATCGCCCGCAACCTCGTCCGCGAGATCGAAGTCTTCCTCCCACTCTCATTCCTAGCCTTCGACGCCTCCCAAGGCAGCGCGGCGGCGCTCACCACTTTGGTCGGGCTCGCCTGGACCTGCCTGTTCCTGTTCTTCCCGCTGATGAACAAGGACCGGCTCCGGATCGGAGACCTTCTCGCCGGCACATGGGTCATCGACGTTCCCAAGCGCCAGCTCACCTACGATCTCATGCAGGCGGAGCCGGCGGCGGCGGGCTACGAGTTCACCGACGCGCAGCTCGACGCTTACGGCATTTACGAGCTGCAAACGCTGGAACAGGTGCTCCGCGAGGGCAATCCGGAAGCCATCGACACCGTGTCCTGGACGATCCGTAACAAGATCGGCTTCGGCGAGGCCGAGAGCAATGTCGGTTTCCTTGAAGCCTATTACGATGCGCTTCGCCGCCGGCTCGAGCGCAAATTGCTGTTCGGGCGGCGCCGCGCGAACAAATATGAAGAGGCTTGAGGAGGCCGTTGCGGCCTTCCTGCTCTGAGGCTGGCTCCGCGCAGGCGGGCGCGCTAAGCCGCCGCCGATGAGCCAGATCGTTGCGGTCGACATCGGCGGAACCCACACCCGCTTCGCCATTGCCGAAGTGGAGGACGGCACCGCCCTGTCGCTGGGCGAAGCCTGCACGCTCAAGACAGGCGAACATGTGAGCTTAGCCGGCGCCTGGGACCAGTTCCGCCTTGAGAGCGGCGGCGCCCTTCCGCCGGCGGCCGCCATCGCCTTCGCGGGGCCGGTAAACGGCGACACTCTGAAGCTAACCAACAGCTCCTGGGTGCTGCGTCCGTCGACGCTGGCGCGGGAACTCGGCGTCGACCGGCTCACGATCGTCAACGACTTCGGAGCCGTGGCTCATGCCGTCGCCCAGCTTGGGCCCGAACACTATCTCCACCTTTGCGGCCCGGAGACGGACCTGCCCGCCGAGGGCCTCATCAGCGTCGTGGGACCCGGGACCGGCCTCGGCGTCGCTCAACTTGTCCGCCGCGGCGGCACCTACCAAGCGGTCGAAACCGAAGGCGGCCATATCGGCTTCGCCCCGCTCGACCCAGTCGAGGACCGCATCCTGGCCGCGCTTCGCGAGCGCTTCGGCCGGGTCTCCGTCGAGCGCCTCGTCGCCGGCATGGGGCTCGCGCATATCCACGAGGTCCTCGCCGCAATCGACGGGCGCCCCGTCTTCAGCCTCGACGACAAGGCTCTGTGGACGGCCGCGCTCGACGGCACGGACAGCGGCGCTTCGGACGCGCTGACGCGCTATTGCCTGTGCCTCGGCTCGGTGGCGGGCGACCTCGCGCTTGCCCACGGTGCCGCCGGGGTGGCGATCGCCGGCGGCCTCGGGCTGCGCCTCGCGCGCCATCTCCCCCGCTCTGGCTTTGCCGAGCGCTTCGTCGCCAAGGGCCGCTTCCGCGACCGCATGGAGCGGCTGCCCGTCAAGCTCCTCACCCATAAGCAGCCGGGACTTTTCGGCGCGGCCGCGGCCTTTGCGCGCGAACATCGCTGAACCTCGCGCGTTGAACCTCCTTAAGGAGCTCACCGAATGAAGATCGCCGCCGCCGCTATGGTCGCCCTTGCACTCGCGAGCTGCGCAGGGCGCGGCTCGCTGGAGGAGCGGGAAGCGGGCGCGCTCGAACGCCAGCTCGCCGGGCGCACGCAAGGCGAGGCGCGCCGCTGCGTGCCTGCGATCCAGGCGGTCGCCTTGATCGCCGTCGACGCGCGCACGATCGTCTACGACACGCCGGGCACGCTTTACGTCAGCCGCCTTCGCAGGGACTGCCCGGGTCTCAGGGCGGGCAGCGCCATTGCCGTCGAGACGGGGGGCGATCAATATTGCGCCAACGACCGCATCCGCGCGGTGGAGACGGGAAGCCGCATCCCCGGCCCGGTTTGCCTCCTCGGCGCCTTCACGCCCTATCGCTCGCCCCGCTAGAGGCCGGCGAGAACCTCGAGCGCGCGGGTGGCGAACTCCGGCCGGCAGATGAGGAGGTCGGGCACGAGCGGCCGTTCGCGATTGTAGACGAGCGGCGATCCGTCGCGTCGGCTGGCGTGGAGCCCGGCTGCCAGCGCCACCGCGACCGGCGCGCAATTGTCCCATTCGTGCTGGCCGCCGGCATGGAAGTACAGCTCCGCCTCGCCCGCGACCACGGCCATCGCCTTGGCGCCGGCCGAGCCCATCGGCACCAGCTCGGCGCCGAGCGCTTCGGCAAGCGGCGCCGCTTCGGCGGGCTGGCGCGTCCGGCTCACCACCAAGCGCAGCGCGCTTTTGCGTTCCAGCGGCGCCGGAGCCGCATCGTCGGTGCGGAACACGCGGCCGCGCGTCGGCATGGCGACGGCCCCGGCGGCGGGCGCCCCGTCCACCGCAAGCGCCACGTGAACCGCCCAGTCGTCCCGCCCTTCGACATATTCGCGCGTTCCGTCGAGCGGGTCGACGATCCACACCCGCCGCTGTCCGAGCCGCTCCGGCCGGTCGGGGGATTCTTCGGAAAGGATGCCGTCCTCCGGGCGCCAGTGCCGCAGCGCGGCGAGGATGAGCTGGTTGGCGAGCCTGTCGCCCGCCGCGCCGATTGCCGCCCCGCTCAGCAAGGCGTCGCCGCGTAGCTGGGTGAGAAGCTTTCCGGCCGCTTCGGCGGTGCGCGCCGCAAGCTCGCCGTCCGTTAACGCGTCCATGCCGCTCCCGCTCTTCCAGGGTGGACCGGCCGGTTACCCCGGCTGGTTAACTCCGTCTTTACCAAAACACCCCTAGTCCCGCGAGGGAAGCCTGATCGGGGGGATCGGGCATGACGTCCATGGAGCGGAAAGTGGTCTCGAGCCGAGCTGCCAAACTCTCGATCCTGTTCGCCGCCGCCGCGCCCGCGGCCGCGCACGCCGAAACGCGCAGCGCGACGATGAGCGTGAGCGCCACGGTGACCGCCAACTGCACCGTGTCGACGAACGCCGTCGCCTTCGGGAGCATCGACCCGCTCGGCGGCAATCACGACGCCGCCGGATCGGTCACCGTCAACTGCACCAACGGCGCCGCCTGGAGCGCCGCCGCCAATGCGGGAAGCGGCACGGGCGCGACGCTCGCCAACCGCCGCATGACCTCCGGCGCGAACGCCCTCACCTACCGCCTTTATACCGACGCCGGCCGAACCTCCATCTGGGGCGACGGCTCGACCGGAACCGCCGCCGTGACCGGCACCGGCAACGGCGCCGCGCAGGTGTTCACCGTCTACGGCCGCGTGCCTTCGGGCCAGACCAGCGTCCGCGCCGGCAGCTATTCCGACACCGTTTCCGTCACCATCACCTACTGAAGGACCAGGGTTTATGCGCAAAAGCCTCACCGCCGCCCTCCTCGCCGCCGCCGCCGCCGCGACCGCCGCGGTGCCGGGCGCGGCGCGGGCCGGGTCGCTCTCCGTGGACCCGATCCGCCTCGAAATCACCCAGGGACGGCGCACCGCGACACTTCGCGTCCGCAACCAGGAACAAGCCCCGGTCACGATCCGCGCTTATGCCCTCGCCTGGAGCCAGGTCGACGGCGAGGACCGCTACGAGGACAGCGCGGCGGTGATCGTTTCCCCGCCCATCTTCACCATCCCGGCGGGCGGCACGCAGCTCATCCGCGTCGGCCTGCGCAACCCGTCGGCCGATCCGCGCGCCTACCGCCTGATGGTGGAGGAAGTGCCGCAGGCGTCACCCGGCGGCGGCGTGCAAGTGGCGCTCCGGCTCAACCTGCCTTTGTTCGCGATGATGAACGCCGGCACCGCGGCCGAGCTCGGCTGGGCCGCCTCGCGCGGCGCGGACGGGCGCTGGACGGTGGAAGCGGTCAACAACGGTTCCAATTACGTCCGCGTCGAGCCCGCCGCCGCCGAAGCCGCCACCGGCGTCGATTTCGACAACAATGCGAATCTCGGCGTCGTCCTGCCCGGCAGCCGCAAGCGCTGGGTGGTCGGCAACGAACCCGCCTTGCTCGACCGCACCCGCTTCAGCGCGATCCAGAGGGTGGCCGCCCGTGCCGAACCCACGGCCCTTCGCGGCAACTAAGCCTCTCTTCCTGGCGCTGCTGCTTGCATCGGCGCCGCTCCCCGCCGCCGCCGAGACGGGCGCGACGGCGGGCGCCGCCGCGTCCGCGCTCGAGCCGACCTTGCTCGACGTGACGGTGAACGGCGAAGCGTCGGACGAGCCGGCCATGCTGCAGCGCGACTCGGCGGGCGGGCTGTACGCCAGCGAGTCTCAGCTTCGCGAGTGGCGCATCCGCATTCCCTCGGCTGCGCCAATCATCGTCGACGGCGAGAACTGGTACCGGATCGACAATGACCCCCGCCTCCGCGCCATCCTCTCGGCCGCCGACCAGACGCTGGCGATCGAAGCGCGGCCCGAGCTGTTCGAAGGGCAAAGCGCGAGCCTCGCCATCGATCAGGCCTTCGAAATGACGCCGTCGGGCACGGGCGGCTTCCTCAATTACGACCTGTTCGCCGAATATTCGCGCGGCAGCCTTTCCATGACCGGCGCGCTCGAAGCGGGCGCCTTCACCCGCTGGGGCGTGGGCGCGTCGGGCTTCGTGGTGCGCGCGGGCGGCGGCGGCAGGCGGCTCGTCCGGCTCGACACGAACTGGACGATCGACCGGCCGGGGAGCCTCAGCTCCGTCCGCATCGGCGACGGCGTCACCTCGAGCGGCCCCGGCACCTCGCCCTTGCGCTTCGGCGGGCTTCAATATTCGCGCAACTTCGCGACCCGGCCGGGTTTCCTCACCATGCCGCTCCCCGTGGTGGGCGGCAGCGCGGCCGTGCCCTCGGTGGTGGACGTTTACGTGAACAACGTCCTCCAGGGGAGCCGGGAGGTCCGCCCGGGGCCGTTCGAGCTCACCAACCTTCCCGTCCAGTCGGGCGGCGGCACGGTCCAGCTGGTGGTGCGCGACATGCTCGGGCGGCAGGTGAGGCAGGAGCAGACCTATTACGCGTCCTCGAACCTGCTCAGGAAAGGCCTGCACGATTTCTCCTACGAGATCGGCTTCCTGCGCGAAGGCTTCGGCGTCCGCAGCAACGATTACCGAACGGCCGTCGCCTCGACGAGCCATCGCTACGGCCTGACCGACAGCCTCACCATCGAAGGCCACGCCCAGGCGAGCCGGGAGCGGCAGGCGGCGGGCGCGGGCCTCGTCTTCTCGCTTTTCGACCTCGGCATCCTGTCCGGATCGGCGACGCTCAGCCGCTCGCAGCGGGGAACGGGCGCGTTCGTCGCCGGATCGTTCGAGCGGCGCACGACCGGCCTGTCCTTCGGGCTGCGCGGCGAATATGCGACGCCGCGCTTCGCCTTCATCGGCATGGGCGAGGACGACCGCACGCCGCGGCTCAGCACCCAGGCCTTTGCCGATCTGCCCGTCTTCGGCGGCTCGGTGGGCGTCAGCCTCATCCACCGCGACCGCCGCACCGGCGAGGACGAAAGCCTCGCGGGCGTCTTCGCCAACGTGCCGCTGATCGACAATGCCAGCATCCAGTTCTTCGCCCGGCGCGCGGTCGCCGGCAACCGCCAGACCGTCCTCGGCGCCCATATTGCGGTGGCGCTCGGCGGCCGGCGCAGCGCGTCGGCCAGCGTCGAAATGGCCGGCGGCTCCCTTTCGCACAATTTGTCCGTCCAGGACGATGCGCCGGCGGGAGTCGGCAGCGGCTACCGCGCCTCGACCAGCATGGCCAACGGGCGACGGTCCATGGACAGCGTCTACACCTACAATGCGCCTCTCGCGACGATCGGCGTGCATGCCAGCCGGGCGGGCGGCGAGAACGGCCTCAGACTGTCGGCGCGTGGTTCGCTCGGCATGCTCGGCGGCCGCCCCTTCGCGGCGCGCCAGCTCGGCGCGAGCTTCGCGCGGGTCCAGGTCGGCGACCATGAAGGAGTCCGGGTCTATGCGGACAACCAGCTGGTCGGCGTCACGGGGAGGAACGGATCGCTGGTGGTGCCCTCGCTCCGCGCTTTCGATCGCAACGTGATCAGCATCGACACGTCGGACCTCCCGCTCGACGTCCAGATCGGCGAAACGGAAGTGGCGGTGCGGCCGTTCGCGCGCACCGGCGCGGTGGTGCGCTTCGCCGCGCGGCGCGAACGCGGCGTCCTCCTGCAGGTGAGCCTGGAGGACGGAACCGCCTTGCCGGCCGGCGCGATCGTCCGCGCCGACGGCAATCCGGAGATGTTCGTGGTCGCTTCGGGCGGCGAAATCTACCTGCCGGCGCTGGAAGGCACCGCCGCCCTGGAAGCGAGCTGGGACGGACGGACCTGCCGCTTCCGGGCGACGGTGCCGGAAACGGACGATCCGCAGCCGCGCATCGCCGGGCTCGTCTGCCGCACCGCCGACATTTACGCCGCGCGCTGAAGCGGGCGCAGGCTGCCGCCGGGCAGCCACTTCAATATCGTCTCGCCCGCCAGCCACATGGCGGCGACAAGGGCGAGCAGCGCCACCACCAGCGTCGTGTCGAGCGGCGGCAGCGCCCGCGCCCAGCCGCCGGCGGTCGACGCCAGCGGCGAGGCGCGGTGCAGCGCGGCGGCGGCATGGGCAGGCGCGTCCCGCACCACTTCGCCCGGCGCGACGAACCGGTAGCCGAGCGCCTTCACCCCGCGCACCGCCGCGCGAAGCGCCTCGGGGCTTTCGTACCAGGGGAAATAGAAGCTGGCGAAGCCGTCCCGCACCGCGAGGTTGCGTTCGGCGGCGGCGATCACCCGCTCCGCGCTCCGGCCGGTCTGGGTGCCGAGCGCACCGAGATTTTCGGGCAGGATGAAGTCGCCGCGCAGATCCACCGTTTCATAAGGGAAGAACTGGCTGGTCCAGCCGCGGCCATAATCGGCGCGGCCGCGGGCCGCCTCGCCGGCAAAATAAAGGCTGCGCTCGTAACGGGCGACATGACCTTCGCGCGCCGCGGCATAAGCCTCCGCGGAGGCGGCATGGTGCGGCGTTGTGAACAGCAGCGGCCGGCCGAGCCCGGAACGGTGCCAGGAACGCGCCGAGGCGTCGAAGCGGCGGCGCCAGTGGCCGATGTCGTTCGGAGCAAGCGGCCCGCGAAGGGCGTAAGCGCCGTTCTCCAGATCGGCCGCGAAGAACTCGAAGTCGCCGCCGCTGACCCGCGCATGCGGGTTGGCGCGGCTGTCCGTCTGGTGGGTGTGCCCGTGGGCCACCAGGGTCGCGCCGCGCGTCACGGCATGCTGGAGCGCGGCGATGATCTGCGGCCGCTGGGCGAGGCCGAGCGCGATCGGCCGCCCGTTCGAGAACCGCCCGCCCGGATCGCGATACGTGTCGTAAACGGCGATCGAAAAGGGCACGCCCTCCTCCGCGAGCAGGTCCGCGAGGCCGCGTATGCGGCGCGGATTGCTGTCCGGGCCGACATCGTCGATCCGGACCAGGGCGCGATGGCGCTCGGGCGTCTCCGGCGCCAGCGCGTCGAAGAGAAGGTCCGCGAAGACGACATAACGGTCGTCCTCATGCGCATAGGTGAAGGGCGACTCGGCGACATAGGTGAGGCTTCCGGAGCGCACCGCCCAGGGCGCCTCGTCGGCGGTGCGGCCGACGGCCGATGCCAGGGCAGCGACGCGCCCAGTTTCGGCGATTTGCGGCGCGGCGACCACCGCCTCCGCCCGCAAATCGCGCGGAAAGTCGCGCCGCTTATAGCGCACCGCCACCCAGTCGGCCGGCGCGGCCGGCGCCGGCGTCCAGCCCTGCGCGGCGGCGAAGCCGGAATCGGCAAACAGCGCCTCTACCCCCGGGCCGATCCAGATCACCGGCCTCTCGGCCCCGCGCACGTCGGCGGCGAGGGATTGCGGAATGCCGGCGGCGTCGGCGGGCAGGACGACGGTCGCGTCGTAGGCCGCAAGATCGCCGCGTCGATAGCCGGCAAGGCTGCGGAACCGCGCCCGTCCAAAGCGCCCCGCGAGATTGCCGGCCAGGGCCGCTTCGAGCTCCTTCGACGCATGCCGCTCGTCGAACAGGATGAGGATGCGGCGGCCTTCGCCCTCGCCGCCGGCGGGGATCGGGGCGCCGGCGCGAAGCTCGTGCTGCGCCCAGGCCGCGAACAGCAGCCAAAGCGCCAATCCTGCGAAGGCGCAGCGGAGGACCCAGTGGTGCATTGCGTCGCGGCGGACTAACAAAGGTGCGCGAACCTGTCACACGGCCCGCGGGGAACGGTCCCATTTTGCGACGCTTGAGCCTGCTGGCCGTGATCGGCACCCGCCCCGAGGCGATCAAAATGGCGCCGCTCCTGCTTGCGCTCCGCCGCGAGCCCGAGGTCGATCTCCGCCTCTGCGTGACCGGCCAGCACCGCGAAATGCTCGATCCGGTATTGGACCTGTTCGAACTTGTACCGGACGTCAGGCTCGATCTGATGCGCGACGGACAGAGCCTGACCGGGCTTGCCGGGCGCTGCTTCTCGGCAATCGATGCCGTCCTTGCCGAAGCGAGGCCTGACCGGGTGCTGGTACACGGCGACACCACCACCGCCATGGCGGCCGCGCTGGCCGCCGCGCACCGCCAGGTGCCGGTGGGCCATGTCGAGGCAGGGCTCCGCTCCGGCGACCTCGACAGGCCCTTCCCGGAGGAGATGAACCGCCGCGCCATCGACACCGTGTCGGACCTCCTCTTCGCGCCCACGGCCGGGGCGAAACGCAACCTCATCGACGAGGGACACGGAGGCAGGATCGCGGTCACCGGCAACACCGGCGTGGACGCGCTGCACATCGCGCTTGCGACAAGCGCCGCGCAGGAGGCGCGCCCGACGATGGAGGGGACGCGCAAGCTGATCCTCGTCACCGGCCACCGCCGCGAGAGCTTCGGCGATGGGCTGAGCGCGATCTGCGAAGCGCTTCGCGAACTGGCGCGGCGCGGCGATGTGGAGATCGTCTGGCCGGTCCACCTCAACCCGAAGGTGAAGCGGCCCGTCGAACAGGCGCTCACCGGAAGCCCTCACGTCCGCCTGCTCCCGCCCCTCGACTACCTCCCCCTCCTCCGCCTGATGCAGCGCTCCGACCTCATCCTCACCGATTCCGGCGGCATCCAGGAAGAAGCGCCGAGCCTCGGCAAGCCGGTCCTGGTGATGCGCGACGTCACCGAGCGGCCCGAGGCCATCGCGGCCGGCCAAGCGCGGCTGGTCGGGACAAACAAGGACCGGATCGTCGCGGAAGCGTCCGCACTGCTCGACGACGGCGCCACGCTGTTCCGCGGCGGCGCCAATCCGTTCGGCGACGGCAAGGCCAGCGGACGGATCGTCGCCGCCTTGCTCGGCCGCCCGTTCGAGGAATTCGGCGCATGACGGACGCGGACTTCATCGTCGTCGGCGGGGGCGTCGCGGGGCTCTCGGCGGCGGCGGCGCTGGTGAAGCACGGCCGCGTCGTCGTGCTGGAAGCGGAAGACGCGCTCGGCGTCCATTCGTCCGGGCGGAGCGCCACCTTCAGCCATTACGGTATCGGCAACGAGGCCGTGCGCGCGCTCACCGCCTGGAGCCGCGAGCGCTTCGCCCCCGGCGTCGCGCAGCGGGCGTCCGCTCTGTTCTTCGCGACAGAGGACATGCTGCCGAGGCTGGATGCGCTCGAAGCCGAGATGGGGCGCTTCACCGACGGCCTCCAGCGTGTCGGCGCCGCTCGAATGGCCGAGCTCTTCCCGCCGCTCCGCACCGGTCCCGGCGCCGCAATCGAGGGACTCAACGAGCCGGACGGACTGCGCCTCGACTCCGACGCAATGCTCCAGGGCTATGCCCGCACCGTCAGGGCCGCCGGCAGCGCCGTGCTGACCGGGCGGCGCATCGTGCGGGCCGAGCCGGGCTGGACGGTCACGTGCGATACGGGCGAGACATACCGTGCGCCGGTGCTCGTCAATGCCGCGGGCGCGTGGGCCGACGGGCTGGCCCGGCTCGCCGGCGTGGCCCCGCTCGGCCTCCGGCCGCTCCGCCGTACGATCATCGTCGTCGATCCGCCGGCGGGCGCCGACGTCCGTGCCTGGCCGTTCGCCAAGAGCGCGGTGGACGATTTCTACATCCTCCCCGAATCCGGCCGTCTCGCCGCCTCGCCCACCGACGAAGTGGAAAGTGAGGCCTGCGACGCCCAGCCCGAGGAGTACGACCTCGCCCTCGCCGCCTGGAAGGTCGAAGCCTACACCACTTTGTCCGTCGCCCGGATCGCGCACCGCTGGGCGGGCTTGCGGACTTTCACCGCCGACCGCGTGCCCGTCGCCGGCTTCGCCCCCGATGCGCCCGGCTTCTTCTGGCTGGCCGGCCAGGGCGGCTACGGCCTCCAGACCGCGCCGGCCATGGCGGCGGTCGCCGAGGGGCTGATTACCGGCTCGGCGTGGCCCGACGGCCTTCACGCCTTGGGCGCCGGCCCCGCCGAGATCGGGATCCACCGCTTGTCGCACAAGCTTCGCGACTCGGCGCAACCCCTTCCCTAATCCCGGCGTTCGGCGCATGAGTAAAAGGATGATGCGTATGTTCCGGACTGCCGCGCCCGAGCCTTATGTCGCTCCGGACCCGGCTCTCCCCGGCGGAAGCGGCGCCGCGCCGCCGCCCGCCAAGCCGAAGAAATCCCGCTGGCAGCGCATCAAGCGCTGGCTGCTGGTCTTTCTCGTCCTGTTCGTCCTGATCGTCGCCTGGCTTGCGGTGACGGCGCCGCTTTCCAAGTCGCTGTCCCCGATCAATGCGCCGAGCCTCACCATCCTGTCGGCGGAAGGCGAGCCCATCGCCCGCCGCGGCGCGATCATCGACGAGCCCGTGGACGTATCGCGCCTGCCCGATCATGTCTGGCAGCCCTTCGTCGCGATCGAGGACCGCAACTTCTACGGCCATTTCGGGATCAGCATCCGGGGTACTGTCCGGGCGCTGATGCGCAACGTCGGCGCGGGCGAGGTCCGCCAGGGCGGCAGCACCATCACCCAGCAGCTCGCCAAGACCAGCTTCCTCAGCCACGAGCGCACCTTCGGCCGCAAGGCGCAGGAAGCCTTGATCGCGCTCTGGCTCGAAGCCTGGCTGTCCAAGGACGAGATCCTCAGCCGCTATCTGTCCAACGTCTATTTCGGCGACAACGTTTACGGCCTGCGCGCCGCCGCCCGCCATTATTTCAGCCGCGAGCCGGAGCAGCTCACCGTCGAACAGGCCGCGATGCTGGCCGGCATCGTCAACGCCCCCTCCCGCCTCGCCCCGACCCGCAACCTCAAGGCCGCGCAGGCCCGCTCTCGCCTCGTCATGCGCGAGATGGTGCAGGCGAACATGATGAGCGAAGGGCAGTTCGACACGCTCTCCCCGGCCCGCCTCAACGTCCAGCGCCGCAACAACGTGCCCACCGGCACCTATTTCGCCGATTGGGTGATCCAGCAGGCCGAAGCCGCGTCGGAAGACGGGGAATATGGTGAACGCACGCTTCGCACCACGCTGGAAGGCGATC
>DASVQT010000010.1:0-23166 GCA_036388975.1 Allosphingosinicella sp. | reverse complement strand
AATGCTGCTCCACCTCCTCGAACGGAACCACCGGCAGGCCCTTATATTCGGAGACGTCGAGATACTCGCGGTCGAGCGTGAAGCCGACGACCTCGTGCTCCGAATCGTGGGTGAAGTAGAAATGGGCGAGCTCCGCCCACTGGCTGACGCCGAACACGACCACTTTCGCCATCTTACTCTCCCAAATTCAGTGCGCCGGACCTGGGGCCGGCGAGATGTTCCGGATTGAGCGGCTCGAGCTCCGGAAGGACGAACCGCCCGTTCTTGCTCACCAGCCGGTCGTCGAACCAGATCTCGCCGCCGCCCGCTTCGGGCGTTTGCAGCAGGATCAGGTCCCAGTGGATCGCCGACCGGTTGCCGTTGTCGCTGATATCGTAGGCGTTTCCCTGCGCGAGATGGATCGATCCTGCAATCTTTTCATCGAACAGGATGTCCTGCATCGGCTTCACGATGCCCGGATGCACCCCGAAGGCGAACTCCCCGACGTAGCGCGCGCCCTCGTCCTGATCGAGCAGCTCGTTGAGGCGCTTGCTGTCGTTCGCGGTGGCTCGGACCGCCTTGCCGCCCTCAAAATCGAGGCAGACGTCGGAGAAAGCGGTGCCGTAATAGATGGATGGCACGTTGTAGCGGATGCGGCCTTCCACCGACTCGCGCACCGGAGCGGTGAACAGCTCGCCGTCGGGAATGTTGTGGAAGCCGGCCGACTTGTAGCTCGGAATGCCCAGTATCGAGAAGCTGAGGTCCGTGTCGTCCGGGCCGAGGATGCGCACGCGGTCCGTCCTGTCCATCAGCTCGGCCAAGGGAGCCATGGCCTCTTCCATGCGGGCGTAATCGAAGGTGCAGACTTCGAAGAAATAATCCTCGAAGGCTTCGGTGCTCATGCCGGCGCGCTGGGCCATGGCGGGAGTCGGCCAGCGCAGGGCCACCCATTTGAGGTGCGTGGAGCGATATTGGTGGTGCACCGGCTTCACGTAGTGATCGAGCAGGCGGCGCATCCTGCAAGCGGGCACGTCGGCATATTCCTGCGCATTGGCGCCGCCGCGAAGGCCGATGAAGGCGTGGGCCTTTTCGAGCATGTGGAGCTCGCATTCGGCCATCAGGCGGATGTCGGCCTCGTCGTAGATCATCGCCAGCTCGCGAATGACCTGGTCGTCCTTCAGCACCACCAAAGGCGTCCCGCCCGCATCCTTGGCGGCGCGGGCGATGGCGCGGACGATGGAGGCGGGGACGTTGATCCCCTCGATCACCACCGTTTCGCCCGGCTGCAGCCTGGTGCTGTGGCCGATCAGGAGCCGGGCGAGCGCCTCGATTCGCGGGTCCTTCATGCCGCCGCCCTTTAGCCGAATTCGCCGGCGCGATAGGCGGGGAAATAGGCCGAGCCGGAGAGGCCGCGGGCGCCGGTCAGCGCCGCATAGCGCTCGGCGTCGAAGATGCGGCCGCAGAACCAGACGGGACGCGTGCCCGAAGCCCAGCCGCGCTTGAAGCGGGTGAGGCCGTCCTCGGCGTCGGCGCTCGTGCCGGCGCCGGCGCCGATCTCCAGCCAGCGGACGCGTTCCCGGAAATGCTCCATCGCGAACCAGTAAAGAGCGTAGGAGCCGTTCAGCTGATAGCCGCGGTCGCTGAGCGCGGCGAGATGGCTGTAGGCGACGTCGCCCTGCACGTACCAGAGATGGGCGCCGACGATCGTTTCCCCTTCCCGCGCGCGGAGCACGACCATTCCGGGAATGCGGAGCTGGGCGGCGAAGGCCTCTCGGGAAAAGGCCTTGATGCCGGTGAGGCCGTGGCGCTCCGTCAGCGTGCCGTAGAGCGCCGTCCAGTCGTCGAGAAAGTCCGCAGGGTCGCCGGGGAAGACGTCCACTTCCACATCGCGCATCGCTTTGCGGGCGTAGTAGCGATGGTGCTTGGAGAGGGTCTCGGGCCGCACCTCCTCGAGGTCCGCCACGAAATGGTCCTTGAAGCGGACCAGCCGGTCCGGGAAGCATCGCTTCAGATCCTCTTCGCTCCAGCCGCCGAACGGATCGGCGACGAGGCCGAGGCTGACCAGCCCGGTCACGCCGAGCGCGTCGAGGTCGCGGTGGAGCGCCGACCAGTCGCGGCAGGCGAAGAGCGGATAGGGGCCCATGGCGTCGGCCGCGCCGTCGCCGGCGTCGCGCTCGAGAATCCAGCCGTCCGACAGCGGCAGGTGGCGCGGGCGTCCGAAGCCCGCGAGCGAGGCGGCATAATCGGGGTGGAGATACCCGGTCGCGGCGGCGTCTGGAACGGTCATGGGAGCCGGCGCTTCCTAGAGCGCAAGGGCTTCGCGGTCCAGCGTCGGTCCAGGGTCACGGGGCCGCCGGGCCGCGGCGGACGATCGAAAGGCCGATCTCCCGCGCTTCGGCGAAGTTCGCGCTGCGCAGGAGGAGGCCGACGGCGAGGTAGGTGAGGGCTCCGGCGGCGGTAAGGAGGCCGAGGCTGGCGACGGGAGGGAAGTCGAGCGCCGGCTTCAGCAGGAACAGCACCGCGCACATCGCGGCTGCAGGGATCGCGAGGCCGCGCAGGTCCCAGAGCTGGGCGAGCGGGCCGTAGCCGATCGTGGCCTTCACCGGCGAGGCGTTGATGGGCACGGCGACGATCGAGAAAAGGACGACGCTCCAGGCCAGGCCCTCGATTCCGAACAGGCTGCCGACGATCACGAAGACGAGGCCCCCGCCCTTTTTGATCAGCTCGAGCTGGAAGAAGCGGCGCGACTGGGCGCGGGCGAGGAGGACTTGCAGGTTGATGACGTGGATGGGGACGAGGATGCCCGCGACGGCGAGGATCGAGAGGATCGGCGCGGCGGGGCGCCACTGGTCGCCGAACAAAGTGACGACCGTCAGGTCCGAAAGGATGGCGAGGCCGAGCATGGCGGGAAGCGTCACGATCATTGCGAGGCTGTTCGCCATGCGTACGCCGCGGCGCAGCGCCGCTTCGTCGTCCGAGCGGGTGGAGAAGAGCGGAAAGGCGGTGCGCGCCACCATCGAGGAAAGGATGTTGGAGGGGAGCGCCTGCGTCGAATGGGCGCGGTTGTAGAGGCCGAGGTCGGCGACGCCGTGGAGCTTGCCGATGATGAGCGCGAAGCCTTGCGTGTAGAGCACGTCGAGTGCGCTCGACAGGCTCAGGTAGATGCCGAAGCCGAACAGCGAGCGGATCGTCGCGAATCGGAAGTGGAAGACCGGACGCCAGTCGCAGACGAACCAAAGGACCAGGCTGGAGATGAGGGCGAGGCTGGCGAGCTGCCAGGCGAGCGCCCACAGACCCCAGCCGGCAAGCGCCGCGCCGATTCCGATCGCGCCGGAGCCGACGGACGCGACGGCGCCCGAAATGGTCAGCCGGTCGAAGCGCAGGGCGCGGGTGAGCAGGGCCGTCTGCACCGCGCCCAAGGCCGCGAACAGGATCTGCGCGGCGGCGACGATCATCAGCGGCTGGATGATCGGGTGCCCGTAAAAACCGGCGACGAGCGGCGAGATCAGGACGAGGAAGCCTGCGAACAGCGCGCTACCGCCCAGATTCCACCAGAAGACGGCGCTCTCCTCCTCCCGGGTCGTCTGCTGGCGCTGGATCAGCGCCTGGCTGAGCCCGCCTTGCACGAAGACGATCGAAATGCCGGCGAAGAAGCTGACGAGCGCGACGATGCCGAAGTCGGCCGGGGTGAGCAGCCGCGCCATGATCATCAGCACGACGAAGTTGACGGCCTGGCGCATCAGCACGTCGATCGCGCTCCACGCGCCGGCCTTTGCGGCCTTCTGAACGGTCACGGCGGCGCCGCCTCAGGCGCCGCGTGCGGCGCGGGCGATCGCGTCCACCACCCGGTCCTGGTCGGCGTGGCTGAGCTCGGGATGGATGGGGAGGCACAGGACCTGGTCGGCCGCCCGGTTGGCGACCGGCAGCCGCTCGCGCGCCGCCGACGGCAAGTCGCGGTACATCGGAAGGTTGGACAAGAGCGGGAAGAAGTAGCGCCGCGACTTGATGTTCTCGGCATCGAGGCGGGCATAGAGTTCGTCGCGGCCGACGGCGAAGCCTTCGCGCACGAGCAGCGGGAAATAGCTGTGGTTCGGGACCACGTCCTCGGGAGTGGCGAGCGGCTCCAGGCCGTCGAACCCGGCGAGCAGCTCCCGGTAGCGGCGGTCGACGGCGGCGCGCGCGCTGCGCACCTGTTCGAAATGGTCCATCTGCACGAGGCCGACGGCGGCGTTGAACTCGCTCATCTTGGCGTTGGTGCCGACGACGGGGATGGAGGTTTCGCTCTCGATGCCGAAGTTGCGCTGGCGCTCGATCGAAGCGCGGTCCGCGTCGGCGCGAGTGACGATGGCGCCGCCTTCGAACGTGTTGAAGGCCTTGGTCGCGTGGAAGCTCAAGGTCGCATAATCGCCCCAGCCGAGCACGCCCCGCCCCTTCCACGTCACTCCGAACGCATGCGCGGCGTCGTAGATCACCTTCAGGCCGTGGCGCTTCGCGATCGCGTCGATCTCGTCCAGCGCGCACGGATTGCCGTAACAATGGACGGCGACGATCGCTGTGGTGCGGGGCGTGATCGCCGCTTCGATCTGCGCCGGATCGATGTTGAGGTCGCTTTCGCGCACGTCGACGAAGACCGGCTCGAGCTGGCCGCGCTTCACGGCATGGGTGGTGGCCACGAAGGAATAAGGGGTAGTGACGATCTCGCCCTCCAGCCCCGCCGCGTCGATCACCGCTTCGAGCGCGACCATGCCGTTGGTGACGAGCGACACGTTGTTGACCTGCAGGAATTCGGCGAGCCGCGCTTCCAGCCGCTGGTGGAACGGCCCGTTGTTGCTCAAGACCCGCGTGTCCCAGATCTGCTCGAGCATCGGCATGAGCTCGGCGAGCGGCGGCAGATAGGGCCGGGTGATGTAGATCGGATCGGACAAGGTCGCAGCTTTCGGTGTTCGCCGCGGTCTTTAGAGCCGGAAGGCCGCCGCCGCCAGAGTCCGTACTAGCGCTGGAGCGGCGGGCGCGGCCATTCGCGGTCGCTCGGCGCGCCGCCGAAGCGGGTGCCGCTGCGGTGAACGGTGCCGTTCACCGTCAAAGTGCCGTCGACGATGATGCCGGTGGGGTCGATCGGGCCGCGAATCGTGCTGGTTCCGATATAGCGGCCCTTGGGCATGGCGGTGACCGGCGAGGCCTGGGTCATGGTCACGTCGACGTAGATGGCGCGCCAACTCCAAGGCATGAGGCCGCCGCGGACGAGGCGGAAATTGCAGCGGTGGAAGGTCGTGTTGTCGCCGACCGACACGTCGCAGATCGTGCCGACCCGGCCTTCGGGGAGATAGACCTGCCCCGTCTCCGAAAGCGCCGGATCGTCGGTAAAAGTGCAATCGAAATATTGCGTGGCCTTGGTCGCGTCGCGCTCACCGTGGCCGTAGCTCCTCACCACCGCGCCGACGAAGGTGCAGCCGCGGAAATGGAAATTGGGCTTGGAGGGCCAGCACGACCACATGGTGTTGCCGATAAAGGTGCAGCGGATGAACTGCGCGCCGTCCGTGTCGCCGCTGTCCGCCACCATGCCGCAGCCCGCATTGTCGACGAACCGGCAATTTTCGAAGCGGAGGTCGCGGATCTGGCGCCCGTCCTCGGCTTCGATGTCCACGCCCGCGGCGGGCGGGCTGTTCGACCCGGCCTTGCCGGTATGGGCGAAGCGGCAATTGGTGAAGGAATAGCCGCGCCCCGCGACGACGCTGCAGCCCTGGCGCGCATTATACTCGGCCTTGAAATTGTCGATCCGGCGGGTGCGGCCGGCGAGCGCGCGCTCCCACAAGCCGTCGATCATCATCCCGTCCTGCGGATGATGGTGCGCGAAAACGTTGCGGACGATCTCGTCATGGCTGTTCTTGTAGAGAATGACGCCGCTGCCCGGACCCTGGATCCCGGTGTCGCCGAACGGCCCGCCCTTGTTCATCTGGCCGATATTCCCGTCCAGCTCGACATTCTCGATCGTGATCGGGCCGGAGCATTCCGCGAAGCCGATCATGGAATGATAGGGAACGGCGAGCTGCGAAATGTCGGTAAAGGGCAGGCGGTTGTGGGTGGCGGCCCCCGTCGCCGGGTTGAAGGTGCCGAAGCGCAGGCCCGGCGCCGCCTTCAGCCTGGCACCGTTGCCGCGCACGACCAGCGCCCGGGTGGCGCCGCGCACGCCGATGATCGTCTCGGGAATGTAGCCATAGGGCTCGCCCGGGCGGCTGCGGCGCTGGGCGCCGACGATATAGGTCGCGCCGCGGCGAAGGTCGATCGTGCCGCCGCCCAGCTGCTGCAGGCGCTCCGACAGTGCGACGAACGCGGCGGTGTCGTTGGTCCGGCCGTCGCCCTTGGCACCGAACTGCTCCGGCGTCAGGATCGTGCCCGAAGCCGGCGTCGCCGCCTGCGCGAAGAGGCTGGACCAGGGGAGAAGTCCCGCGCCGACGAAGGCGGCGCCGTGAGTGAGAGCTTTTCTGCGATCGATCTGCATCGTGCCGCCCTAGCCGATCGCAACTGAACCGTCTCTGTCGTCGGCGTTCAGTCGAGCGCGCGGAGGATCAGCGCGCGCCGAAGCCGCTGGCGACCGTCTTGACGGTGGCGGCGACGATCAGGAGATCGAGCCAGACGGAAAAGTTCTTGATGTAGTAAAAGTCGTAATGGAGCTTCCACAAAACGTCGTCCACTTCGGCGACATGGCCCTGCTTGACCTGCGCCCAGCCGGTGATCCCGGGCCGGACGATGTGGCGGTAGCGGTAGAAGGGAAGCTCGGCCTCGTACCACATGGACAGCGGCACGGCTTCCGGCCGCGGCCCGATCCAGCTCATCTCGCCCTTCAGGATGTTGATGACCTGGGGAAGCTCGTCGAGGCGGAGGCGCCTCAGCGTGCGGCCGATCCGGGTGACCCGGTGATCGGCGTCGCGGGTCATGGCGCTTGCCCGGGCGTCGTTTGTCCCGTCGGCATGGCCGTGGACCATGGAGCGGAACTTGTACATTTTGAACGTCCGGCCGCGATAGCCCATGCGCTGCTGGGTGAAGAAGACCGGCCCCTTCGAATCGATCTTCACCGCCAGGCCGACCAATGCGAGCAGCGGGACCAGCACCGGCAGGAGGAGCAGCGTCACGAGAAAATCGACGACGCGCTTCACCCGGCCGTAGATGATTCCGGGGATGAGCGACCCGAAATTGTTTTCGGAGAGATGCTCGATCGCGACTCGGCCGGTCAGCGATTCCTGCATCTGCTTGTGGTGCATGACGAGCATGCCTTCGAGCGCGCGGTCGGCGAGGAAGCGCTCCCAGTGGGGCGGGATGTCGGCGCGCAGATCGGCGACGATCGAATCGAAGTCGCCGGCGAGCGGCTGGTTCTCGTCGAGATAGATCCAGTTGATGCCCGGGATGTCGCGAAGGCCGCCGACCTCGCCGAACGGCACGACGGCGATCCGGAGGCGATGCTGCCGCTGCAGCTTGAAGTAGACGACATAATACCAGACGACGCAGATCGCGAAGCTGACCGCGAATTGCAGGCGGCTATAATCGAGGCGCGTGAAGAAGAAGAGGGCCAGCACCGCGCCGTAGGAGGCCGAAAAGAGCGGCAGGATGTGGTAGGAGGCGCGGACGCCGGGATAGCGGGTGAACTTGCGAAAGCTGTAATAGCCGATGACGAGGGCGACGAAGGTGCCGGCCACGGCGGCTTCAAGGCCGACCAGGTCCGCCCCGCTCGACAGCTGCAGGCGCACCAGCCACGGGATGAGCACGGCGAGGAGCAGCCCGCCGCCCAATTGAAGGCGCGTGCGGTTCCACAGGCTCGGACGGGCCGCTACGAATCTGCCGGTTTCCAACAACATGCCTCGTCTTGGCGTCCGCTTCCGTTACCCGAGAGCGGCGATCCCCTAAAGCGAAAGCGGGTCGCAAGTCCACCTTTTGCAGTGCAACATGCGTAGGCCGCGGCTCCCTTGCCGGGTCTCGCCCCCTCGTCTAAGCGCCGTCGCCCATGGCAAGTCTCATCACCGGCGCGGCCGGATTCATCGGCTTCAACGTCGCCCGCCGTCTCATGGACCGCGGCCACCGCGTGGTCGGCATCGACAATGTGAACGATTATTATTCAGTCCGGCTGAAGCGCGACCGGCTGGCGAAGCTCCATGCCGATTACGGCGACCTGTTCCGCTTCATCGAGGTCGACTTTGCGGACGCCGCGGCGCTGAATGCGGCGCTGGCGGGCGAGGAGTTCGACCGAATCGTGCACCTCGGCGCCCAGGCGGGCGTGCGCTATTCAATCGAGAATCCGGGCGCCTACGTCCAGTCGAACCTGGTCGGTCACCTGAACCTCATGGAAGTGGCGCGCCACCGCAAGTCCTCGCACATGGTCTATGCCTCCTCATCCTCCGTCTACGGCGGCAACAAGACGCTTCCGTTCCGGGTCGAGGAGCGGGTCGACCGGCCGCTTTCGCTCTACGCCGCGACCAAGAAGGCGGACGAGCTGATGAGCGAGACCTACGCCCATCTCTACCGTTTGCCGCAGACGGGGCTTCGCTTCTTCACCGTCTACGGTCCATGGGGCCGGCCGGACATGGCGATGTGGCTCTTCACCCAGGCGATCTACGAAGGCCGGCCGATCGACGTCTTCGGCGAAGGCAATATGCGCCGCGACTTCACCTATATCGACGACATCGTCACGGGCGTCGTCGCCTGCCACGACAATCCGCCGCCGGACGATGGCGAGGAAAAGGCCGGCGGCAGCCGCTCGCCGCACCGCCTCTACAATATCGGCAACCACCGCTCGGAAGAGCTCACGCACATGATCGACCTCATCGAGGAGGCATGCGGCCGTAAGGCCGAGCGGCGCCTGCTGCCGATGCAGCCGGGCGACGTGCGCGACACCTATGCCGACATCTCCGCCATACAGCGCGACCTCGGCTTCGCGCCCACCACATCGATCGACGTCGGCGTCCCCCGCTTCGTCGAGTGGTACCGCGACTATCACGGACTCTGAGTTCCTCCCCATGCGCAGCATGGGGAGGGGTATGGGCGCGATCGTATGAGTTACACGCGCTCCGATCGCCGAGGTTTGCGCCTTTACCCCTCCACCACCCTCCCCATCTCCGACGGGGAGGATATCAGAGCGTCCAGCGCCGGATGCCGGGGAGTTCGCGGTCGCGGTAGACGTTCTTGAGGTCCGCGAGGAGGCCGTCCTCGGCGACGAGGACGGCGAGCGCTTCGTCGCTGAGCGCGCGATAGTCCTCGTGCGCGACGGCGACCACGACCACGTCGTACGTGCCTGACAAAGCTTCAGCCGAGAGGTCGAGGCCGTATTCGTGCCGCGCCTCGGCGGGATCGCTCAAGGGATCGTGAACCGTCACCTGGTGGCCGAGCGCCGAAAGGCGGCGGACGACGTCGATCACCTTTGTGTTGCGAAGATCGGGCACGTTTTCCTTGAAGGTGAAGCCCATCACCAGGACCTTGCCGGGGCCGTCGCGGCGGGCATGGACCTGGTCGGCGACCCAGGCGCCCATGCCGTCGTTGATCGAGCGGCCGGCGAGGATGACGTTCGGATCGAGGCCGATCTGCTGGGCGCGGTAGCTCAGATAATAAGGATCGACGCCGATACAGTGGCCGCCGACCAGGCCGGGCTGGAAGGGGAGGAAGTTCCACTTTGTACCCGCGGCGTCGAGCACGTCCCAGATCGAGATGTTGAGCTTGGAGAAGATCTGCGTGATCTCGTTCATGAAGGCGATGTTGATGTCGCGCTGGGCGTTCTCGATCACCTTGGCGGCTTCGGCGGCCTTGATCGAGGCGGCGCGGAAGGTGCCGGCGCTCGTCACCTTGCCGTAGACGTCGGCGAGGATCTGCGTGACCTCGTCATTCTCGCCCGCGATGACCTTCACGATCCGGTCCACCGTATGCTCGCGGTCGCCGGGATTGATCCGCTCGGGGCTGTAGCCGAGGAAGAAGCCCTCGCCGCGCTTCAAACCGCTATGCTCCTCGAGCAGCGGCCCGCAAATGTCCTCGGTGACGCCCGGATAGACGGTGCTTTCGTAGACGATGATGGGCGCGCGCGCGCCGTCGAGCATGCCGGCCACGGCCTTGGTGGCGCCGATCACGGGGCCGAGGTCGGGTTCGCAATTTTCGTCCACGGGCGTCGGGACCGTCACGATGTACATGTCGGCGCCGTGAGCGTCCGCGCCGCTCGAGGTCAGCGCGAGCGACGAGCCGAGCAGCGCCTGTTCTTCCACTTCGCGGGTGCGGTCGTGGCCGCGCTTCAGCTCGTCGACTCGGCCAGCGTCGATGTCGAGGCCGGTCACCCGGAAGCTCCTGGCGAGTGCGACGGCGAGGGGCAGGCCGACATAGCCGAGGCCGATCACGACGATGTGCAGGTCGTCTGAGGCTTTCATCTTGGGAGCTCGCGGATCGTGGATTGGAGGTGCCGGGCGCAAGTGCCGCCGGCCGCTTTCCTCAGGCGCAGCGGCGCGCCAAAGTCAATCCCGCGCGCTGTCGCCGGCCGCCGCTTCGGCGCCTTGAGCGTCGCGGTTCCGCCCGCGCCGCCGCTCCTCGCGCTCGGGCCCGGGCTCCTTCAGGATCCGCGCGTCGGCACGCGCCGCGATCCAGGCGCGGTTTCGCCGGATGAGCGATTCGGTCCAGCCGGTCGGCCGCCGTGTGAGATGGCGCGGCACGTCGGCCTGCATGCCCAAGGCGGCGGCGATGTCGGCGATGAAGTGGACGCAATTGCGCCGGCTGAGGCTGTAGGAAGGCTGCCGCGCGTCTCGCCAGCGGGCGACCGTTTCCATCACCCGGTCATATTCCGCATCGGTCAGGGTCAGGCGAAGATGGGCCTCGCTGTCGCGTATGTAGCCGCCGCCGACCGCCTCGACCTTGCCGCGGACCGAGCCGAAGAGAATCGCCGGAGACACGGCTGTTGCCGTAAAGCCATAGTTGGTGTCGATTCTCTCCCCGCCCCGGTCGGGGGTGCCCTGGAGCACCACGAAGCCGTGCGGGAACTGGCTTCCGAACTCGCGGGAATAGAAGGTCATCTCCACGGCAGCGGGCGCAGCCGCCGGCATGAGGAACGCCAGGACCCCCGCGGCGAGAACCGCCCATGACCGGAGAAAACGCAGATGCAACATGATCCCGCTCCACTTCAAAACGGCCGCAACCCCTTGAAAAAGCGTTACAACGCCCCGGCGGCCCCTGTCTGCCGAGGCTTCGCGCGTTCCGCGCCCCGGCGCAAGCGCTTTGCCTCCATTCGGCCTGAACTTTCGCCGGTCAGGGGCGTTCGGGCGGTTCAGACTTCGTAAAAGGTGATTTGGTTAAACGAAGGCTGCGGACCGGGTCCGGGGGCAATTGGGGACTGGACAGTTCCGGGTGCCTCCGATATCAGGATCGAGAAATCACAACCAGACGTGTTGTTTTCGAAGGGAGAAGCTGACGTGGTTTTCAATAAAGTTATCACTGCGGCCGCGACGGTCGCTTTGATGGCGGCGCCGACGGTGGCCGCCGCTCAAACGGCGCCGATCGAGCCGGCGAGCGAGTCCGTTGACGGCAGCGAGCTGCGCGGCGGTTTCATCATTCCGCTCATCGCGCTGATCGCGATCATCCTCGGCATTCTCGCCGCCACCAACGGCGACGGCGATCCGCCCGAGAGCCCGTAAGGGCGCAGCCTGAATAGGCTGTGATCAGAATTCTCGGCCGGGCAGGATTTCGATCTTGCCCGGCCGTTTTCTGTTGTTTGCTCGATACGTGACAGGCCAGACCGGCTCGAAGCCCGGCGACTCCGCCCGATTCGGTCGGTTGTTATTCAGCGCCGCACGTCCAAGATGCGGATCGATGCTGCTTCTCCGCCTCGCTTTCGCCGCCGCGCTTCTGGCGCCGCTTCCGGCCCCCGCCTTCCGGGCGGCCGCACAGCCTCAGGCTGCCCAAGCGCCTGGCAGCTTCCTGCGTGCTCCGGACCACCGGATCGTATCCATCGTCTACCGGCTCGGTCTCGGCGGACGCGCGCATTGCCCCTCCCCTTTTCCGCTCACCGGCATCGCCTTCCACCATCTCGCCGACTACCGGCCGCAGGACCGCGCCGCGGCGATCGCGCGCTACGGGCTCGACAAGGGGCCGGGCATTCTTTCCGTCGTGGACGGCAGCCCCGCGGCCGCCATCCAGCTCCAGGCGGGCGATGTCATCGTGTCGGTGAACGGCAGCGCTTTTCCCAATCCGCAGGCGATCGCGGCTGAGCGACGGACCCGCGCCCGCCGGGCCATGATCCGGGCCGCCGAAGACATGTTCGAAGACCATCTTCGCCGCGGCCCTGCGACGCTTGAGGTCGTGCGCGGCGCCGAGCGGCGGACCGTGAGGCTGAGCCCGGTGGCGGGTTGCCCGGCACGTGGACGTCTCGCCCGCTCGGGCCAGGACAGCGCCTTCGCGGACGGCCGCTACGCCATCATGACCACGGACTTTCTCGACTATTTCCGAAGCGACGAGGAGCTGGCGGTCGCGCTTGCGCATGAGCTCGCGCACAATATCCTCGGCCACCCGCAGCAGCTTCGCGAGCAGGGCGTGCCCAATTCCTTTCTGCGCCACCTCGGCCGCAATGCCCGCCTGGTGCGCGCCACGGAAGTGGAGGCGGACCGGCTTTCCGTCCGGCTGCTTCACGGTGCGGGCTACGACCTCGACGCGATCCTGCCCTTCTGGCGGCGCCTGCTCGGCCGGCTCGACTCGCGGCTCATGGTGGTGAGCGCGCACCCCGGCCTCGCCGCCCGCGAGCGCTACCTTGCCGAGGAGATCGCGGCGGTGCGCGCCGCAGCGCCGGCGCGCTGAGGACGTGCTCGAGGCCACGATCTTCCTGCTCGCTTTGCTGTCAGGCGTGACCGCCTACCGGCTGGGCCGGAGCCGCAAGTCGGGGGAGCCGGCCCATCCGGCGCTGGTGCGCGCCGGCACGCTGCTCGCTTATGCCTGGCTGGCGCTGTCGGCTCTGCTCTTCGCCTGGGCGGCGGCGCGCATGCTCGCCTGAGCGTTTCGGACGAGCGCGACGAGGCTCAGCACGGTGGCGAGCGCGGCCGTGTCTGCGACCCAGTCGATCCAATCGCCGTCGCGGTGGAGGCTGGGGACCAGCTGCACGACTTCGATCAGGGCGCCGAATGCGGAAAGCAGGAGCCCGATTCGCAGCAGCGGCGCGGCGCGATAGGCGAGCGGCGCAAGGAGCGCGAGCACGCTGAATGCGGTGACATGAAGGATCTTGTCCGGTGGATTGCCGGGCACGCTGGGCGGGTGTGGCAGGACAGCCATGACGAAGGCGAAAAGGAGGGCGGCCCAGAAGGCGAGGCGCAGGAGAAGCGTCATGCGCCTTATTCGGCGGCGATGGATGCGGCGTCCAGCGCGTTCGAGCGGCGGCGAAGATCGGACACGCAGCGCGCGGCGGTGCGGCCGTCCCAGAGCTGGGGACGGCGGCGATTCGCGCCCGGCTCGCGAAGCGCGTGGCGGAGCGCGTCGGGCAGGGTTTCCGCGCAGACGAGCCGGTTCGTGCCTTGGGTGATGGTGATCGGCCGCTCGGTGTTGCGGCGGAGCGTCAGGCACGGAATGCCGAGATAGGTCGTTTCTTCCTGTACCCCGCCCGAATCGGTGATCGCGGCGGCGGCGCCGGTGACGAGGCTCATGAACTCGACATAGGAGAGCGGATCGACGAGGCGCACGCCGGCTTCCGAGAGGTGCGCGTCGAGCGTTGTCTCGACCAAGCGTGCGCGGGTTCGCGGGTGGACTGGAAAAACGAGCGGCAGGCGCTGCTGCACCTTGTTCAGCGCCGCGACCAGGCGGGCGAGCTCGTGGGGATCGTCGACATTGGACGGCCGGTGGAGCGTGACGACGCCGTAAGCGCCGCGGGCGAGGCCAAGCTTTTCCGCAACGCCGGCCGCCTCGATCGCGGGGCGGACGAGCTCGAAACTGTCGATCATGATGTTGCCGACATGGCTGATCCGGTCCGGATCCACGCCTTCGGAGATGAGGTTCGAATCGGCGTCCGGCGAGGGCGTCCAGAGGACGTCGGCGAGGACGTCGGTGACGAGACGGTTCACCTCTTCGGGCATGGCCTTGTCGCGGCTGCGCAGCCCCGCTTCCAAATGAACGAGGGGAATGCAGAGCTTGGCGGCGACCATGGCGCAGGCGGCGGTGGTGTTGACGTCGCCGACGACGACCAGCCAGTCCGGCCGCTCGGCGAGCGCGATCGTCTCATAAGCGACCATGACGCCGCCGGTCTGCTCGGCGTGGCTGCCGGAGCCGATGCCGAGATGGTGGTCGGGCGCGGGCAGGCGCAGGTCGCCGAAGAAGGCGTCCGACATGTTGACGTCGTAATGCTGGCCGGAATGGATCAGCACGGGCTCGAAGTCGGCCGCGGCCTGGAGCGCGTGCCAGAGCGGCGCCACCTTCATGAAATTCGGCCGCGCCGCGGCGACGAGATGGACGGTGCGGGTCATGCGGGCGGTGTAGCGGGTGGAGGTTACTTTCCCCTTAGCTCGCCGGGGAGCCTGCGCGCTGCAACCCGCCCTTCGACAGGCTCAGGGCTAGCGGTTTTCAGGAACGCCCGCCTTGCACATTCACCGCTAGGGCTGAGCCTGTCGAAGCCCGGTTCGCCTCTCAGAGCTTCGTCCGTAGGCTCCACAGTTCCGGGAACGCGCGTTTTGAAACCGTGCTCTGCAGGTAGGCCACGCCTGCGGTGCCGCCGGTGCCGCGCTTGGCGCCGATGATCCGCTCCACGGTCAGGACATGCTTGTGGCGCCAGGTGGCGAGCGAATCGTCGAGGTCGACCAGCTTTTCGGCGAGCTGGTAAAGCGGCCAGCGCGCTTCGTGGTTTCTGTAGACGTCCGCCCAGGCAGTCTCGACCACCTCGCTCGGGGCGTAAGGGAGGCTCCAGTCGCGCTCCGTGACGCTGTCCGGAAGCGGAAAGCCGGCGCGGGCGAGCGCGCGATTGGCTTCGTCCCAGAGGCTCGGCTCGGCCAGCGCCGCCGCGAGTGCGCGGTGCGGCTCGGATCCCGCTTCATGATATTTGAGAAAGCCGCCTTCCTTCAGCCCGAGAAGATATTCGACCTCGCGAAACTGGGCGGACTGGAAGCCGGAGGAGCCGCCGAGGACGCCGCGAAACTGGACGTAATCGGTCGGCGTGAGCGTCGCGAGCACGTCCCACGACAGCGTCATCACCGCCTGGATGCGAGACACGCGCGACAGGATCTTGTGGACCTCGACGAGGCGATCGGCGGCGATCAGGCGGCGAGCGAGCTTCAGCTCCCGCACCATTTGTTTCAGCCACAGCTCCTTGGTTTGGTGGATGACGATGAAGAGCATCTCGTCATGATGCTCGGACATGGGATGCTGGGCGGACAGGACGCAATCGAGAGCCAGATACTGGCCGTAGGTCATCGATTTGGGATCGTCTCCGTCCGCCGCCATCGCCCGCGCCTCAATTGTGCGTGGCGTAGACGGACCGCTGGCCGCCGGGCGCGAAGGCGAAGACCTGATACCGCTGACGCTGTCCGCCCGCTTCCATTCCGGGCGAGCCCAGGGGCATGCCGGGAACGGCGAGGCCCCGGATGGCGCGGCTGCGGCTCGCGATCAGGCGCTGGATGTCGGCCGGCGGGACATGGCCTTCGGTGAGATAGCCCTGCACCTCGGCGGTGTGGCAGGACCAGAGGTCCTGCGGAATGCCGCGCGCGCGCTTCAGCGCAGGCATGTCGGCGACGGGCACAATCCGCACCGGCTGGCGGAAATGGGCCTGCATGCGCTCCGCCCATGCGGTGCAGCAGCCGCAATTGGGATCTTTCCACATCGTCATGCCGCGCGCCTGGGCGAGCGCCGAGCCCGGAAGCGCGAGGCACGCCGCCGCGCCCGATGCCGCGGCGAGGAAGGTCCGCCGATCCAGCCAATCCATGTTCATCTCCGTGTCAAAGCCGTTCAGCGGTCGACACTACGTCCGTGGCCCTTAACGCGGCCAATATGCGCATCAAATGCTGCACGTCGTGCACTTCGATGTCGAGGTGGAAGGTATGGAAGCTGCCGTCGCGGCCGACCTGGTCCATCGATACGATGTTCGCGCCGTGGCCGCCCATGATGCCGGCGATGACGGCGAGAGACCCGGGCTCGTTCTTGATGACGATGCAAAGGCGCGCCGTCCCGCCGTCCGTCTCGTCGCCCCAGGCGAGGTCGACCCAATCGGCATCGACGCCGTCGGCGAGCGCGTCGCAGCCGATGGTATGGACTTCGATCCCCTCGCCTTCGCGGCGCAGGCCGACGATCCGGTCGCCGGGGATGGGGTGGCAGCATTCGGCAAGCTGGAAGGCGACGCCCGGGGTGAGACCCTTGATCGAAATGGCCCGGCGCTGCGGCGGCGGCTTCACGCCGTCCTTTCCGGTCGAGCCCGGCATCAGCGCTTCCATGACCCTGACGTCGTCGATGCGCTTCAAGGCGATCGCTTCCATCAGATCGTCGTCATTGTGGAGGTGGAGGCGGCGCAGCGCCTCGGCCATGGCTTCCCAGCCCAAGGGCGCGGGGAGGCGCTGGACGATCTCGTCGAAGATCTTGCGGCCGAGCGCGACCGTCTCTTCGCGCTCCTTGGATTTGACGAAGCGGCGGATCTTGGCGCGCGCCTTGCCGGTGACGACGTAGGACAGCCAGGCCGGTTGGGGATGCTGCGCCTTTGAAACGAGGATCTCGACCTGATCGCCATTGTCGAGCGGGGTCCGGAGCGGCATCACCCGGCCGTTGATCTTGGCGCCCACGGTCTGGTCGCCGAGATCGGTGTGGACGGCATAGGCGAAGTCGACGGGCGTTGCGCCCTTGGGGAGCTGGATCAGCTCGCCCTTGGGCGTGAAGGCGAAGATCCGGTCCTGGTACATCGCCATGCGGGTATGCTCGAGGAGCTCCTCGGGGCTGCCGGCATGTTCGAGGATTTCGACCAAGTCGTCGATCCAGGGATGCTGCGCTTCGGCGGCCTCCTTGCCTTCCTTATAGGCCCAATGGGCGGCGAGGCCGTGCTCCGCCTTGGCGTGCATCTCCTTGGTGCGGATCTGAATCTCGATCCGCATCTGCTCGTCGTGGATCACGGTCGTGTGGATCGAGCTGTAGCCGTTGCGCTTGGGCGTCGAGATGAAGTCCTTGAAGCGGCCGGGGACGACCGGCCAGCGCTGGTGGATAAGGCCCAGCGTCCGATAGCATTCGTCCGGCGAGGCGACGATGGCGCGAAAGGCCATGACGTCCGAAAGCTGCTCGAAGCTCACGTGCCGCTCGGCCATCTTGCGCCAGATCGAATAAGGATGCTTCTCGCGGCCCTGCACCTGCGCTTCGACGCCGTTCGCCTCGAGATGCGCCTTGAGGCCGCGTGCGATCCGCTCGATCAGGTCCCCTTCATTGCCATGCAGCTGCTCGAGCCGCTTGGAGATGGACGCATAAGCGTCCGGCTCGATCTCCTTGAAGGCGAGCGACTGCATCTCGGTCATGAACTCGTACATGCCGATCCGCTCGGCGAGCGGGGCGTAGATCTCCATCGTCTCGCGGGCGATCCGCCGCCGCTTGTCGGGATTGGCGATGAAGTGGAGCGTGCGCATGTTGTGGAGGCGATCGGCGAGCTTCACGAGGAGCACGCGGATGTCGTCCGACATGGCGAGAAGGAACTTACGCAAATTTTCCGCGGCGCGCTGGCTCTCGCTTTGCGCTTCGATGCGAGACAGCTTGGTGACACCATCGACGAGGCGCGCCACGTTCGGCCCGAACCGCTCCTCGATCTCCTCGGGCGTCGCGACCGTGTCCTCGATCGTGTCGTGGAGGATGGCGGTGACGATGGTCTCGTCGTCGAGGTGAAGATCGGTGAGGATGCCGGCCACCTCGATTGGGTGGCTGAAATATGGATCGCCCGAGGCGCGGGTCTGGGTGCCGTGCTTCTGCATCGAGAAGACGTAGGCGCGGTTGATCATCGCCTCGTCCGCGTCCGGGTCGTAAGCCTTGACCCGCTCGATCAGTTCATACTGCCTGAGCACCGGAGCACCATGTGGTGCGGCGCCCCCATGTTGCAATGCAAAAATGCCCGGCGGCGGCTTCAGCGGGCGCGGCGGTTGCAGCTCTCGAGCGCCGCGGCGTCGAACGGCCGGCCGGCAGCGCTGAAGCCGGCGAGCGCGCCGACTTCCCGAACCAGGGCAGCGCAGACGTGTTCCGCGCGGCTCGATCCGCGCGGCGCGGCGCAGCCGGACGGGCCGCAGCGGAAGACCACGTCGCGGGCGACGATGCGGGCTTCGGAGGGCGCGGCCAGCGGCTGCGCGTTGAAATGCGCCGGCGCGGCGGCGGCCGGTGCTGCAGCGAGGGTAAGGAGAAGGGCGAAGCTGATCGGCGCGAAACGTGACATGGATGCGGCCTCCGGTATCGGTTGCTATGTGCAACTTATATGCCGGACCGGTTGCGTTCTGCAACTGAAAAATCCATGGTGGTGCGAGGAGGGAAACAGGTTAGGCTAAGCCCATGGCGCGAGAGGAGAATCTGCGGTCGATCCTGGCCGAGTGCGGGATTTCGGCGGCTCTGGAAGTGGTCGGGGAGCGCTGGTCGTTCCTGATCCTGCGCGGCGCGTTCAACGGGCTGCAGCATTTCGAGGAATTCCAGTCCACCCTGGGAATCGCCCGCAACATCCTTTCGAACCGGCTCGGGCGGCTGGTCGAGCACGAAATCCTGAAGCGGCAGGCCGATGCGGCCGACCGGCGCAAGATCGTCTACAAGCTCACCGAAAAGGGCATGGCCCTCCTCCCGGTGCTGATCGCGCTTCGGCAATGGGGCGAGCGCTGGGTGTCCGGCCTGCCGAGCAACCCCGTGCTGGTCGACCGCAACAACCGCATGCCCGTGGAGCAGATGGCAGTGCGCGCCTCGGACGGGCGCACGTTGATGCTGGGCGATCTGGAATGGCTGGACGCTTCGGAGCTGCCGGCGGCCGAAAAGGCCGCCTGACGGCTCAGCTGCGGGGCTTCACCGCCAGCGGTAGAGTTTCGAACAGGCCGCCCTCCCCCGGTCGCCGCGCGCCTTCGATTTCGAGGATCCGGAACTTGGTGCGGGTGCCGCCCGGCGCGGAGAAGCCGCCGCTTCGGCCGCCCGAAGCGAGGACGCGGTGGCAGGGGACGAGGATCGGGATCGGGTTGCGCCCCAGTGCGGCGCCGACGGCCTGGGCGGCCCCGGGTGCGCCGATCTCGCGGGCGATGTCGCCGTAGGTGCGCACCTCGCCGCGCGGTATGCGCAGCGCCGCTTCCCAGACCTTGCGCTCCATGTCGGAAGCGGCGGCGAAATCGAGCGGGACGCCCGAGACGTCGACCGGCTCGCCCGACAGCATCCTGACGACGAGAGCGGCGGCTTCGGCGACGAAGGCGGGCGGCTCCGCTTCGGCCGCGCACGGCCAGCGGCGCTCGATCCCGCGCCGCAGCGCCGCCTCGTCCTCGTCCGGAAGGGCGGCACCTACGACAAGGCCGCCGCGCCACAGGAGGGCGCAGCGGCCTATCGCCGTTTCGAAAAGAACGAAAAAGGGCGGCTTATTCGTAGTCGCCGCCGGTGTTGGTGTTGCGCGGCGGAGCGGCGGCCGTCAGGCGCAGCGCTTCGGCCGACTGGGAAAGCGAGCCGACCTCGTCCGGAGCGTCGTCGTCGTCCATCTGGACGCGCTGGAGCGAGGACACCAGGGCCTCCTGGAGGTGCTTGGGCTTCACCGTTTCTTCGGCGATCTCGCGAAGCGCCACGACCGGATTCTTGTCGCGGTCGCGATCGATGGTGAGCTCGGCGCCGCCCGACACCTGCCGCGCGCGCTGGGCGGCGAGCAGGACGAGGTCGAAACGGTTCGGAATCTTGTCGACGCAATCTTCGACGGTCACGCGCGCCATGGCTGGGCTCTCCGGAAATTCAGTGCTCTGGGCAAGCGCCGGCGTCTAGCCGCCCGTCCCTTCACTGTCAATGTAAGCGCCCAGCGCCTGCAGGCAAGCGCTGCGGGCTTACACCCGCATCGGCATCAGGACGTAGAGGGCGGCCGCCTTGTCGTTTTCGCGGAGCAAGGTCGGGGCGGCGGGGTCGGCGAGGTGCATTTCGACGAAATCGCCTTCGATCTGGCCGAGGATGTCGAGCAGGTAGCGGGCGTTGAAGCCGATCTCGAGGCCGTCCGAGGCATAATCGCCGGCGACTTCCTCCGCGGCGCTGCCGTTTTCAGGCGAGCTGACCGACAGCGTGACCTTGTCGCGCTCCAGCGTCATCTTGACCGCGCGGGTCTTTTCGCTGGCGATGGTGGCGACGCGGTCGACGCCCTCTTCGAAGCTGCGCGGATCGATGCGAAGGAGCTTGTCGTTCGCCGTCGGGATGACGCGGCTGTAATCGGGAAAGGTGCCGTCGATCAGCTTGGAGGTCAGGATCGCATTGCCGAGGCCGAAGCGGACCTTCGATTCGGACAGCGAGACCGAGACGCTGCCGTCCACCTCGTCGAGGAGCTTCCTGAGCTCCGCCACGCATTTGCGCGGAATGATCACGTCCGGCATGCCCTCGGCGCCGGCCGGGCGGGGCACCGTGACGCGGGCGAGGCGGTGGCCGTCGGTTGCGGCGGCCTTCAGCACCGGCTGGGCTTCGTCCGACACGTGCAGGAAGATGCCGTTCAGATAATAGCGCGTTTCTTCCGTCGAAATGGCGAAGCGCGTCTTGTCGATGATCTGGCGCAAGGTCGCTGCCGGAAGCTCGAAGCGGGTCGGGAGCTCGCCTTCGGCGATCACCGGGAAATCGTCGCGCGGCAGGGTCGAAAGGTTGAAACGGGCGCGCCCGGCGACGACCAGCATCTTCCCGTCTGCGGCGGTGAGCTCGACCTGCGAGCCTTCCGGAAGCTTGCGGGCGATCTCAAATAGGGTGTGCGCCGCGACTGTGGTGGCGCCGGGCTGCTGCACCTGGGCTTCGATCGTATCGTTGATCTGGAGATCGAGATCGGTCGCCATCAGGCGCAGCGAACCGTCTTCGCGCGCTTCCAGGAGAACGTTGGAAAGGATGGGGATGGTGTTCCTGCGTTCCACCACCGAATGGACGTGGCCGAGGCTCCTCAGGAGCGTCGCCCGTTCGATCGTCGCCTTCATGCATTCCCCCGGAAAAACAGGTGTCTTTGGGCGGAAACTCTAGAGCGGCGTTGGGCGGCGCGCTAGGGGGCGCCCGAATTACCCACAAAAAAGCGCGGGCAAGAAAAAGGGGCCGAGGCGTCCTGCGCCCCAGCCCCTCTCTTTACCCGGACTCCGGCTTAGAAGCGGAGGCCGATGCCGCCGACCACCTGGTGGCGGTCGAAGCCCTGCTCGTAGTTCGAGTAGCGATACTCGGCCTTGGCGAAGGCGTTGCGGCCGATGCCGAGCTCCACGCCGCCGCCGACGCGGACGCCGTCGAGGTTGTTGCTCTGATTGGCGAACGGATTGGCGCCGCCCACGGTGGCCGGGGTGTAATCGACGTCGACGCGGGCATTGGTGTAGCCGGCATGGGCGTAGAGGAGGGCGTTCGAACCGGCGACCACGCCGACGCGGCCGCCGATGGAGAGCTCGCGGCCCGCTTCGATGCACAGCTCGTCGCCGGTCACGACCGCGCCCGCGACGCAACCGTCGATGGTCGACTTGGAGGCTTCGCCGGTGACGCCGAAGACGAGGTTGCCGGCCTGGACGTCGTAGCCGACGCCGACGCCGTAAACGACGCCGTCCTGGCCTTCGCCGTCATCCTTGGTGGTGTCGTAGCCGACAATGCCTTCGACGCGGACGCCCGAGAAACGGCCCGTGTCGGTCGTGTCCTGAGCGAAGGCCGGAACGGCGGTGGCGCCCGTCAAAAGCGCGGCGAGGATAAGCTTACGCATACTGGATACTCCTTGATAGATGCGTTGCGAATTGCGACGGGCTTAACATGGTGCGACGCAGCGAAGTTTCATGAACGCCACCTAAACAGCTTTTTTCGTTGCCTTTCTGCCACAGTCCTTGGATCAGGAATTCGTGCCGCGACGCCTCTTCCTCGCCTTTCTCTGCCTCTGTGCCGCGGCGACGCCGGCGCTCGCGCAGCGGCGTCCGCTCGGCACCTGGTTCTTCTGGGGATCGTTCCAGGACAATGAGCGCTGCTTCGCGATCGCCGAGCCGCAGAGCGCGTCCGCCGACGAGGGGCAGAGGCCGTTCGCTTCGGTGGCCTGGTGGCCGGGCCGCGGTTTGTCCGGGCAGGTCCATGTCCGCCTCGGCCGCGAGAAGCGCGCCGGATCGGCCGTGCTGCTGCGCATCGACGGGCGCACGTTCCAGCTCGTCTCCGGGCCGCGCGACGCTTGGGCGCCGGACCCGCGCGCCGACGCGGAAATCGTCGCGGCGATGCGCTCGGGCATCGACATGACGATCGAAACGCGAAGCGTGCGCGGGCTTTCGATGCGGGACAGCTATCGCCTGCGCGGGGCGGCGACGGCGATCGACGCGGCGGCGATTGCATGCCGACGCCGGTGAGGGCGCGCTTCTTCATCGCGCGGCACGGGGAGACCGTGTTCAACGCCGTGCGCCGCATGCAGGGCGAGGCGGAGCATACGCCGCTGACCCGCGCCGGCTTCGCGCAGGCGGACGAGATCGGCGCCGCGCTGGCGGGTGCGCTCGGGGCGAAGCCGGCGCTGGCCCTCTGGGCGTCGCCGACGGGGCGGGCGCTGCAGACGCTGGCGGTTGCCGCCGAGCATCTCGAACTCGACTGGCACGGGGCGCGGACCGATGCACGGCTCGGCGAAATGGAGATGGGCGCCTGGGGCGGGCGCTTCTACGCGGACATCGACGCGGAGACCGGCGGCTTCGTCGACCGGCAGGCGGGGCTGTTCACCCAGTGCCCGCCGGGCGGCGAATGGTATGACGCGATCGCCGTGCGGCTGCGCGCGTGGCTGGATGACTTCGCGCATGAAGGCGGCGACCGATTGATCGTGATGCACGGCATTTCCTCGCGGGTGCTGCGCGGCGTGCTGACGGGTGCGCCCGACCGTCCGGGCTGCGGCGCGCCGGTTGCGGCGCCGCTGCCGCAAGGTTCGGTGGTGTGCATCGAGGATGGGGTCGAGACGGTGATCGGGCGCGGTTCGGGCGATCTCGGAGCAAGCGGGACGGCCTGAATTCCTCCCCATCGCAGATGGGGAGGGGACCCCCGCGAAGCCGGGTGGAGGGGTATACTGGCTCTGAACCGGCAGGTTGGCGCGCG
>DASVQT010000009.1:0-1748 GCA_036388975.1 Allosphingosinicella sp. | reverse complement strand
CCGATGAGCGGCGAGCCCCTCCTCGCCCGCCAGATCCCGATCCGCAGCGGCGAGAAGATCTCCGGCTTCGTCGACGTCGCGCTGGAGCGCGCCTTTCACTATCGGCCCGGCAAGCCTTCCGAGCCGGCGGAGATACCGGCCGACCTCGCGGAACGGGAAAAGGCGGCGCGCTTCCACCTTCTGGAACAGCTCGCCGACCATGACGACGCGCTTCTCGAGCAATTGCTCATGGACGAAACGCCCGATCCGAAAATCGTCTACGAAGATTTGTCGCGCGAGACACGCGAGAATCTGGTCGTGCCGGTGCTGTTCGGATCGGCGCCGAACGGTTTCGGTGTGCGGCGGCTCTTGAAGGCGCTGCGCCACGATGCGCCGGGGCCGGACGTCGCGGCGCGGCGGCTCGGCGCGGAGGACGGCTGCGCCTTCGTGTTCAAGATTTCCAACGCTGGCGCGATGGGGCGGCTCGCTTATGCGCGCGTCTTCGGCGGGAGCCTCAAGGAGGGCGCGGAGCTGCGCACGAGCGGCGGCGAGGCGGTCCGGATCGGGACCGTGTTCACCGTGCAGGGGGACAAGATCGTCAAGGCCGCGCAGGCGGAACGCGGCGACGTGGTGGCGCTCGCCAAGGCGGAAGGAGTCGGCGCCGGCGAATGGCTGAGCGCCGGCAAGGGCGCCCTGCCCCGGCCCGACGTGCCGCTTCCCGCCGCCAATTACGTGCTCGCCATTTCGACCACGGACCGGAAGGACGACGTGCGCCTTTCGACCGCGCTCCACAGGCTGGTGGAGGAGGATTCGATGCTGACCTGGGAACAGGACGAGGCGCTGCACGAGACGCGGCTTCGCGGCGTCAATGACGAGCATCTCAAGGTGACGCTCGACCGGCTGAAGCGGCGCTACGGCGTGTCCGTCCATTCGCGGCAGCCGGCGATCGGCTATCGCGAGTCGATCCGGCGCACCGTGACCCAGCGCGGCCGGCACAAGAAGCAGTCGGGCGGGCACGGCCAGTTTGGCGACGTCGTGCTGGAGGTGCGGCCGCTGCCGCGCGGCGAGGGCTTCCGCTTCGAAGAGCGCATTTCGGGCGGCGTGGTGCCGCGGCAATGGTTTCCGGCGGTGGAAGCGGGCGCGCGGGATGCCATGCTGAAGGGGCCGCTCGGCTTTCCGGTGGTGGACGTCGCGGTCGCGCTGGTCGACGGCAGCTATCACAGCGTCGACAGCTCGGAGATCGCCTTCCGGACGGCCGGGCGGATCGCCATGGCCGAAGCGCTGGCGGCCGCGCAGCCGCACCTTCTCGAGCCGGTCATGAAGGTGGTCGTCGTCGCGCCGACCTCCGCGACGTCGCGAGTCACTTCGGCCATTGCGAGCCGGCGCGGGCAGATGCTCGGCATGGGGCCGCGCGAGGGCTGGTCGCGCTGGGAGCGGATCGAGGCTTTGATCCCGGAAGCGGAGATGCAGGGCTTCGATGCGGAGCTGCGTTCGCTGAGCCAGGGCCTGGCCGCCTATACGGCCGCGTTCGATCACTTGGCCGAGCTCAACGGCACGCTGGCCGACAAGGTGGTGCAAAGGGAGCTGGAGCCGGCCTGAGGGCGCCTTACGGCGTCGGCACCGGCTGGTCGGCGGGAAGCGCGGCGGGGTCCGGCTGCCGGCCTTGCGGATTCGGCCGGGCACCATCTTGCGGCGCGGCGGGCGGGAGCTGGCCGGCGGCGCGGGCCGCGGCGATCATGCGCAGCCGTTCCTCGATCATCGGGCGCCAG
>DASVQT010000008.1:0-8204 GCA_036388975.1 Allosphingosinicella sp. | reverse complement strand
GATCGCGAATGCCATTCGCGACGGCCAGGATTTCGGCGCCTCCATCCCCGGTTACGTCACCCCCGAATTCGTGCGCGACGAGGTCGCCCGCGGCCGCGCCATCATCCCGTCCAACATCAACCACCCGGAGAGCGAGCCGATGGCGATCGGCCGCAACTTCCTGGTCAAGATCAACGCCAATATCGGCAACAGCGCCGTCGCCTCCGACGTCGCGGCCGAAGTCGACAAAATGGTCTGGTCGATCCGCTGGGGCGCCGACACGGTCATGGACCTCTCCACCGGCCGCAACATCCACGACACCCGCGAATGGATCATCCGCAACAGCCCCGTGCCCATCGGCACCGTTCCCATCTACCAGGCGCTCGAAAAGGTCGGCGGCATCGCCGAGGACCTCACCTGGGAGATCTACCGCGACACGCTCATCGAGCAGGCCGAGCAGGGCGTCGACTATTTCACCATCCACGCCGGCGTCCGGCTCCCCTACATCCCGATGACCGCCAAGCGCGTCACCGGCATCGTCAGCCGCGGCGGCTCGATCATGGCCAAATGGTGCCTCGCCCACCACAAGGAGAGCTTCCTCTACACCCGCTTCGAGGAAATCTGCGAGCTGATGAAGGCCTATGACATCGCCTTCTCGCTGGGCGACGGCCTCCGCCCCGGCTCCATTGCCGACGCCAATGACGAAGCCCAGTTCGCCGAACTCGCCACCCTGGGCGAGCTCACCCAGATCGCCTGGCGCCACGACGTCCAGGTCATGATCGAAGGCCCCGGCCACGTGCCGATGCACAAGATCAAGGCCAACATGGACAAGCAGCTCGAAGCCTGCGGCGAAGCCCCCTTCTACACATTGGGGCCGCTGACGACGGATATCGCGCCGGGCTACGACCACATCACCAGCGCCATCGGCGCGGCGATGATCGGCTGGTTCGGCACCGCGATGCTCTGCTACGTCACCCCCAAGGAGCACTTGGGCCTCCCCGACCGCGACGACGTCAAGGTCGGCGTCGTCACCTACAAGCTGGCCGCGCACGCAGCCGACCTCGCCAAGGGCCACCCCGCCGCCAAAATGCGCGACGATGCGCTGTCACGCGCGAGGTTCGAATTCCGCTGGCGCGACCAGTTTCACCTGTCCTTGGACCCGGACACGGCCGAACAATATCACGACCAGACCCTCCCCGCCGAAGGCGCCAAAACCGCCCACTTCTGCTCCATGTGCGGCCCCAAATTCTGCAGCATGAAGATCACCCAGGAAGTGCGGGACTTCGCGGCAAAGCAGAATGCGAGCGCCGACACCTTCCTCGAAGCCACCCCCCCCTCTCCCCTTGCGGGAGAGGGCGACTCGCCGAAGGCGAGCGGGGAGAGGGGTCCCCTCGGCGAAGCCGAGGCGGCACAGGGCATGGCCGAGATGAGCGAGCGATTCCGGGAGAAGGGCGGGGAAATCTACCTGCCCGCACATGGCACGTGACAAACCCCGAAACTTGCATCTGGTGTGGCGGGTTTCCGGCTAACTCACTTGAGCACATTGCGCCGGACGCTTTGGGCTGCCCGCCGGATTTCGTGCTTACAGTCGGCGTCTGTGGGAACTGCAATCACAAGAACGGACGCCTTGATCGTGCACTCCTGACACCCTATGAGATCATTACAGTCATCAAGGGCGTTCCCCGCAAAAAGGGGAGACGGCCAACGGTCGATGGGTTCGCTTCCTTTGCAAGCGGATACGATCAGAACGGCCCCGTCCTGTATGTCAATCGAGAAAAATACTCTGTTCAAACGCCGAATGGGAAATGGCTCAAGGGGACCAATGCGGAGGACCCTATCAAAGATGCTAAGTGGGAGCACCGCCCAGATGGCACGGTTAGCATTTCGTATAACCAGGAATTGCGATTTGACCGCAAGGCGGTGCGCGGCCTCTTCAAAATTGCGATAGAGGCGATTGCATTTTACGAGGGCCTAGAGGTAGCGCGTGACCCATCTCTGCTCCCGGCTAAGCACTTCGTTCTGAACGGCGACGGGAATTTTCGGGCTATTATGATACCGGATCAGAGCCTTGCTTATGATCACTACTTCAGCCCATGTTTTAGCAAGGAGGGCTACGCGAGGGTATTCGGAATGACGCTTTTGGGCATCGGGTTCTGCTGCGATTTTGATCCCGAATTTCGAGGCGGAGAAATGTTGCTCACGGAACTCAGAAAGCAGTCAATGCAGGGTCAAGTGGTACCGAACTGGCCACGCCGCCTATGGCTTGAGAACAATCCCCCGCGCGGTTGCAGATGACGATAAGTTCGTCGCTTCCGAGGTGACAAGAACATCATAGATAGGAAATTGCGCGCGGACGCAGGCTTAGGTAGAGCTATGTTTTCACCCGAATAGCCGCATTTCAGCGCCTTCGCTTCTCCATCCGCAGCCGCCTCCGAGCTCCGGCAAGATCGTCGATTATTGTGGGATGATTGGGCGACAAGTGGTCGGCTATCTCATAATGTCGGATGGACGCTTCAAAGTTACCGATGCGGAAGTTATAGATCCCTAGGTGGAAGTGCGAGAGAAAGTCGCGAGGTCGAACAGAGATTACTTGCTCAAAGCACTTGATGGCCATTCTGTAATCAACTTGCTTACTGTAGCAAAGACCCTTCAGTCGAAGAAGTTCCAAGTCTCCGTCGTCAGGCAGGTGGCCGACGAGTGCAAGTGCCTTATTCGGGAGACCCTCTCTATAAAGTTGGTCAGCAAGTCTCACCAGTCCATCGCGAGACGTCGTGTCGCCGATTTTCTCGTAGACCAGCCTTGCTATAGTCCGCATGGAATAGCTTGAACCATCCAAATACCCTACAGAGTCGAACATGCCGTCCAGAGTGGTGTCGTCGAGCCGCACCGGCAGAATGTAATCTTGCGAAGGTTCATTGAGCGCGCGCTCCTGAGCTGATCGCCACTCGTGCGTGGTCCAGCGCTTCGCTTTGTAGTTCCGGGAGACAAGAACGACACAAGCGCGTGCCATGTCCCGGTAGATACTAAGCAGGCGCTCTGGCAGAAAACCGCCCCAAAGCTTCGCTCGCTCATAATCATCATAAAATACCACGAGCTTAAATTCGTTTTTTAGGAAATCGGCGAGTTGCTCCGCTTTGTCCCTGTCTTCTCCCGCAAAAGAGATTGCAACGTCGTAAAGCGGAGCCAAAATGCACCTCCTCCACCGACAGTACTATAATGCGGCCTGGCGCGCCACTCCCGTCCAACAACCCACGCTACGACCTATGTCGACTGTCATGCCAATTCGTAGAGGTCCGCACCCGCGTGCGCGGGTGCGACGCGACAAAGACCTACCGCGTCAATCCGTGGCGGGCCGGGTGAGCGTGGGCAGATAGGCTTCGGCCGTTTCGCGGCCGTGGGGCGATGCTGTAGTCGAGGATGTCGTCGAGATCGGCGTCGGCTTGGCGGCTGAGTTCGACGTGGATCAAGTCAGTCCGTCCCGCTTCCGTCGGTCGGCGATGATGTCCTCGATCGTGCGCTCGCTCACCCCCGACGCTCGCCCCTCGTCGATCGCCGCCTGCAGCCGCCGCAGCTTTTCCTCATTCTCCTGGTCGCGGCGGACGAGGTCGCGGATGTAGTCGCTGGTGCTGCTGTAGCGGCCCTCGGCGACGCGCTGCTCGGCCCAGCCCTTGAGCTTGTCCGGGATCGAGATGTTCATCTGTGCCATGCAGTGCCTTGTACAATTTTGCGCAATTCTTGCCAATTGGGCGCATGGGCCGTGCTGTGGCTTTGCCCTCCGCGGGCGTGACGGCCGTCACGCGCCCGCCTCCACTCCTTATCGTACACGGGATGGGTCAAGGGCGAGGAGACGTGAAATGGCTGAACAGGACCCGTTCGCACCGGCCGAGGGAGAAGGGGACGCGTTCGCGCTGCGGGACGACGAGGAGATTCGGGCGGCAGCGGAAGCCGAAGTCCACCGGCTCCGGTCCGGCCACGTCTGCAACACCGAGCGCCGAGGCTATGCCACGCCGAGGAACCGCTCGCCGCTGGAACTGGTACTTGAGGCGAGCGAAGGGTTCATCCCTCTCTGGGAGCGGGACGTTACGCTACGGTGGCGCTTCCAGGAGCGCTCGCTGCTTCGCTTCCGCAATCCCGAGGCCGCGAAGGCGGCGGTTCGCCGGCTCATGCTGGAGGCCGTGCTGGCATGGGGCGACGCGATCCCGGTCCGCTTCAGCGAACAGGCCGAAGCCTGGGACTTCGAGATCGCGGTGCGGGATGCCAACCAGTGCAGTCCCGCGGGCTGCACGCTCGCGAGCGCCTTCTTCCCCGATCAGGGGCAGCACGAGCTGGCCATCTACCCGATGCTGTTTACGATGAGCCCCGCCGAGCAGGTGGAAACGATGGCACACGAGATCGGCCACATCTTCGGCCTGCGGCATTTCTTCGCCCAAACGCGCGAAAGGGAGTGGGCCGTCGAGTTGTTCGGAGCGCATGAAGAGCGCTCGATCATGAACTACGGCGATCTCAGCCAGCTCACCGATACCGACCGGCGCGACCTGAAGCGGCTTTACGAGCTCGCTTGGGCAGGCACGCTCACCAACATCAATGGGACCCCGATCCGGACGGTGAGGCCTTTCAGCGCCTTGCGACCTTAGCCGCTGCCGCGCACCCACGCCATAGAACGTCGGCCCGAGCGGCTAGGGCGAGGCGACCGAGGTCGGAGTGTCGGCCGGAACAGCATGAAATCTCCGCCGTGACCCCACTTCCGGCTACGATCCGCAAGCGATCGGCACATTCACTTGCCCGGCAATTCCTCGCCCGCATCGCCGCGCCCGATTCGGTACGCCCCCTCCCGAACCGGCATCGCCGCGCCCTTCCAGCTCAGCCGCACCAGCCCCTCCGCCGCCAGCCCGTCGACCGCCGCGTGTACCGCCGGCATTGCGCTGCGCCAGTCCGGCTCGCCGGCCGCGGAGGCGAGGGCGCGGGCGACTTCGCTGGGGCAGATCGTGGCGTCCGGCACGCGCCGGGCGAGGAGGGCCAGCGTTTCGGCGCGCGCGTTTCCGGTCATCGCATCCGCCTCCTACTCCGGCTCGCTCCGCCCGGGACAATGACCCCGCCGCCCCGCCGGTTCCGCCGCCCCGCTTGACCGCCGCCCCGCGCCGGCCCCAATCTCCCGCCATGAGCGACACCCAAGTCAAAGGCCCCGCCTCCTACTTCCCCTCCATCGAGAAGAGATACGGCCGCCCCATATCCGAATGGAAGGCCCTGCTCCGCGCCCGTCCGCCGGCCAAGCATATGGAGCTCGTCGCCTGGCTGAAGGGGGAACACGGCATGGGCCACGGTCACGCCAACGCCAACGCGCTGGTCGCCCACACCCTCGCCGAGGACAAAGGCTGAGCGTCCCCTGACCGTGTCGCCGGCGATGAGCCGGCGGGCGCCAACGCGGCACAAGCAACCGCTGCGGTTCGTTGCCACGGGCAAGACATTGCAACGTAGGTTTTCTTCTGTTCTATCCTCGTGGATGAGCCACTCATCCGATCCCCGCCGCGAGTCCGGGCAAGAGCTTGCCGCCGGCCGCATCGACGCAAAGGTCGAAGCGCCCGCCACCCCCGCCTCCGCGCCCGCGCCCGCGCCCGACGCGCCCGCCGACGCAGCCGATCCCACGGAGGACGGCGCCCGGCCGTCCTCCGGCTACGACCTTGCCGATTATCGCTGGGTTCCCGTGCGCCGCCGCCCTCGCTACGACGGCTGGACCGAAGAAAAGCAGCGCCGCTTCATCGAAGTCTTGGCCGATACCGGCCTCGTCGGCGAAGCGGCCAAGGCCGTCGGCATGACCCGGGAGACCGCTTATCGCCTGCGCCGCTCCGCCCATGGGGCCGCGTTCGCTCGCGCCTGGGACGCGGCGCGCGTCCATGCCGCGGGCCTCGTCGAGGATATCGCCTTCGAACGCGCCTTCGAAGGGGTGGAGCACAATGTCTATGACGAGAATGGCGACGTGGTGTGCACCAAGCGCGTCTATAACGACCGCTTGCTGATGTGGCTGCTGCGCCACCTGAAGCCGGAGCGCTATGGCGGGGGCCTCCGCGCCCAGCCTCCGCAGCCCGCCGACCCTGCCGAGGTGGCGGCGGCCGACGTCGAAGCCAGCCTCCTGGCCATGGAGCCGCCGCTGCCGGCCCCGCCCGAGGTGCTGCTCGATCCGGAGACGCTCCAAGCGGAGCTGTTGGTGGCGAACATCGCGGACGGCACGCTGCCGCATTTCTTCAGTGAACAGCACGCGCCCAAGAGCGCCGCGCGCCTGGAAGCCGAGGCGCGCGCGGCTCAGGATGCGCGCGGCGCAGCCGCGTGGGACAAGTGCCGGCGCGGGGAAGCCGGCGAGCTCAGCCGGGGGGAGTTCGCAGACATGTGCCGCCACCTCGACCCGATCGGCATGGCCGCCGAGAAGTCGAAAAAGCGCTACAGGTGAGACCTTTGTGTGACCTTCCGGCTGGATCGGCGCGGAGGGCCGCCGCACGCACGGAGCGCATTCGCCTACGGAAACTCGAACCCCTTCGCCTTGGCGTCCGCGATCACTTCGGCGCCCGTCATCGCCGGCGTGTCCTCGGCAAAGGCATACCAGTGCGGCTTTTCGTCGATGAAGATCTGCCGCCACATGGCGAAGCGCTCGGGAAGGTCGAACAGGCCGGCGAGGAAGCTCACATGGTCCGCGGGCACGAAGCGGTACGAAAGGTTGCTCCCGCAGCGGGCGCAAAAGGCGCGCTCCGCCCAGGCCGAGGAGCGAAAGACGGAGACATGCTCTTCGCCCGATACGGTGAACGCTTCGCCCGACACGCCGCCGAACGCGCCGCCGCACCAGCGCCGGCACATGTCGCAGTGGCAGACGTCGACCAGCGGCCGCGCGCCCTTCAGCGTGACGGTCACCGCGCCGCACAGGCAGCGGCCTTCGATGGGCGTCTCAATCGGATCGGCGCCAGGCGGATAATCGGACATCGGCTCACCTCCGCCGCGGAGCCTAGCGCGTGCCGGCGCCGCGTCCAAGACCGCAGCAATTTGCTCAAGCAGGGCGGCAATATTCGCACCGCGCTCGGTTGCACAGAAAGGCTACGGAGTCCGCATTGACTGCAAGCGGCACGATGTGACCAATGGCTTATCCGGTTGCGACTCGGAGCCGGATAGAAGAAGAGGGATGTCTGATGAAAAGCAAAAGGACTTTCGTCGCCGCCATCGCCGCCGTCGCGGGAACCTGGATCATGCCGGTTCCGGCGTCCGCCGATCCGACGCCCTACAGTTTCACCTACTGCGACGACTCGACCTGCACCGTCTACGAATGCTCGACCTATCCCAATCTGAACGACGGCGACTGGGAGGCCTATGGCTGCTCGCCCAGCTTGACCTATCCTCGTCCGCGTGAAGTCAGCGGCGGCTGATCACTTCATGTCGACTCGGGAGCGGGGCGGTTCGCCGTCCCGTTTCTCGCCGGCGCCCGGTTCCGCTAAGCCGGCGTCATGGACCCGACCTACGAGTTCCGCCCCGCCGGTCCCGGCGACCTGCCGATGCTCCTCGCCTGGCGCCACACGCCGGACGTCCTCGCCTGGTGGGGCGCCTGGGAAGAGCCCGAAGCCGAGTGTGAAGCGCATCTCGCCGAGCCGGCCATGGCCTTGTGGATCGTCTCGCATGACGGCCGCCCCTTCGCCTTCGTGCAGGATTATGCGGTCCATGCCTGGGAGCCGCATCCCTTCTCCTATCTGGCGCCGGGCGCGCGCGGGGTCGATCTCTACATCGGCGTCCCCGCCATGCTCGGCCGCGGCCACGGCAGCACCCTGCTTCGCGCCTTATGCGACCGCCTGTTCGCAGCGGGAGTCCCGGCCATCGGCACGGATCCCCACCCGGACAACATCCGCGCCCGCCGCGCCTGCGAGAAAGCCGGCTTCACGGCGGCGAGCGGCCCGGTCGAAACGCGCTGGGGCCGCGCCATCCTTATGGAGCGGCGCGCACCGCAGCCCAGTCACCCGTGAACCGTTTTTCCGCGCGCCAGCATGTCGACGAAGCCGGCGATCCGCTTCGCCCGGGTCTCCGGCCTTTTGGCGTCGGCGATGCGGTACAGGATGGCGTAGCGGTTTGCGCCGGTCAGCGTTTCGAAAAAGGCGGCGGCTTCTGGCCGCGCGGCCAGCGCCGCCGCCAGGTCCGGCGGCACTTCGGCGCGGCTCGCCGGCGCATAAGCGGCGTCCCAGCGCCCGTCCGCCTTCGCC
>DASVQT010000007.1:0-18779 GCA_036388975.1 Allosphingosinicella sp. | reverse complement strand
AAAGGCTCGTTTCGCGCCCGATTGCGGTTGCCGCATCGCCGCCCCGGTGCTAGCAGCAGGCATCGGCACGCTGACGGAGGTCCATCCTTCTCATCCCGCGCCGGGATTTCGGCCGGCGTCCGCCGGCCTCGAAGGTTGACGCTGCATGAGGCTTTCTTTCCCCGACTGGCAACGCCCCGACTTCCGGATGGGCGTGGCGACGGGGACTTTGCGGCCGGCGCTCATCGCCGGCCAGCCGATTGCGGCAGAAGCGACGAATTTCCTTTCAACCCGGACATATGAGGCGCGCGCCCTGACGGCCGCGCCCCGGTCCACATTCGAGCGCGCGCACCGCCTCGCCGATCCCCCAAAAACGGCCATTCGCCGTCTTTTCCGGGAGGGCGGAGCGAAGGCGCGCGCATGGAGCAGACTTAATGACGATGCGCATGCTGATCGACGCGCGCCACCAGGAGGAGACCCGGGTCGCGGTCGTCAAGGGAAACCGGATCGAGGAATTTGACTTCGAATCCGCCGAGCACAAGCAGCTCAAGGGGAATATCTATCTAGCCAAGGTCACGCGGGTCGAACCGTCGCTGCAGGCGGCATTCGTCGACTACGGCGGCAACCGGCACGGCTTCCTGGCTTTCTCGGAGATCCACCCGGATTATTACCAGATCCCGAAGGAGGATCGCGAGGCACTGCTGCGCGAGGAAGCGGAGCATGCCGCGGAGGAGGAGCGCCTACGCGCCGCCGACGAGGCGCGCTACGGCGACCGCGACGACGAGGACGAGCACGACGACACCGAGCTGGCGTCCTATGAGGACGAAGGCGACGAGGCCGAGCACGGCGACGAGGACGCCCCCGCCGCGCCCGAGGCCGCCGAGAGCGCGCCCGAGGAGAACGCCGCCGACGAGCTCAGGCGCAAGCGCCAGAATCTGAGGCGCCGCTACAAGATCCAGGACGTGATCCGGCGCCGCCAGGTGCTGCTCGTCCAGGTCGTGAAGGAAGAGCGCGGCAACAAGGGCGCGGCGCTCACCACCTATCTGAGCCTCGCCGGCCGCTACTGCGTGCTGATGCCGAACACGAGCCACGGCGGCGGCATTTCGCGCAAGATTTCGAACGGCGCCGACCGCAAGCGCCTGAAGCAGATCATGGCGGAGCTGAGCCTCCCTTCCAGCATGGGCTGCATCGTCCGCACCGCCGGGCTTTCGCGCACCAAGGTCGAGATCAAGCGCGACTTCGATTATCTCGCGCGGCTTTGGGACGAGATCCGGGAAAAGACGCTCGGCTCCTCGGCGCCGGCGCTGATCCACGAGGATTCGAACCTCATCAAGCGCGCGATCCGCGACATCTACCATCGAGAAATCGAGGAGGTCTATGTCGAGGGCGAGGACGGCTATCGCGCGGCGCGGGCCTTCATGAAGCTTTTGATGCCGAGCCATGTCCGGCGCGTGAAGCCGTATGACGACACGGTGCCGCTCTTCCAGCGCTTCGGAGTGGAGGACCAGCTCGCGGGCATGTACCAGCCGGTGGTGCAGCTCAAATCGGGCGGCTATCTGGTCATCAACCCGACCGAGGCCCTGGTTTCGATCGACATCAATTCGGGCCGTTCGACCCGCGAGCACAATATCGAGCAGACGGCCTATGCGACCAACATCGAGGCGGCGAACGAGATCGCGCGCCAGCTGAGGCTGCGCGACATGGCAGGCCTGGTCGTGATCGACTTCATCGACATGGAGTCGAACGGCCATATCCGCAAAGTCGAAAAAGCGATGAAGGAGGCGCTGAAGAACGACCGCGCCCGCATCCAGGTCGGCCGCATCTCGTCCTTCGGCTTGATGGAAATGAGCCGGCAGCGTCTGCGCACCGGCGTGCTCGAAGCGTCGACCAAGCCTTGCCCGCATTGCGACGGATCGGGGCTGATGCGCACGGCGGCGTCGGCGGGCCTTTCGGCGCTCCGCATGCTCGAGGAAGAAGCGGCGCGCGGCCGCGGCTCGACGATCATCCTTCGCGCCGGACGCGAGGCGGCGGTCTACGTCCTCAATCGCAAGCGCGGCGAGATCGGCGAAATCGAGGCGCGTTACGGCGTCGCGGTGGAAGTGCTGATCGAGGAAAGCTTCGAAGGCGCGAAAATGGCCGTCGAAGCGGTCGGCCCGCGTCCGATCGAGCGGCCGAGGCCCGCACCGATCGCGGCGCCGCTCGTCGACGAGGAAGACGATCTGCTTCCCGAGGACGAGGAGGAGTTCGAGGAGGAGGACGAAGCGGAGGCGGACGCGGTGTCCGAAGCTTCGGAAGAACCGGGACGCGAAGAGCGCGGCGAACGCGGCGGCCGGGGCCGCGGCGGCGAACGGCCCGAGCGCTCCGAACGCGAAGATCGCGAAACCGCGGAAGGCCGGCGCAAGCGCCGCCGCCGCGGGCGCCGGGGCGGCCGCCGCAGGGACGGCCGCGAGGACGGCGGCGAGCCGCTGAACGGCGGCGAGGACGGCCGGAACGAAGCCGGTCACGACCAGGCTCATGACGACGAGCCGGGCCACGCGCAGGATGGCGGCTATGACGCGCCGGACGGCGGCGAGAGCGACGGGCGACCTGTCGATCCCGTCGTCGCCGTGGAGGCCGTCGAGGCTCCCGCTGAGGCAACGCCTTCGGCCGACGCTCCGGCCGAGGCCGTTGCCGCCGAAGAGGAAGAGCAGCCGAAGAAGACACGTCGCCGCCCGCGGGCGCGCCGTGCTTCGGCCGCCGACGCCGATGCGGCTCCGGCTGCGCCTGCCGAGGACTCGGCGCCCGCACCGGAAGCGGTGGTGAGCGAAGCGGCTCCGGCGGATGCCGCCGCAGCCGAAGCGGAAGTGGCGCCGCCGCCGAAGCGCTCGCGCGCCGGCCGCCGCAAGAAGGTAGCGGAGCCGGTGGCCGAGGAGGCTTCGGCGCCGGATGCACCTGTTGCCGACGCCGCGCCCGAGCCCGCCCCGGAGCCTGCCAACGACCGCGGGGACGCCGCGCGTGCGGCCGATGCGCCGGAGGGCCCCGCGCTCGACCGCCAAGCGGACAGCAGCGGTTCGGAGGAAGCGGGCTCGCAAGCGCCCGCAGGCCCGCCGCGCCGCGGCTGGTGGCAGCGTACCTTCGGCGCGTGACGGTTCTCGCCCGCGCATCCGGCAGGCTGCGCGGGCGATCCGTCCTTCGACAGGCTCAGGACTAGCGCTGAGTGGGTGCTCGGCTGCGCCGTGTCTCCGGCCGCCGCCAGGGCTGAGCTTGTCGAAGCCCGGCCCCTGCAAGCCGCCCGTCGATTTCATCTAGGGTTCATCGCCCGGACGAGATAGGATCGGGCATGGCCAAAGCTTCCCGCACCCGCTTGCATCCGGGCACGTTCCTGGCGCGATTCCTGATGCTTGCGGCGATGTGCTTCGCGGTGGCGGCGCAGCCGGCGCATGCGCAGTCCATCCTGCGCGACGCCGAGACGGAAGCGCTGCTTCGCGACATTTCGCGCCCGCTCATTCAGGCCTCGGGGCTCCGGCCGGAGGACGTGCAGGTCGTTCTCATCAACGACGACAGCATCAACGCCTTCGTGGCGGGCGGGCAGATCGTCTATATCCATTCCGGCCTGATCACCCGCGCCGCCAACGCCAACGAGGTGCAGGGCGTGATCGCCCACGAGCTCGGCCACATCACCGGCGGCCATATCATCCGCATGGGCGAAGGCATTCGCACGGCGACCGGGATCAGCATCCTTTCCATGCTGCTCGGTGCGGCGGCGATGGCGGCGGGCGGCGGCGAGGCGGGCGCGGCGATCATGTCGATGGGCCAGCGCGCCGCGATCGGCAACTTCCTCGCCTTCACCCGCACCCAGGAGGCTTCGGCCGACCAGGCCGGCGCGACCTTTCTCCGCCAGGCGGGCGTGAGCGGCCGCGGCTCGCTCGCCTTTTTCGAGAGGCTCCAGAACCAGGAATTCCGGCTCAACATCCCGCAGGAGGACAGCTACGAGCGCACCCACCCGCTGAACCGCGAGCGGCTCGCCGTGCTGGAGCCGATGTACAAGGCGGATCCGGCCTGGGACCGGCCGACTCCGCCGGAGCTGGAAGAGCGCTTCCAGCGCGTGCGCGCCAAGCTGATCGGCTTTGTGGACGATCCCCGGCGCACGCTTCAGCGCTATCCGGAGCGCGACCGATCGATGCCGGCGCGGATCGCCCGGGCCTATGCCTGGCACCGCAACTCGCATCCGGAACGCGCAATCTCCGAAATCGACAGCCTGCTCGCCGAGCGGCCGACCGACCCCTTCTTCCTTGAGCTTCGCGGCCAGGTCCTGCTCGAAACCGGGCGGCCGCGCGAGGCGCTGCAGTCGCTGCGGCAATCGGTCGCCCATGCGCCCGACCAGCCGCTCATCTCGGCGATGCTCGGCCATGCCCTGATCTCGACGGAGGATCCGGCCCACTTCGAGGAAGCGAAGCAGGTGCTCCGCGCCGCGATCAACCGCGACAACAGCAATCCCTTCGCCTGGTACCAGCTCGGCATCGTCTACGACCGCGAAGGCGATCAGGCGCGCGCGGCGCTGGCGACGGCGGAGCGCTACAATTTGATCGGGCAGCCGGCGCTGGCGCTCGCCAATGCCGAGCAGGCCATGCTCGGCATCGCGGTGGGGACGCCCGACTGGCTGCGCGCGCAGGACATCGCCATGGTTTCGCGGAGCGAAGTGCAGAGGGTGCAGAGGCGCAACCGTTGAGCGGCGACACGGCGCGCCCGGCGGAGGGCGCTTCAGGGAAAGCATGGTGGCGGAGCGGCTGGACCGTGGCGCTGCTGTCGGGACTGATCGGGCTGCTCATCGGCGCGCTCGCCGTAGCGATGTCGTCCGGTTATTTCGTGCGGCGCTACCTCGTGCAGAATCCGGAGGTCGTGCAGGAGGCCATTGAGGCGCTGCAGGCGCGCGAAATGGCGGCCATCGTCCAGCCGCGCCGCGCCGCGCTCGAGACGCCGTTCCACGGCGCCTGGGCCGGAGCGCGGGAGCCGGACGTCGTGCTCGTCGAATTCTTCGATTATGCCTGTGGCTATTGCCGAGCGAGCAATCCCCATGTCGACCGGCTGCTGCGCGAGGACCCGAAGCTGCGCGTCGTGTGGCGCGATTTCCCCGTGCTTGGGCTGGACAGCGAAGCCGCGGCGGTGGCGAGCCTCGCCGCGGCGCGGGCGGGGCGGTACCGGCCGTTTTTCGACACTCTGTTCGGCGCGGGGCGGCCGACCGCGCCCGCGGTGGCGGCGGCGCGGCAGGCGGTCGGGCTCGGCGAAACGGCGCTCGACGACGAGGCCAGGCGCGAGCTCCAGAAGAATTACGAACTGGCGCGGGCAATCGGCGCGCAGGGAACGCCGACCTTCGTGGTGGGCGACCAGGTGCTGCAGGGCGCGGTGGGTTACGAGGCGCTGCGGGATGCCATCGCGGCGGCGCGCGAGGCGCGGGAGGAGGGCTAGGGCGCGCGTCCGCGGGTCCTTCGATACGGGCCTTCGCTACGGCTTCGCCTACTCAGTCCCTACTCAGGATGAGCGGATTTCGTCGAGGGGCGGAGCGCTGCAAACCGCCCTTCGACAGGCTCAGGGCTAGCGGCTTTTCTTGCGCGACCCTGTTTCCGACCGGCGCGCTATTCGCCCTCCGCCAACCCTTCCCCGCCAGGGCTGAGCCTGTGAAGCCCGGTTTGCAGCGCGCCGAGTTCTGTGACCCGCCCTTCGACAGGCTCGGGGCTAGCGGTTTTTCTTGCGCGACCCTGTTTCCGACCGGCGCGCTAGTTGCCCTCCGCCAACCCTTCCCCGCCAGGGCTGAGCCTGTCGAAGCCCGGTTTGCAGCGCGCCGAGTTCTGTGACCCGCCCTTCGACAGGCTCAGGGCTAGCGGTTTTTCTTGCGCGACCCTGCGTCCGACCGGCGCGCTATTCGCTCTCCGCCAACCCTTCCCCGCCAGGGCTGATCCTGTCGAAGCCCGGTTCGCCCGCGCTAGCCTTTGAAGCCTTGGGCGACGACGTACCATTCGCTCGAGCCCTTGCGGCTGGCGGGGGGCTTGGCGTGCTTTACCGTGGTGAAGCGGCGCTTGAGTTCGGCGACCAGATTGTTGTCGGCGCCGCCGGCGAGGACCTTGGCGAGAAAGGCGCCGCCGGGGCGGAGGATCTGGACCGCGAAGTCGAGGCCGGCTTCGACCAGGCCCATGGTGCGCAGGTGATCGGTCTGCGGGTGGCCGACCGTGTTGGCCGCCATGTCCGAGAGGACGAGGTCCGCTTCGCCGCCCAGCTCCTCGCGGAGGCGGTCCGGCGCTTCGTCGGCCATGAAGTCCATCTGGAGAAGGATCGCGCCTTCGATCGGGTCGGTCGGCAGGAGATCGATGCCGACGACATGCGCTTCGGGCGCGCGCTGGCGCACGACCTGGGTCCAGCCTCCGGGCGCGACGCCGAGATCGACGACGCGCTTCACGCCCTTCAGGAGGTGGAAGCGGTCGTCGAGCTCGGTGAGCTTGTAGGCGGCGCGGGAGCGATAGCCTTCGGCCTTGGCGCGTTTGACGTACGGGTCGTTGAGCTGGCGCTCGAGCCAGGCGGTGGAGCTGGCGCGGCGGCCTCTCGCGGTCTTGACGCGCTTCATATGTCGTAGCCGTCCCGGGCCATGAGGGAGCGGAGAATGCCTTCGCGAATGCCGCGGTCGGCGACGCCCAGCGTGTCGGCCGGCCAGATGTCCATGATCGCTTCGAGGATCGCGCAGCCGGCGACGACGAGGTCGGCGCGCTCCGAGCCGATGCAGGGGAGCTGCGAGCGTTCGGCGTGGCTCATGCGGGAGAGCATTTCGCTGACGCCGCGCATTGCCGAGGAGGGCATCATCAGGCCGTCGACCTGGCGGCGGTCGTAGCTCGGCAAGGCGAGATAGACGCTGGCGAGCGTGGTGACGGTGCCGCTGGTGCCCATCAGGCGGATGTCGTGGCGCGACTCGGGCAGAAGCTCGGTGAAGCGCCGGAAGGCGTGGCGGACCCGCTCCTTCATGCGCCCGTAGGCGGCGAGGCGCTCCTCGGGATCGGTCAAGTCACGGCTTTCGCTTTCGGTGAGAGAAACGACGCCCCAGGGCGCGGACCACCAACATTTGATGCGCGGCGTTTCGTCGTCCGTGTCGATCAGGACCAGTTCGGTCGAACCGCCGCCGATGTCGAAGATGAGGGCAGGGCCGTCGCCGGGCTCGAGCAGCCGGTGGCAGCCGAGCATGGCGAGGCGAGCTTCTTCTTCGGGGGAGATGATGTCGAGGACGATGCCCGTTTCATTGCGCACGCGTTCGACGAAATGGCGGCCGTTGACGGCGCGGCGGCAGGCCTCGGTCGCGACCGAGCGGGCGAGGGTGACGCGGCGGCGGCGCAGTTTTTCCGAGCAGATGGCGAGGGCGGCGAGGGCGCGGTCAATCGCGGCTTCGGAGATCCTGCCGCTGCCGGCGAGACCTTCGCCGAGGCGCACGACGCGGGAGAAAGCGTCAATGACCACGAAGCCCGTTTCGGCGGGCCGCGCGATCAGGAGCCGGCAATTGTTGGTCCCGAGATCGAGCGCGCCATAGGTGTGGCGCTGCTGCCGCCTCGGGGGCGGCTCGATCGTGGCCGTCTCGGCCGGAAGATCCTCCGGCGGCTGCGGCGACGTGGCGGCGTTCTGCGCCATTCGCACACTCTTATGTTCTCGTTGCGGACGGCGGGAGGCCGCCGCTGACTTGGGGCCGAGACTACACAAGGGTGGGGGTGACGGCAAGGAGAGGGCCTTTGCGCGTCGGGTCCCTCGACGCCGCCGTCTCGACGAGCTCGACGGCTGCTCGGGACGAACGGGTGGGGTGGGCCTGCTTGTGCGGCGCATCGTGCTGGCGCGGGGCGGCGTCTGGTTCTAAGGCTCCGGCGCAATTCGGGGGTACGATGTTTCGCGGGCTCTACAATTGGACGTTGCGGCTCGCCCGCCACCGGCGCGCCATTCCGGCGATGGCGGCGATTTCGTTCGCCGAAAGCAGCTTCTTTCCGATTCCGCCGGACGTGATGCTGGTCCCCATGGTGCTGGCGCGGCGGACGCAGGCCTATCTGATCGCGGCGGTGTGCACCGCCTCCTCGGTCGCGGGCGGACTGTTCGGCTATGCGATCGGCTATTTCCTCTACGACAGCGTGGGCGTGTGGCTGGTCGACCTTTACGGCATGCACGACGCGGCGGCGGAATATCGCGACTGGTATGCGCAGTACGGAGCCTGGGTGATCCTTATCAAGGGACTGACCCCCATCCCGTTCAAGCTGGTGACGATCGCGAGCGGGCTGGCGCATTTCAACCTGGGGCTGTTCCTGCTGCTGGCGACGATCACACGGGGCGTTCGCTTTTTCGTCATCGCGGCGCTGCTGAAGCGCTATGGCGAGCCGATCGAGCGCTTCATCGACGAGCGGCTCACTTTGGTGAGCTGGGGCTTTCTCGGGCTGCTCGTCTGCGGATTCGCGGCGGTGAGCCTGATCTGAGCCGCCCCGAGCCGAGCCGCCTGGCGCGTAAGTGGCTTGCCGAGGGCGGCTGAGAGGCTAAGCTTCGCGGCGGGGAGTGCGGGGCGATGAAAGCGGATAGGGTGCATGCGACGCTGGACGGCGACGGGCCGAGCCTGCGCACGCGAGTCCATCGGCAGCTCAGCCCGGAGGGGCGGATGACGCCGACCGCGCGGTTCCTGATCGCGGCGATCCTGGTCGCGACCCTGCTCGCCATCCTCGAAACCGAGCCGATGATCGCGAGCGGGCGGGAGCTTTGGTTCACCGGCGCCGAGCTCGTCTTCGCGATTGTCTTCTCGGTCGAATATGCGCTTCGCCTGTGGTGCGCGCCCGAGGCGGGCATGACGCGCCTGCGCTGGATGCGGACGCCGACGGCGATCATCGACCTGCTCGCCATTCTCGGCTCGTTCGCGCCCTTCGTGGGGCAGAATACGATGCTGCTCAGGCTTCTTCGGGTCATTCGCCTCGTGCGCATCGCGAAGCTCGGGCGGTTCTCGCGCGCTTTCGGGATCATGGAGCGGGCGGTGCGGGCGCGCGCCAGCCACTTCGCCGTCACCTTCATGCTGTTCGCCTTCTTCCTCGTCGTCGCGTCCGCGCTCATCTACCTGATCGAAGGGGAGCATCAGCCGGACAAGTTCGGATCGATCCCGCGCTCCTTGTGGTGGACGGCGGTGACCATGACCACGGTCGGCTATGGCGACGTCGTGCCGATGACGGCGATCGGAAAGGCGGTCGCGGCGCTCGTGTCGATCGGCGGGATCGTGCTGATCGCCATTCCGACCGGAATCATCGCGGCCTCGTTCAGCGATGCCTTTGCCGAGGAAGAGCGGCTGATCGCGGAGCGGCTGCACGGGCCCAAACATGGGAAAGGGAGCCATCCATGAGCCTGAATCTGCTGTTCGCCGCCGCGTTGGCCGCTGCCCAGCCCGGGGCGGCCGCCCCTGCCGCCCAGCCGGATCTCGACTGGCTGGCGGGCTATTGGCTGTCGTGCGAAGACGGCCGCGACGTTTCGGAAACGTGGAGCGTGCGCCGCGGGGGCATCCTGCTCGGCTACAGCGTCACGACCGGACGCCAGGCCTTCTCCTGGGAGCAGATGCGGATCGAGGCGGGCCTGCCCGGACCGGACGACATGAGCTTCTTCGCCCAGCCGCGCGGCGCCGAAACGGCCACGCCCTTCCGCCTCGTCCGCTCCGGCGCCCGCGAAGCGGTGTTCGAGAATATGGCGAACGATTTTCCAAAGCGGATCATCTACCGGCGCACCGGCGACAGGCTGACGGGGCGGATCGAAGGCGCGGACGGGCAGAGCATGGAGTGGCGCTACAATGCGGCGCCGCTCAACAGCCGCTGCCCGCGCTAGGCTGAGAATTTATGTTTGAGTGCTTTCTCAAAGCCTTAGTAGTCAATCCGCATTGCTTCGGGTCAGTATGGCGTGCCAAATGGGATAAATGTGCTTGACAGCGTCACGCTGCTATGGCACATTCTCTTCACGCTCACAGAAGTGTAGCCGAACCGGAGACCGTCAGCGGGCGCATCTCAGAGCAAGCCGTTCATCAGCCGGTAGGCGTACGACCAGGCGAAGAAGACGAAGCCGAGGAAGCACAGCAGCAGGATGGTCCAGTAAGGCTGCGCGCGGCCGCGACGCGGAAAGCGGTTGTTGCCCCACGCGACCTCGCCCGTACGCAGGAATTTCACGACCAGGTAAAGGCACGAGGGCGCGAGGACGAGTGCGAGGTCCGGGCGCGCATTTTCGTCACCGCCGAGGGCTCAGGTGGAGCGCCGCAATGAGGGCGGGAAGGGCGACGGCGAGCCAATAGCCTGCCGGATCCGTCCGGCGGTCGGTGCCTCCCGCCGAGCCTTTCACCAGCGCGTACACAGCGTAGCCGCTGAAGACGATGGCGATGAGGGCGAGCATCCAGGCGGTAAAGGACATGTCTGGGGCGTAGCAGGGCGGCGCGGCGCGCGCGAGCGGGGTTGCGGGGGTGGAGGCGTCGACACCCGCGGCAAGCGCCGCTGGATTGCTTCGCTTCGCTCGCAATGACCGTTGAGCGGCTGGGGCGGCGGGTTCGAAGATCGGGCGGAGGGACGACATGAGATTCTGGTTCGGGCGCAAGGCCGGGCGCGACAGCGTTCGGCCTTCGCTGTTTCGTGCGTGGGGGGCCGCGCCTTCCACGGGGGATTGGCCGCGCAGCTACGAGGCGCAGGTGCGGGAGGCGTATCTCGGCAATCCGATCGCCCAGCGGGCGGTGCGGATGGTGGCGGAGAGCGTGGCGTGGGCTCCAACTTACGCTTCGGCGGGTGACGGCCCTTCGACGGGCTCAGGGCGGGCGGGGGTGGAGCGGGCTGTTGCCCTCGTGTCGCCGACGCTGCTGGAGGCGGTGGCGTCGCAGCTGCTGCTGCACGGCAATGCGTTCCTGCAGGTGATCTGCGATGGGGCGGGGGAGCCGGCCGAGCTGTTTCCGCTGCGGCCCGAGCGGGTCAAGGTGGAGGCGGATGCGGGCGGGTGGCCGGCGGCCTTTCTGTACAGTGCGGGCGAGGCGAAGAGCCGGCTGCCGGCGCGGGACGGGCTGGGGCGGCCTGGCGTGGTGCACTTGAAAGCCATGCATCCGCTCGACGATCATTATGGGCTTGGGTGCCTGGGCGCGGCGGCGGGGGCGGTGGCGGTCCACAATGCGGCGGCGCGGTGGAACAAGGCCCTGCTCGACAATGCGGCGCGGCCCTCGGGCGCTCTCGTGTTCGAAGGCGGCGAGGAAAGCGTGCTTTCCGCCGAGCAGTTCGCCCGGCTCCGCGAAGAAATCGACGCGCAGTTTTCGGGCGCGCAGAATGCGGGGCGGCCGATGCTGCTCGAAGGCGGGCTCAAATGGGAGGCGATGAGCCTCACGCCTGCGGACATGGACTTCACCGGCCTCAAGGCCGCGGCGGCGCGGGAGATCGCCCTCGCTTTCGGCGTGCCGCCGATGCTGATGGGGCTTCCGGGGGATTCGACCTACGCCAATTACCGGGAAGCGAACCGCGCCTTGTGGCGGCTCACGGTGCTGCCGCTCGGGGGCAAGATCCTGAGCGGGATCGGCGATGCGCTGGCGGCCTGGTGGCCGGGGCTGAAGCTTGCCGTCGACGTCGACCAGGTGACGGCGCTTGCCGAGGATCGGGAGCGGCTCTGGACGCAGGTGTCCGGCGCGGAATTCCTGAGCGATGCCGAGAAGCGCGAGATGCTCGGCTTTTCGGCGGAGGCTGCGCCCTCACCGTCCCACCCTTCCGGGCGGCGCACCCCTCCCTCGTCCTGAACGGGAACGAATTCATTCCAAGCGGAGAGATTTCATGGCGAACGACAATGCGCCCGTGATGGCGCGGCTGATGGCGCAGGTGGAAGGGCAGGGAGCGGACCTCGTGACCTTGCGGGCGCTCGTCGAGGAAGCGAGCGAGCTGGGCGCGGCGCGGGCGCTTGAATCGCTCGGGCTGCACGACGCGCGCGCGCGGCGGGACATGGACGAGCTGAGGGAGCTGCTCCAGGCCTGGCGCGACGCCAAGAAGACCGTCTGGAAGGAAGTGGTCGCCTGGGGGATCCGGATCCTGCTCGCCTTGCTGGTCGTGGGGATGAGCATCCGGCTCGGGCTTTGGGAGCTGGTGCGGTGAGGTTCGCCGGCTATGCCGCGGTGTTCGACCGGCCCGACCGAGGCGGCGACGTTGTCCGGCCCGGGGCTTTTGCGCGGGCGCTGAAGCGCGGCGCCGGGGCGGTGCCGCTCCTCTGGCAGCACGAGGCGGGCAAGCCGATCGGGCGGATCGAGCATTTGAGCGAGGACAAAAGAGGGCTTCGAGTCATTGCCAGCCTTTCGGCGGGCGCCAACGGCCGCGAAGCCGCGGGGCTGCTCGGCGAAGGCGCGGTGACGGGGCTGAGCTTCGGCTACCGCGTGCGCGAAGCGCAGGGGGCGGCGCCGCGCGAGCTGATCGAGCTCGACCTGGTGGAAGTCAGCCTCGTCACGCTGCCGATGCAGCCCAAGGCGCGCGTGCATGCGATCGAACGGTCAGACGCCTAGCCATTCGAGCCCGCCGGGGAGGTCGTCGGCGCTGCAGAAGAGCTGGACGACGCGGCGGCGCGTCGGCGTGCGGGCACGCTCGGACGCGTGGAGGATCGGGGCGCGATAGGCCCAGACGTCGCCCGCGGCGGCGAGGCAGGGCCTTGTGCCGAGGCGCGCGACCGCGGCGGCGATTTCGGCTTCCGGCATGTGGCCGAGGCGGTGGGAACCGGGGGCGACAAGAAGCGGGGCGTTGTCGGGACCGGCATCGTCGAGGTGGATGCGCAAGGTGAGCATGCGCTCGAGATAGTCGAAGGGCGGGACGGCGTGATCGATGCCGGACTTCACCGTCCAGGCGGAGAAGCCGGGCACGTCGCGGCGGGCGCGGACGGCGATGGTCCTGTCCTGGTGCCAGCCGAGGGACCAGTTTCGAGTCTCGTTCTTGTCGAAGAAAACGGCGCGGACGGGTCGGGCGGCGGAGCCGAGGAGGCGCTCCGCAATCGCGACGGCGGGCGCGAGCAGCGGCGACAGGCCGGGCAGGCGGCCGAGGCGGGCGCTCGCCGAGCGGTCTTCGAAAAAGGCCGAAAGGGCGGCGGTTTCGTCGGGGTTGAAGGCGGCGGCGAAGAGCTGCGCGCCGTCCGGATCGAGCTGCATGAGCGGCTCCATAGCGAAGAGACGAGGATCAGGAAAACGCCCCCTTCCGGCACGCGCGGGAGGGGAGGGGCGTCGGCGCGTGGGCGGGAACAAGGAGTGTAAGGGAATGACCGAAGTGAAGACGGATGCGCTGGAGGCCTCTTTCGAGGCGCTGGAGCGGGAGGATGAGGATCTGGCGCAGCTCAAGGAGGAGATGGCGCAATTGAAGGCGCGGGTCGATGCGCAGGCGGTCGCGGCGGCGCGGCCGGCGCTGAGCGGAGCCAAGGCGCGGGAAAGCTCGGCCTTCGTCGAGAAGTATTTGAGGAAGGGGCTCGAGGCGGGAGTGGAGCTCAAGGCGGTCTCGGGGCTGTCCGACAGCGCCGGCGGCTATGCGGTGCCCGAGGAGATCGACGCGGCGATCGACCGGGTGCTGACCTCCATTTCGCCGATCCGGGCGATCGCCAATGTCGTGAAGGTCGGATCGGCGGGCTATCGCAAGCTGGTGACCAGGGGCGGAACGCCGTCCGGCTGGGTCTCCGAGACTGCGGCGCGGCCGGAGACGGGGACGCCCGACTTCGTCGAGATCGCACCGCCCTTCGGCGAGCTTTACGCCAATCCGGCGGCGAGCCAGGCGATGCTCGACGATGCGGCCTTCGACGTCGAAGCGTGGCTTGCGAACGAGATCGCGACCGAGTTCGCGAGGGCGGAAGGCGCGGCCTTCGTCGGCGGGAGCGGCGTCAACCGGCCGCGGGGCTTTCTCGCGGCGCCGACCAGCGCGGCCGGGGACGCGTCGCGGGCGTTCGGCACCATCCAGTATATCGGCACGGGCGTCGCGGGCGGCTTTCCGGCCGCAAACCAGGGCGACAAGCTGATCGACCTCGTCCAGTCGCTGCGGCCGCCTTACCGACAGGGCGCGGCGTTCGTGATGAACTCGTCCACGGCGGCGCGCATCCGCAAGTTCAAGACGGCGGACGGAGCGTTTCTGTGGCAGCCGTCGCTGACCGCCGGCCAGCCGGACAGCCTGCTCGGCTATCCCGTGGTCGAGGCCGAGGACATGCCGGACGTGGCGGCGGACAGCCTATCGGTGGCGTTCGGCAATTTCCGCGCCGGCTACCTGATCGCCGAGCGGACGGAGACGCAGATCCTGCGCGATCCGTTCACCAACAAGCCGTTCGTGCACTTTTACGCGACCAAGCGGATCGGCGGGCAGGTAGCGAATTCGGAAGGGATCAAGCTGCTGAAATTCTCCGCCTGACGCGTCCTCTTTCCAGGAGCCGCGCCGGTCATGCCGGCGCGGCTTGAGTCTGACCAGGGAGGGCGACGTGGCCGAATTGTTTTTTGCGGACCTGGTGCGCGAGGCGAGTTGGGGCACGGGTTCGGGAGACCTGGCGCTCGGCGGCGCAATCGCCGGGCATCGGCGCTTCGCCGACGCTGTGCCGGCGGGCGCGCACTTTCATTATTGCATCGCCGGGGTGACCCATTCCGACGAATGGGAGGTGGGCGAAGGCGAGCTCGGCAGCGGGGGGAGTCTGCTGCGCAGCCCCATCGTCTCCTCGGCGGGCGAGGGGGCGGCCGTGGTCTTCTCGGCGGGATTGAAGAGCGTGGCGCTGACGGTCGCGGCGGCGTGGTTCGCGGGCCGGGAGGAGGGCGCCGGCGGGGACGGCGGAGGGGGGACGATCGAGGGCGTGGCGGGGCTGCAGGCCGCGCTCGACGCCAAGGCGCCGCTCGGCCACGCGCACGGCTTCGCCTCGCTCGGCGAACGGCCGACGACGCTTGAGGGCTATGGGATTACGGACGCCCAGCCGCTGGACCCGGCGCTCGGCGCCCTCGCGGCGATCGAGGCGGCGCCGTTCGGGCGGTCGCTGCTCGCGCTTCAGGATGCGGCGGGGCTGAGGGCGGCGGGCGAGTGCGACGCGCATTATCTTCGGCGGCGCAGCCTGGGGGTGGGCGTGCTGGCGCGCTACCCGCTTTCCGGGCGCTATTACCCGGCGACGGGGTGCACGTTCGGCGCAGGGAGCGGAGTCGCGGTCACGTCGACCGGCGTGATCTACGCGCAGGCCTTCGACATCCGGATCGCGCTTACGCATGTGAGCTTCGACGTGACGGCGGCGGGGGCAGTGGGGGCCAGGGTCCGGCTCGGCATCTACGATTGCCTGGAAAGCGGACTGCCGGGCGCATTGCTGCAGGATCTCGGGGAAACGGCGGTGGACGTGACCGGGATCAAGCATGCGGCGCTGCCCCAGGCCTTCGCGCTCGACCGGCCGGTCTGGATCGCCTTTTCGAGCAACGACCTCATTTGGCAGACGCGGTGGTTCGACATTCTCGCGTCCGAAAGCCAGCGGGCCTTCGGCGCGTCGGCCCTGAACGGCGGCGGGGCGGTGGCGGGCCTGCGCGGAAACCACGTTTTCGGACCGCTGCCGGCCGCGTTTCCGGCGGTCGCCGGCACCTACAGCCAGGGCCGGACCTTTGCCGCGCGCGGCACCGGCTGAGCCGGGAGGCGGAAAGATGATGGGAGACGCGATCGCCGGCCAGCCGCTTGCGGCGGGCGGGCCGCGGAGGCTGGCCGGCGAGATGGGCGGGCCGCGCCCGGCTGGAGTGGCCGGGGCGGCGGCGCCCGGCGACGCGCAGCGCGGCGCCGCGCCGAAGCGGGACGGGAAGAGCCGCGCGACGCGGCCGTGACGAAAGAAGAGGGCATCATGACATTCTACCTCAAGGACCCGCATAGCCGGGTCGACTATGCCGTGGACTGGGGCGCGAACTATCTGGACGGGCAAACGATCGTCGGCAGCGGCTGGACGGTCGAGCCGCAAGAGCTGGGCGGCGTTGCGGTGGTGGAGGAAAGCTACGACCTGCTGCGCAGTGCGGCGCGGCTGAGCGGCGGCGTATCGGGGCACGTCTACAGCGTGTCCAACCAGGTCGCGCTTTCGGACGGGACGCTGGACCGGCGCTCGATCCACGTGCGGGTGGACGCGCGGTGATGGCGAGCGCGGTGAAATCACCGGCGCCGCTGGTGCCGGTCGACGAGGTCAAAGCCTATTTGCGGATCGCCGGGAGCGAGGAGGACGCTTTGATCGCCGGCCTGGTGCGAAGCGCGACCGAGCTATGCGAGGCGTTTACGCGCACGGCCCTGATCGAGCGCGACGCCGAAGAGGCGCTTCCGGCGCAAGCGGCCTGGGCGCGGCTGTCGCTGGCGCCGGTGCGCGCGATCACCGGGGTCGCGGCGCTGGGGATTGCCGGCGACGAGCAGCCGATGGCGGCCCAGGATTATGCGATCGACATCGACGGGCGCGGCGAAGGCTGGGTGCGGGTGCCCGGGCGGGTCCCGAGCGGACGCGTCTCGGTGCGCTACCGGGCCGGACTCGCCGCGGGCTGGAACGGCGTTCCGGAGCCGCTGCGCCAAGGCGTCGTCCGGCTTGCGGCGCATTTCTACGCGCACCGCGACGGGGCCGACGGCCGCGGTCCGCCTGCGGCGGTTACCGCCTTGTGGCTGCCCTACCGCAGATTGCGGCTCTGCTGAGGAGAGGGTGATGTTCGAACAGGTGCAGGAACGCGTGCGCCGTTTGGCCGATGCGCGGGCCGGGCGTCGCCGAAAGCAGCTCGCCGAGCGGTTTGCGGCGGACCTGCCGGGCGGGGTGTCGGTCCGGGAGAGCGATGGAGGCGTCCATCTGTCCGGGCGCGGGCTGCGGCGGCGCCTCGCCCTCGATCCGGCTCTGAGGGCACTGCTCGGGAGCCTCCGGTGAGCGCGGCCGGGGAGGCGCTTTGCGCGGCCGCGGTGGCGGCGCTCGAGCGGGTGGCCGGGATCGGCCGCGTCTACGATGCGCCGCCGCTCACCGCCGCCGCGCCGCATGCGCTGGTGGAGATCGATCTGGAGAGCGACTGGGGCCACAAAAGCGGGGCAGGGCGCGAGCTTCGGCTCGCGGCCACGCTGACCGACAAGGGCGAACGGCCCGTGCGGCTCCGGGCCCTCGCCGGTGCGGCCGAAGCGGCGCTGCGGGGGCTGCCGCCGCAGGTCGGCGGGTGGCAGCTGGTGTCGATGACCCATCTGCGCACACGCGAAGTGCGGCGCGCAAAGAACGGCTGGGCGGCGGTGATCGAGTTCAGGGCGCGGCTGCTCGCCGCAAGCTGATCACTGCGACTGGGCGCTTTCGAAAATCTCTTTGAAGTTGGTGCGGAGATCTTCGACTTCGGTCGCCGCATCGCGCTCGGCCGCGGCACGATTGTCTCCGGCGCGGATCGCGGCCGCGATGTAGGCGGCGCGATAGGCGGCTTCCTGCTGCGAGCAGGCGCCGGCGAGCGCCGTTTCGAATGCCGCCTGGGCCGTGCGGTCCTCGATCTTGGAATCGACGAAGGTGCGCAGGCAGCGGGAGAATTGCTGCCGCTCTGTATTGGCCATGACCTGCGTGCTGAGCAGCAGCGGGACGATCAGAGATGCTGAAATCATGTTCAATTCCAATCCCCTAGCTGGAACGAAAAGGAGAGTGACCCATGGCGGCTGAAAAGGGAAGTGCCTTTTTGCTGAAGGTCGGCAACGGCGCAAGTCCGCCGGCCTACGCAACGGTGGCGGGCATGCGCACCACGCAGATGTCGGTGAACGGCGAGGCGGTGAACGTCACCAGCAAGGATTCGGGCGGGTGGCGCGAGCTTCTGTCCGGCGCGGGGGTGCGCTCGGTCTCGGTCGGCGCGAGCGGCATCTTCACGGGATCGGCCGCCGAAGTGCGGGTGCGCGGCAATGCGCTGGCGGGCGTGGTGGACGATTATGAGCTGAGCTTCGAAAGCGGGGAGCGGATGCGCGGGCGCTTCCTCGTGACTCGGCTCGATTATGCCGGGGACTATAATGGCGAGCGCAATTACAGCCTGAGCCTCGAGAGTTCGGGCCAGGTGGTGTCGCTGTGAACCCGGCGCGCGGCGAGGCCGCCATCCTTGTCGGCGGCGAAAGGCTGACGCTGCGGCCGACCTTTGCCGCCCTTGTGGCGGCCGAAGACGAGCTTGGGCCGCTCTTCGCGCTCGTCGAGCGGGCCGCGGACGGCGGGCTGAAGCTCGCCGAAATCGCCGGCCTCTTCTGGCACTGCCTGGCGGCGCCGCCGCATGGACTGACTCGCGAGCGGCTCGGGGAAGCAATCGCCGAAGGCGGGCTCGCCAAGGCCACGCCCATCCTCAAGATCCTCCTGACCCAGATCCTGCAAGGCCGTGTTTAGCGAAGCCGCGCGCCGGCTCGCCGGCCTGGCCGGGGCGCTGCTCGGGTGGCGCCCGGCGGATTTCTGGTGCGCGACGCCCGACGAGCTGGCGGCGGTGCTGGAGGCGCTCGCGGCGCGCAGCGGCGGCGGCGGCGTCGAAGGTGCCGGCCGCAGCGATCTCGAACGGCTGAAAGGGATGTTTCCCGATGGATGAAGAGATTGAAACGCTGCTGTTGAGCGTGCGCGCCGACACGGCCGCGTTCGCCAAGGACGTGGCGGATATGCGCGGTCAGCTCGATGGGCCGCTGGCGGACGGGGTCGAGCGGGTGGGGCGGGCGCTCGAGACGGCGCTGGTGCGCGCGGTGAGAACCGGCAAGCTCGGCTTCGAGGATTTGAAGCGAATGGCGCTGAGCGCCATGCAGGACATTGCCGCCGCGGCGATCCGGAGCGGAATCGGCGCGGTGCTCGGCGGCGCGGGAAAAGGCGGCGGGATCGGTGCG
>DASVQT010000006.1:0-15205 GCA_036388975.1 Allosphingosinicella sp. | reverse complement strand
GCACGTTCCAGGCGAGCGAGCCGCCATAAGCGGTCCGAAAATAGGCTTCGGCGTTCACCACCGAGGCGGCGGCGCGCCGCGCGGCGAAATGGCGCTCGGCGGCCAGCGGATCGGCCGGGCGCGGGATCCGCTCGACGAGCGCGCGCGCCGCTTCGGCCTCGGCGCGGCACGAGACACGCCCGCCGAGCGTGGCGGCGCCGTAACGCGCCGTGTCGCGGTTGAAAGGACGGAAGCAGCGATAGCGGCGCTCCGCCTCCCGCGCGGCGGCCGGGTCGGCCTCGCGCAGCCAGGCGAGCACGGCGTCGGCGGCTTCGAACAGATCGTACACGTCCATTCCGTAGACGCCGACGCGCTGCGCCGCCGGGCGGGCCATGTTCCAGGCGCGCAGCCGTTCGATGAAGTCGCGAAACTCGGCGTTCGGCCACATCCATTCGGGAAAGCGCGTGAAGCCGGACAAAGCCTGGCCGGCGCTCCGGTCGCTGCCGAGGCCGCGGACGTAGAGGTTGACGCGGTAAGCGGGCATCCAATCGCCTTCGATGGCGACCGCGACGATGCCGTGCTCGCGGATCAGGCGCTCGGAAAGGCGGGCGCGCTCCTGGTAATATTCGCGCGTGCCGTGGGTCGATTCGCCGAGCAGGATGCGCGACGCGCCGCGGGCGGACGCCATGACGTCGGCATAATCCGCATCGCCGCCGGCGATCGGCCGCGCGGCTTCGCGGATGGCCTGCGCCGCGGCTGCGGATGGCGAGGGCGCGGTCGGCGCCGGCGCTGCGGCGCCGCAGGAGGATGAAGCGAGCAGCAGGCCGCACATCGCGGCGCGAATGGAACGGCCGACACTCATCGATGCCTCTCGTTCGCGGCCTCGCCGCTTCAGGCGGTGAGAAGGTTCGGCCCTGCCTTTGGCGAGTCGCCGTGGATGCGGTCGAGGTAAGCCGACGCCAGTTCGTAATGGGCTCTTACCACGCGGGCGTGCTGCGCCTGCTGGGCAAGGGCGATCTCGGCTTCGGCACGGCTTTCGTAATATGCCACTTCTTCGGGCGACATTTCTGGTTGGTGACTCCGTTACTCGTAACCGCCCCTCCGTGACTTGAAGGAGGGGAAACGGCACGGGTAAGAACGCCTAAGTTGCTGGCCGCGTTCCTGAAAATGTCGCTAACCTAGATTGCAGCCGTAACGGCTTGCCTCCGCTCAGCGTATGCGCGGGCCGCCGAACGGCAGAGGCGGCGGCGGCCGGCGGTCGCGGCGGGGCAGCTGCGCCTGATAAGCGACGCCGCAATGCTCGACGCAATAAGGAAAGCCCGGGTTCGAGGCCTTGCCGCAAAAGTGGAAGTCGGGCTCGCCGGGATGGCCGAGCGGCCACTTGCAGATGCGCTCGTTCAAATCGAGCAGGCTCGTCTTGTCGGCGATTTCCGGAGCCGGCTTGGCCGGAACCAGGCGCCGCGGCGGGGCCGGCGGGATCGGCGGCTGCTGGTCGCCGGGGCCCTGTCGAAGAAAGCCGCCCGGCCCGATCGAGCGGATCTGCGGCTGGGGCGGCGCGGCCGGCTTGGCTTCGGCGGCCGCCGGCGCTTCCGCCGCCTCGTCCGTTTCGTCGACCGGCTCGGCCTCGATCGCCGCAATCTCCCACGGCGCGGGCTCGTCGGCGGTTCCGACCACCGGCGCGTCGCCGGGCGCGATCGACTGCGGCTCGGGCGGCGCCGTGTCGGCGGCCGGATTGAGAGCGGCGGGGGCGGGCGATTCCACGTCCTCGGCGTCGTTCGACTTGACGGGCGACGGGCGCGCCTGGAGGCCGAGGCGATGCGCCTTGCCGATCACGGCGTTGCGGCTCACGCCGCCGAGCTCGTCGGCTATCTGGCTCGCGGTCATGCCGCGAGTCCAATATTCCTTGAGGCGCTCGATCCGTTCCTCGGTCCAGGACATTGAATTTTCCTATCGTCTTCGCGGCATTGCAGGGTCGGGCGTCGGTAATGGCACCTCGAACGAGCGGCCTTGTATCGGTTCGAGGCCGACCCCGGCGCTCCGCACGGCGGAGCACGGCCGGAGCGGCCCTTGTAGCCCCTATGTGAAGGACGCAGCGCCTTTCTTCAAGGCTGGCGGCCGCGGGACGCGCCGGCTGGCGCACGGAACGGGCCGTGCTAAGCTCCGACGCAGGAGGTGCTGCTTTCCATGATCGCCATCTCACTGTCCGCGGCCTTGCTCGCGCTCGGCAACCCGGATGCGCGCCAGCAGGCCGAAGCGCCGCCCGGGAACGACATCGTGGTCACGGGCGAGCGCGGCGCATTGGGAGAGCGGATCGACGCCTTCGTCGCCGCGGTGACGGCCGAAACAGGAAACGGGCAGGTCGCGCGCTGGGACCGCCGCCTGTGCCTCGACGTCGAAGGCGTCTCGGATGCGCAGAAGGCATTTCTGGCCGGAGCCATTGCCGCGGAAGGGCGCGCCCTTGGGCTCGAGATCGAAACGGGGCGGCGCTGCGAGCCTTCGGCGTTCGTGATCTTCAGCGCCGATCCGGACGCTCTGCTTGCACGTCTCGGCGGGGAGCGGCCCTATTTCTTCGGCGGCATTTCCTTGCAAGCGCAGCGGGCGTTGCGGGCGTCTGCGGCCCCGGTGCGCTGGCTTTCGTTCGCGCAGCTCCGCGGCGCCGCCGGCGAACGGCCGACGGGCTTTTCGAGCGACATGGGCAAAGGTGGGGTGGAGCGCACGGTGCCCTCCCTGCGCACAATGCCGTCGAGGATCGATACGCCCGCCCGGATGGACTTACAGACCATGGTCGTGCTGGTCGATGCGCGCCGTCTGGCGGGCGTTTCGAACGGGTCGCTTGCCGCCTATCTCTCCATAGTCGTCCTCGGCAACGTGCGCCCGGATCATCTGGCGGACCGGTCCGTGTCCGTCCTCGGCCTGTTCGGCGACAGGCACCCGGGCGAAGTCGCGACCGGCGGCCTCACGCAGTGGGACCGAGCCTATCTGCGCTCCCTCTACCAAGGCAATTGGAATGTGACCGCCGAACGCAGGATCGAGCGCATCGGCACTGCCATGGAGCGCGAACTCGTCCGGGACACCGCAGCGGCCGACTGACTCATGGGGCGTTGCCGCGCGCGCGCACTTGCCCGCCGCAGCCGCAGCCTCTAGCGACGCGGCTGTGAGCGAAGACCAGCCTTCTTCCTGGGTGCGAAGCGCGCCCGGCGTTCCCGTCATCCGCAACGTGAACTGGGGCGGGCTGAGGACTCTTTACGTCAAGGAGGTCCATCGCTTCTTCAAGGTCCAGCTGCAGACGATCTGGGCGCCGGCCGTCACCACCATGCTGTTTCTCGTCATCTTCACGGTGGCGCTCGGGCGCGAGGGCCGCACGGTGCTGGGCGCGCCTTTCGCCGACTTCATCGCGCCGGGCCTGATCGTCATGGGCATGCTCCAGAACAGCTTCGCCAATTCGAGCTTTTCGCTGCTCGTCGGCAAGATGCAGGGCACGATCGTCGATTATCTGATGCCGCCGCTTTCGACCGGCGAGCTCATGGCCGCGCTGATCGGCGCCGCGGTCACCCGGGCCTTCATGGTCGGCGCCGCCGTGTGGCTCGCCATGCTGCTCTGGCCGGGCGTGTCGGTGTCTCCCGAGCATTTCTGGGCGGTCTTCTGGTTCGGCCTGATGGGCGCGACCATGCTGGCCCTGCTCGGCCTCCTGACCTCAATCTGGGCGGAGAAGTTCGATCACGCCGCGGCGGTTTCCAACTTCCTCGTCGCGCCCTTGTCGCTCCTGTCCGGCACCTTTTATTCGATCGAAAGCCTGTCCCCCGCCTTTCGCGCGGTGAGCCACGCCAACCCTTTCTTCTACGTCATTTCGGGCTTCCGCTACGGCTTCCTCGGGAGCGCGGACTCGCCGGTTGTGTTCGGCGCCGTTCTCCTGCTCACGATCAACCTCGCCTTTGCGGTGATCGTCTATCTGCTGCTCAGAAGCGGCTGGAAGCTGAAGAGCTGAGGCCGTGCGGCGGCTGTTTGCAGTCTCTGCCGGCCTGGCCCGCGTCGGATCACCGACGCGGGAGTACGTTCGCCGTTTCGAGAAGTTTACGGGCAGTCGTATACTTCCGTTTCACCGGGATAAGCAGTTGCTTCACCCCACTGATAGCTTGGGGCGTCACAGTAGATGATGTATTCGCCGACGATTGTGTTCGAAAACTCGTCGGCATACCAGAAGTAGCGCATCATCACGTGGGCGTAATTCGCGGATGACACGGAGGGGTTCAGCGCAATGGCTGCTGCCAGCGCGGTCGCCACAAATTTCTTCATGAGATTCTCCCTTACGGCTTTGGCAATAGATTCCCGTAACCTGGCCGAGTCAAGCTTGGTTGTGGGCGACTATCGCAAATCATTGCTGTTCGTCATGCCCGAACACCATTCCGGATGGCGCCGCGTCGCAGTCCCTGCTCGTCGATAACCTCAGGGCCGGCGCTGAGCCCCGTTCGGGAGATGTTCAGCTTGCGGAACGAAAGCTGCGGCCTTCCGCAGCACCGACAGGAGCCGACCCGATGCGCCGCTTCGCCTTCCTTCTCGTCGCCTTTTCTCTTGCGGCGCCCGCTTCCGCTCAGATCGCCGGACGGCACGATTATGGCGACGTGCGCATGCCGGAGCGGCTCGGCCATGACGGCCGGCTGGCGGGCCCGAGTCCGGCGCGGGAGGCGCGGGCGCTGCGCGGCGACATACGCGACCTTCGCGAGTCCGGCGCCATTTCCCGCCGGGAAGCACGCCTCCTGTCCCGCGAAGCGCGGGCGATCGGCCGCTCCGGCAGCCTCAGCCTTTCCGCGGGCGCGGCCCGGGCGGTGACGGCGCAGCTTCTGGCGCTGCGCTCCCGAGTCCAGGCGGCTCAGGCGAACCCGGAGCGACCCCGGAGGGCGCGGCGCTGATCCGTTCAGCTCGAACGCTTCGAAGCTGAACGCCTGCTTTCAACCCCGTTCAGGGCCGTAACATTCGCCGAGTCGTAAACGGGTGGCACGATCTCGAAGAGGAGAAGTGCCATGCGTAAGATCCTGATTTCCGCCGCCGTCGCCGCCGCCGCGACCCTTAGCATCGCTTCGCCCGCCGCGGCGCAGTACAGCCAGCGCGGCTACGACCAGCGCGGCGGTTACGACCAGCGCGACAATCGCGGCTACGGCTATGGCGAGCGCCGCGCCGATCGCCAGCAGGTGCAGATGCTCTTGCGCGAGGTGGACCGGATCGAACAGCGTATCGGCCGTTCCTATCAGCGCCGCGCCATTTCGCAGCGCGAGGCCCAGCGCCTCGGCCGCGAAGCGTCGGAAGTGCGCCAGCGCATCCTGCGCGCCGGCCGCGACGGTCTCTCGCAGCGTGAATTCTACGCCCTGCAGAACCGCGTGAACCAGCTGCAGCATCACCTGCGCGAAGAGCGCCGCGACGGCGACAACCGCCGCTGGTAACAGTTCCTCCGGGCAGCCGGATGAGCGAAAAGAACGGGCGCTGCAGCGATGCGGCGCCCGTTTTCGTGCCTCTTGCCTCGCCGGCCCGCGCCGTCGCAACATGAGCGGCAGCAGCAAGGGAGGGGGCTTCCATGGCGAGGGAAATCGGCCGCGCGCTCGCGGCGGCGGCACTGATGCTGGCGGCAGGCTGCACCGCCACCGGATCCGCGCGCGACGCGGGCGTATCCTATAACCGCGCCTTCGCCGATGCGCGCAACGAGGTGCTGCTGCTCAACATCCTGCGCACCGCCGCGCGCGAGCCGATGCAATTCTCGACCATCAACCAGGTGACGGGCGCGCCGCGGCCCGGCGCGCAGATCACCATTCCGTTCAGCAACATCCTTCTCGGCGGCGACGAGTCGATCAACCCGACCGTCGGCCTCACCGCACGCAACCCGTCGATCACCATCATCCCACTCTCGAGCCGCGAGTTCATGCGCGGAATGGCGGCGCCGATCGACTTCGCGCTCGCCGATCACCTGATCGCGCAGGGCTGGCATCCAGAAATCGTGCTCGGCCTTGCGGTCGGCGGAGTCGTCTGTTCGGCGGATCCGGAGCGGGTCCGGCTCAACACCGGCGTCCACCTCGACCAGGCGGAGGCGTTCCGGACGGTCCTTGCCAACTCCCGCGACTTCTCGATCGCGCCCGGGCAGCGGAGCGTGGTCGCGACGCTGCGCATGAACGCCAGCGAACTCGCCCAATTGTTCAGCCGCGGCGTCGGCGAAGGCCGGCAGATCGGCCCGGTTCGCCAGTCGGAGGCCGACCGCGCCGCCGACCGCTACGAGATCGACATCCTCCGGCAGGAGCCGTCGCGAGTCCTCGGCCTGAACTTCAATCCCGTCTGCCCCGAGCTCGATTCGGCGGCGAGCCGCCAAGGCGTGCAGGTCCTGCCGCGCTCGCCGCAATCGATGATTTTCTACCTCGCGGCCCTGCACCAGGCGCAGGCCGAGCCCTGCGGCGTGGAGCCGCGGCCTGCGCAGGTCGCGTTCCGGATCCGCGTCGCCTGCCCCGGCCAGCGGGCACCCGCGACAGCGGCGATCTCGACCGAGTTTCACGGGCGGCGCTATTTCGTCGACCGGGCGGAGCTTGCCGGCGAGGACGACACTCTTCGAATTCTGTCGCTGCTCACCGAACTTATCGCGCTGCAGACGACGGAAGCCGCGCTCGGGGCGAGCCGCCCGATCCTGACCATCCCGCAATAGCGCCGCCGCCTCGACATTGACGCGGCGAAGCGGCGCTGACTAAGGGAAGGCGGCTCTTCGCGGGGCCGCCTTTCTCATTTCACCGGAGCCTCCACTCATGGCCATCACGCCGCTCATGCCCGTTTATCCGCGCTCGCCGGTGCGGCCGGTCCGAGGGGAGGGCGTGCATCTCTATGGCGAGGACGGGCGGCAATATCTCGATTTCGCCAGCGGGATCGCGGTGAACCTGCTCGGCCACGGGCATCCGCATCTCACCAAGGCGATCCAGGAGCAGGCGGCGACGCTGATCCACGTGTCGAACCTCTACGGCTCGCCGCAGGGCGAGGCGCTGGCGCAGCGCCTCGTCGATCTCACCTTTGCCGACACGGTGTTCTTCACCAATTCCGGCGCCGAAGCGGTGGAATGCGCGATCAAGACGGCGCGCCGCTACCATTATGCCAAGGGCAATGCGCACAAGAACGTGCTGCTCACCTTCCGCAACGCCTTTCACGGCCGCACGATGGGGACGATCAGCGCCACCGACCAGACCAAGCTGCGCGAAGGCTTCGAGCCGCTGTTGCCCGGCTTCGACGTGCTCGAGTTCGACAATCTGGACGCCGCCAAGGCCGCGATCGCCGACAATGTGGCGGGCTTCCTGGTCGAGCCGGTGCAGGGGGAGGGCGGCGTCCGGCCGGCGTCTCCCGAGTTCATCCGCGGCCTGCGGGCCCTCTGCGACGAGCATGATCTGATGCTGGTGCTGGACGAGGTGCAGTGCGGCGTCGCCCGGACCGGCAAGCTCTTCGCTTACGAACATTACGGCATCCAGCCGGACATTCTCGCCAGCGCCAAGGGCATCGGCGGCGGCTTCCCGATGGGCGCCTGCCTCGCCACCGAGAAGGCGGCGGCCGGGATGGTCGTCGGCACGCACGGCTCGACCTATGGCGGCAACCCGCTCGCCATGGCCGCGGGGCAGGCGGTGCTGGACGTGGTCGCCAACGACGAATTCCTCGATCATGTCGCGCGCATGGGCGAGCGGCTGCGCGGCGCGCTGGAGCAGATGATCCCCAACCACGATCACCTGTTCGAAGGCGTGCGCGGGCTCGGGCTGATGCTCGGCGTCAAGATGAAGACCGACAGCCGCGCCTTCGTCACGTACCTGCGCGACCACGGCATCCTGACCGTCGCGGCCGGCGACAACGTCATGCGCGTCCTCCCGCCGCTCGTGATCGAGGAAGCGCACGTCACGGAGTTCGTCGAGCGCCTCAGCGAAGCCGCGCGGGGGTACGAGGTGGAAGCGGCGTAGATCCTCCCCATCGCAAGATGGGGAAGGGGGACCACCCGCAGGGTGGTGGAGGGGTATCGGTCGAGGCCTCGCCAGCTACCCCTCCACCATGTTTCGCATGGTCCCCCTCCCCATGCGCTTCGCGCACGGGGAGGATGCACAAGCTTGAACCTCCGCCCTGCATCGCCACATGGCCCACCATGGCTTTTCAACATGACCGCGAGGCGCACACCGCGCTCAACCTCGACGAGGCTTTGAGCTTCACCATTCCGGCGCGGCATGTCCGCGGCCGGGTCGTCCGGCTCGGGCCGCTGATGGGCGAGATCCTTTCCGCCCACGATTACCCGGCCCCCATCGCGCGCACCCTCTCCGAAGCGCTCGTTCTCACCGCCTTGCTCGGCGCGCTCCTCAAGGAGGAGGGCGGGCAATTGACCGTGCAGGCGCAAACGGAAAACGGCATCGTCGATCTCCTCGTCTGCGATTATCGCGGCGGCGAGCTCAGGGGCTATATCCGCTTCGACAAGGAGCGGCTCGCCGCGCTGCCGACGCACCGCGATCTCGGCGCCCTGTTCGGCAAGGGCTATCTCGCCATCACCTTCGACCTTCCGGTCGCGGGCGAGCGTTACCAGGGCATCGTCCCCTTGGAAGGCAATTCGCTCGCCGAAGCGGCCGAGCATTATTTCACCCAGTCCGAACAGGTGCCGAGCCTGGTGCGCCTTGCCGTGGACGATACGGGCCACGTCGCGGGCGGGCTCATCGTCCAGCACCTGCCCGAGGGCGAAGAAGGACGCGACCGCATCCATACGCGGCTCGACCATCCCGAATGGGAGCATGTCCGCATCCTCGCTGAGACGACCCGGGCGAACGAGCTTTCCGAAAGCGGCCTGCCGCTCGAAACCCTGCTCTGGCGCCTGTTCCACGAGGAAGAGGTGCATGTGCTTGCCGGTGTGCCGCTGTCCAAAGGTTGCCGCTGCAATCTCGAGCATATCATGAGCGTTCTGGGCCGCTTTCCCGCCGAAGAGCGGGCGCAGATGGTCGACGAGGACGGGTTCATCGGCGTGGACTGCGAATTCTGCTCGCGACTGTTTCCGATCAAGCTCAGCGATTTCGAAGCGTAAACCGGCGCCGGCGGCCGGCTGCCGGTTCTCGCAGGCGTGTTTCTCTGCTAAGACAGTGTCCGCCGGCGCAGGGGATGGTTCCGGCGAAACGGCGGCGCACGTCGCGCCGCGGCTTCAGGGTTGGGGTTATGATCTTCGCGAACAGACGCGCCGCCGCGGCGGGCGCCGCCATCCTCATTCTGTCCGCCGCGGCAGCGGCCGGAGTCGCCGCCGCCCAGCCTCCCGGCGGCGCCTTGCCGGTTCTCGGCCGTTTGGAGCGCGGGCTTTGGGAATTGCGCAGCCTGGGCGGCACGGCGCGTTTCGCGCCCGTCTGCCTCGGCGATCCGGCCGCTTTGGTGCAGCTTCAGCACAGGCGCGGCGGATGCACGCGCTCGGTGGTCGCGCAGTCCCGCGACCGGCTCGAGGTGCGCTACAATTGCCCCGCCGCCTTTGGGCAGACCACGATCAGGGTGGAAGGCCCGCGCCTCGCCCGGATCGAAAGCGAGGGCATCGACAACGGCGTGCCCTTCGGCTTCCGGGTTCAGGCCCGGCGGATCGGCCGCTGCCTTCCGCCGCGCCGGCGGTGACGGGGATGAACGGCCGCCGACAACATCGTTAACGGCCTGTTTAACACAGATTTGGTAGAAAGCGGGTGTGCCGAGGTTTGGCACGCTTTCCTCCCTAGCAGGCTTGCATAGAGCCTGAACTGGGCCGCTCTTCGGGGCGGCCCGTTTTTTTTGGGGCCCCTCCCGCTTGCTTACCCCGCCCGCTTGCCTCGCGCGGCGCAACGCACTAGCGCCGCGCGCGCAATGCCTTCCCAACAGCAAGCCGCAATCGTCCTCCTGTCGGGAGGCCTCGACTCCATGGTCTGCGCCGCCATGGCGCGGGAGCGGGGCTTCGCCGTCCATGCGCTCACCGTGGATTATAATCAGCGCCACCGGATCGAGCTGGACGCCGCCCGGCGCATCGCCGCGGCGCTCGGCGCCGCGCGCCACGTGTTGCTGCCGCTCGATCTCAGCGCCTTCGGCGGCTCGGCTCTCACCGCCGACATCGACGTGCCGAAGGGCGGCGTCGGCGACGACATACCCGTCACCTACGTTCCGGCGCGCAACACCATCTTCCTGTCCCTAGCTCTCGGCTGGGCGGAGGCGGCAGGCGCGCGCGACATGTTCATCGGCGTCAACGCGCTCGATTATTCGGGCTATCCGGACTGCCGGCCGGACTTCATCGCCGGCTTCGAGGATCTCGCGGCGCTGGCCACCAAGGCGGGCGCCGAGGGCGAGCGTTTCCGCATTCATGCGCCGCTGCTCGACATGAGCAAGGCGGACATCGCCCGCGAAGCCGCGCGGCTGGGCCTCGACGCGGGAATGAGCTGGTCCTGCTACGATCCGGCGCCCGGCGGGCTGCATTGCGGCCTTTGCGACAGTTGCCGCCTCCGGTCGCGCGGCTTCGCGCAGGCGGGCCTGCCCGATCCGACGCGTTACGCCGCCGCGCCGCCGGCCGGCTGACCGGTGAGGCCGCCGGTCGCTTCGCTCAGCCGGCGGTGCCGGCGCAGCGGCGCAGGCGCTTGCCGCGAAGGCCCGCGCAGGGATCGGTCAGGTTGAGGAGCGGAACGCTTGCGGGAAGCACGGCCCGCGCCGCCGCCGTGCGCGGCACGTCGATCACGGGAACGAGGCTGTTGCGCAGCTCCCGCATCCGGGCGGTGGCGAGCTGGGCGAGATCGCCCTTGCGCACCGCGAGCGCTTCCTTGGTGATGTTGGTCGCCGTCTGGCAGAAGCCGAGCTGGGCCTGCAGCGTCGAGAAATTGTTGTAGGTCTGCGTCGAATAATCGTCGAACTTGCGCGGTCCCTGGACCGGCCCGTGGACGCGGCGGAAATAGCCGAGAAGCGTCGTGTAGGCGCTCGCAAGCTCCGTCGAATGATGGGCGAGGAATGCATTGTAGTTCGGCACGGCGCGCAGATAGGCCGAGAACTGGCACTGGAGCGCCGCCACGTTCAGCCCCGAACGCAGGTTCCAGATGAGCGATGCGCGATGTTCCGCCGGCGTCGCGCCCGGAATGGCGACCCCGACCAGAGGATCGCTGCCCTCGATCGGCGCGCGCCGGAGATCGGGCTCGTAGAGATAGAGCTGCGCGGAAGCGGGCTGCGCCGCCGCCGCTGCTGCGAGAGCCGCAAGCGCGCCCCAGCGCACGATCTTCGTCCAGGACCTTTTCATGCCACCCCTTCTACGCGCCGCTTACCCGTACGCACCATTAACCAACATCGCCGGCTTATCCAGTTGCCGCGCGCCGCCCGTCGCGGCAGCGGCACGGTTCACCGGCTAAGCTGCTGGCTTACAAGAAAAAGGCTGTCCGTCAAACCGGCGGATCGGCGCTTTTGCGAGGGTCCGGAAGGCGCCGCGAAGCGCCTTCCGCCGGTTCACATGCCGTTGGACGTGCCGCCCGCCGCGTTGCCGCCCGCGTCGCCGCCGACGTTGGTTCCGCGTCCGCCGGAGCCGCTGCCGGCATCGGTTCCGGCGCCGCTATTGCCGGTCGCTGCGCCGCTGCCCGACGCATTGCCCGAAGCGCCGCCTTCGCCGCCGACGCCGCCGGCGCCGCCCTCGTTGCCGAGCCCGCCGTTCACCGCCTCGGCGCCGTTGCCCATCGTCTCCACGGCCATCGGATCGGCGGTGTTGCCGAAGTCCGCTTCGGAGACGTTCATGGCCGTGTTGTTGGTTTCGCCGCCGCCGCCGCAGCCGGCAAGCGCCAGGGCAGCGCCCGCCAGGAGCGAAGTGGTGAGAGCCTTAGGATGTCGCATCGTGTGTCTCCTGTCCGGGCCGGTGGGGGCCGTTTGTGCCTTTGGTGCGATGTTTACGCGGGGAAGGCCGCCGCGTCGCGCTTGGGCCGTTACACTTCGGCCGTTACAGGGGCGGGGCGCCCGATCCGGGCTCCTGAAATGAAGAAAGGGCCGCCGGGTTACCCCCCGCGGCCCTTCCTTTTTCACGTAACCGCCGCCGAAGCGGCGATTGCCGGCAATTACATGCCGTTCGTGGTGTTGCCGCCCATCATGTTCGCGTCGGTGCCGGTCGTGCCGCCCGTCGCGTTCATGTCGGTGCCGCCGGTCGTGCCGGTGCTGTTCATGCCGCCGGTGGCGTTCATGTCGGTGCCGCCGGTGGTGCCGTTCATGTCGACCGTGGTGTTCATGTCCGTCGTGTTGAACACGTCGGTGCCCATGGCGTTGGCGTCGGTCGCCGTGTTGTTGGCTTCGCCGCCGCCGCCGCAAGCGGCGACGAGGAGGGCGGCACCGGCAACCATCGAACCGGTCATAACTTTCGAAAGGATGTCACGCATTTCCTGAAAACTCCCTAGATTGAGATTTGGTTGGGGTGCCCCCTTTTTGCCAAATCAGATTGCACAGTATACGGAAAGGATACGGCCCTCAAGCCTTGCCTGTCCTCCCCTCGAGAGAAGACAGAAAACCACCGAGCCTGCGCCTCAGTGCCAGATCGAACTGTTCCTGCCCGTCGGGCACACCCATTTCGTCGAGGCTGGTCACCGGGAGGTCGCCAATACCGCAAGGGACGATGCCTGAGAAGTGCGAAAGTTCCGGCGCGATGTTGACCGAAAAGCCGTGCATCGTGACCCAGCGCCGGACGCGCACCCCGATCGCGCCGACCTTGGCGAAGGTGCCGCCGCGGCGCACCCAGATGCCGATCTTGCCGTCCAGACGCTGCGCCTCGACGCCGAGGTCCGCCAGGCTGTCGATCACCCAACCTTCGAGGCTGTGCACATAGTGGCGCACGTCCCGGCCCCGCCGTCCGAGGTCGAGGAGGACGTAGCCGACGCGCTGGCCCGGCCCGTGATAGGTGTAGCGCCCGCCCCGCCCGGCGTCGTAGACGGGGAAATTCTGAGGATTGAACAATTCCGCCGGATCCGCGCTCGTCCCGGCCGTGAAGAGCGGCGGATGCTCGAGCAGCCAGACCAGCTCGGGCGCTTCGCCGGCGCGAATGGCCTCCGCCCGCGACTCCATTTCGGCAAGCGCCGCGGGGAAGGGGGTCGGCCCCGGCGTTTCGCGCCACTCGAGTTCGTCGCCGCCGTTCATTCGCCGCGCGGTTTGGCCGGGTGCGCGCCGGGGAGCAAGGGCCGCGTTGCGCGGCGCGCGGCCATCGCGCATAGAATGGCCGAAAGGGGAGAGGCATGACGAAGCTATCGTTGAACGATGCGTGGAACGACACGGCGGCATTCGTGAAAAGGGAATGGCGGCTGCTCGTCCCCATCGCGTTGCTGCTGAACGCGCTGCCCATGGCCTTCGCCATGGCGATGATGCCGCAATTCACGCCGGAGCGGGTGCCGGAACCCGGACTGTGGCTGTTCGCCATTCCCGTGGCGGCGTTCATCGGCATCATCGGCAACGTCGCCATTTCCTGGCTGGCGATGAGCCCGGGCCGCTCGGTCGGCGACGCTCTGCGGCGCGCCTTTTCGCGCTTCCTGCCGCTGCTGGGCCTGTATTTCATGGTCGGCTTCGCCATCGTGCTGCTGTTCCTGGTGGTCGCGACCATCGCCGCCTTGCTGGTTCCGGGCCTGGACCTGCAGGCGCCGAGCCCGGGCGCCGTCGTCGGCTTCGCCCTGCTCCTGCTGGTGGTGATGGTTCCGATCCTGCTTTTCATCTCCGTGCGCCTGATGCTGGCCGCGCCGATCGCCGCGGCCGAGGAAGGCGGGCCGATTGCGATCGCCAAGCGCAGCGCGGCGCTCACCAAGCCGGTCTTCTGGACGCTCCTCGGCTTCCTGATCCTGAGCAGCCTCCTTGCCGGGATCATCCAGGCCGTGGCGAACGCGATCGTCGGCATTCCGATCCTGATCGTCGCCGGGCCGCCGGAGCCGGGCGGTATCAGCAACCTGCTCATCCTCCTCGTCGGCGCGCTCGTGTCGACGGTCGTGACCGTCTATCTCGCAACCATGGTGGCTCGCATCTACCTGCGCCTCACCGGCCACGGCGAAGCCGACGTCTTCGCCTGAGCGTCTGCCTCACGCGCTTTCCGGGGGCAGCGGGATCTGCGGCGCCGTGTCGCGCGGCAGGAGGCCGAGCAGGCGCGGGTCGGGAAAGCTTTCGAAGGCGCGGCGGTACGGGCGGAAGCCGGCTCTCAGATAGGAGGGCAGGGCCGCCGGATGGTCGAGCGAGCAGGTGTTGACGTGCACGCGCGCCACGCCCGGCCGCCAGGCGAGGGCCAGCGCCTGCGCGAACAGCCACCGCCCGAGTCCGCGCCCGGCAAGCTCCGGCACCAGGCCGAGGAAGCGGATCAGGCACGCGCCCTGGCTGCGAAAGTCGAGCTCCAGCATGCCGACCTCCACGCCGCGGCGGTCGACGACGGCATGGACCTCGGCCACTTCGGCGAGAAGGGCCGCGTCTCCCATCGCGAGGCGCGAATACCAGAGCCAGTTCGCCCCGACGCGTTCGAACAGCAGCCGGTATTTGCCAGAGTCCACCTCGCGCCACCGCACCATGCGAAGCGGCGCGTCCGGCACCGGGGCGGGCTTCGGCCGCTCCGTCATCTCGAGGAACGTGACGACGGCGCCGACATGGCCGGAAGGGATGTCGATGAGGGGCATGCCTCGCTCTCCTAACGCGCGCTCCTTCGCCGAGCGGCCACGTCTTCGCAAGCAGCGGCCGCGCCTTATTGCCTCGCCTGGCGAAACAAGTGCGCCGCCAAGCGTTCACGCCGGGCAAGACAGGGAGCTGTTATGGAGATCGTCAATCTGCCGGTGGGCGAGGTCGCCTCCGATGAAAGCGACTGCATCCGGATACAGGAGCTTCCGAGCGGAGCCTTCAGCCTGAACGGATCCGTTCTTCTGAGATGCGGCGATTCCGACGTCGCCGAATCCGTCTCGCTGATCGGCGGCGAGCCTTATGCAAGCTATGAGGATGCAGAGGCCGCCGGCTTGGCCTGGGCCGGCGAGCATTGCGCCGAAATCCTGCACGTCTGCCGTTCGAAGGGCACGGAGCCGCTACCGGAACTGCCTTAGCCTGTGGCTCACCGCGTCGTGGAAACGGGTCCGTCGCCTGCATGACATTGAGGCGGGGCCGCGCCATGCGACCCGGCAGCCGGAGCGGATCAGGCTGCCGGTGCGGTGCCCGGCCTCAGGTACGGGAACATGTGCGGCACGTAGTCAGCCTTGCCGAGCGGTACGCCCGCCTGCCGCAGGATCGCGTAAGTGAT
>DASVQT010000005.1:0-2638 GCA_036388975.1 Allosphingosinicella sp. | reverse complement strand
CGCCGCTCCTCTTCGGCCGCTTTCGCGGCGGCGGGGCGCCCTTCGCCGAGCGCCGTTTCGACCTGCGCCGCGAAGTCCCTCCGGCTCCGGCTGTAGCCCTTGGCCTCAAGGCAGTCATAAGCGTTGTAGAGCGCCGCGATCGGATCCATCCAGTAGCGCCGGTTGGACTCCCGGGTGCACAGGTTCACGTCCGCCTGCATCTCGCCCGCACTCTTGGTCGGATGGTAGACCGAGGCCGTGCAGGCCTGGACGGCGACGGCGGCCGCGGCGGCAAGCGGAAGAACGCGCGTCATGAAAGCAGCCTCGTGAGTGGAAAAAGGCGGTGCCGACCTTGTCGCACCGCCGTCGCCCGAGCGCAACCGGCCGCCGAAGGGGCGCCCGCGGACGGAAAATTCTCGACCTCGCCCATTGCCGCCGCCAAGGTGCGCGGACAAGGTCCCGACCAGGCGCCGAAGCGCCGCGGGTATCCGGATAGGGGAGAGTTCATGGCGAACTGGAATGCGCGCAAGACGATCACAGCGGACGAGGATCTCGCGCCCGAGCACCGGCTGCACCGAAGCCTCGGCTGGCCGCACCTCATCGCGCTCGGTGTCGGCGCGATCGTCGGTACGGGCATCCTCACCCTGATCGGCGTCGGCGCGGCCAAGGCGGGTCCTTCCGTCATTCTGTCCTTCGCAATCGCCGGCATCATCTGCGCCGCCGCCGCCCTCGCTTATGCCGAAATGGCGACCATGATTCCCGCATCGGGCAGCGCCTACACCTACACTTATGTCGTAATTGGCGAGCTCCTCGCCTGGATCGTCGGCTGGAGCCTCATCCTCGAATACAGCCTCGTCGTGAGCGCCGTCGCGGTCGGCTGGTCGGGCTATGCGGCGCCGCTGCTCGAAAGCTGGATCGGCTTCCCGCACGCGCTCACCCAGGGGCCGGCGCTCGGCGGCATCGTCAACCTTCCCGCCGTGTTCATCATCGCAGTGGTCGCCGGCCTGCTCATCTACGGCACCAAAGAGAGCGCCACGCTCAATGCAGTCCTGGTGCTGGTCAAGATCGTGGCGCTCATCGTCTTCGTCGCGGTGGCGCTGCCTTATTTCGACACCGCCAATTTCGAGCCCTTCATGCCCAACGGCTTTCCCAAGAGCGGCCCCTCAGGTTCCGAAGTCGGCGTCATGGCCGCGGCCGCGATCATCTTCTTCGCCTTTTACGGCTTCGATGCGATCGCGACGGCGGCCGAGGAGGCCAAGAATCCCGGGCGCGACCTCGCCATCGGCATCGTCGGATCGATGCTTGCCTGCGTCGTCATCTACATGGCGGTCGCCGCGGCCGCGATCGGCGCGCTTTACTACGGCCGCTTTGCAAACAGCCCGGAGCCGCTTGCCCTCATCCTGCGCGAGATCGGGCAGGACGGCGCCGCCGTCTTCCTCGGCGTTTCGGCCGTGGTGGCGCTGCCCACCGTTATCCTCGCCTTCTTCTACGGGCAGAGCCGCATCTTCTTCGTGATGGCGCGCGACCGCCTGATACCGCCGGGTCTCGCCCGCGTGTCGGGCCGCGGCTCGCCGGTCCGCATCACCATCTTCACCGCGATCGTGGTGGCGATCCTCGCCGGCCTGATCCCGCTCGACCAGCTTGCCGCCCTCGCCAATGCGGGAACGCTTACTGCCTTCATCGCGGTCGCCGTCTGCATGCTGATCATGCGCCGCCGCGCACCCGACGCGCCGCGCAAGTTCAGGACGCCGCTCGCCTGGCCGGTCGGTCTGGTCGCGATCTTCGGCTGCCTGTACCTACTCTACAGCCTGCCGACGACGACCCAAATCTGGTTCCTGGGCGCGCATGTTGTCGGCCTCGTCATATACTTCGCCTACGGCGCCCGCCGCAGCGTGGCGGGCCACTCTACGCCGCGCTGAACGTCCCGCTCTGTTCGTCGAGGACCTTGAGCACGCCCTCGGCAATGGAGAAGTAAGCGCCGTGAAGCGCAAGCCGGCCATCGGCTTCGCGCTCGGCCACGAACGGAAACGTCCGGAGGTTCGAAAGGGAAACGCGCACTCCTTCCAGCTCCATGGCGCGAAAGGCGTCGCGGTCGAAGTCCGCCGCGGCGCCGCACTCGGCGCGGACCTTTTCGCGGGCGCCGCGGAGCAGCTCGATCCAGCCCGCGATGAAATGCCCTTCGCCATGCGGCGCATCGTCGAACTGGCCGGTCAGCGCTGCCGCGCAGCCGCCGCAGAAGCCGTGGCCCATGACGATCACCTCCTCGACCTGGAGCTGAGTCACCGCGAATTCCAGCGCCGCCGAAACGCCGTGGAGGCCCCGCGTCGTTTCGAAAGGCGGCACGAGATTGGCGACGTTGCGCACGACGAAAATTTCTCCCGGCCGCACGTCGAAAATCTGCGCCGGATCGACCCGGCTGTCGGAACAGGCGATCACCATCACCTTGGGGCTCTGCCCTTCGGCAAGCTCCGCCCAGCGTTCGCGCTCGCGAGTCCAGCCGCTTTCGCGGAAGCGCCGGTAGCCGGCAATCATCTCCTGGAGCTGGGCCATGACGCGTCGCTAGCGGGAACGGGCGAGGGGTGGCAAGCGAGCGCTGCAATCGCTATCTGCGCCCTGTGAACGAGCCCGCCATCATATTGCCCCAGGTTCCGGGGCGCCA
>DASVQT010000004.1:0-3270 GCA_036388975.1 Allosphingosinicella sp. | reverse complement strand
CCGCCGCAAAATAGGCATCGGCGGCGTTCGGCCCGCAGTCGTGCCGCGGCGGCCAGTGCCGATTATCCGGCTAGGCTGCGGCTGCGTAGGCGTGGAGGGGGCAGGCGGTCCTTGGCTGCAAGCCTCGACGTCTTGAGCCGGACGGCGTCCGGGAGGCGCCGTTTCAACTCGTGCCGGATCTCATCGTCGAGCCGCCCGTGGATCGCGTTCAAGCGGTACAGCATTGCATTCATAGCCACTCTCCAACCGATGTTCGTCATCGATCGGGTCGCTGCGCTGCAGGGGAGACAAGGCATTCGAACCTGCATCGAGAGCTAACCCGATGCGGTCCGACATCACGGCGTTCGAAGAACTGCCGTCAGAGGGGCCCGGTCCGCAGCCCAAAAGATACGAATCGCCCGCATTCCTGTCAATCCGCTAAAGGGACTGCAAGAGAAGCCGCCACCCGCTCGCAGCGGCCCACCGTTGTCGCCGGATCCTTCGATACCGGACGAGTAAAACCGGACAGCCTCGCTTCTGGCATAAAAAAAGGGGCCGCCGAAGCGACCCCTCCTTGTCTCTGACCGGCTGAAAGTACAACTTTCAGAAGTTGGCCTCAGCCCATCAGCTCCTGCTCGAGCTTCTTGGCCATTTCCTCGATATTCTCCGGCGGCCAGCCGGGGATGTCCATGCCGAGGCGAAGGCCCATGCTCGAGAGCACTTCCTTGATCTCGTTCAGGGACTTGCGGCCGAAGTTCGGGGTGCGGAGCATTTCCGCTTCCGTCTTCTGGACGAGGTCGCCGATGTAGATGATGTTGTCGTTCTTGAGGCAGTTGGCGCTGCGCACCGACAGTTCGAGCTCGTCCACCTTCTTGAGGAGGTAGCGGTTGAGCTGGTTGGCGTCGGCTTCCGAATCGCCGCCGCCCGCGCCGCCGCCGGCGCCCGACGACATGCCGCCGCCCGAGGGGACGTGGGTCATCGCCATGCCTTCGTCGAAGTGGACGAAGAGCTGGAGCTGGTCCTGAAGGATGCGGGCCGCATAGGCGAGCGCATCGTCCGGGGTGATCGTGCCGTCGGTCTCGACGGTGATCGTCAGCTTGTCGTAATCCAGCTCCTGGCCGACGCGGGTGTTCTCGACCTTGTAGGAGACCTGGCGGACCGGGCTGTAGAGCGCGTCGACCGGAATGAGGCCGATCGGCGCGTCAATCGGGCGGTTGGACGCCGCGGGGACGTAGCCCTTACCGGCTTCGGCGGTCAGCTCCATGTTGAGCGTCGCGCCTTCGTCGAGATGGCACAGGACGAGGTCGGGGTTCATCACCTCGACGTCGGCAACCGTCGCGATCTCGCCGGCGGTGACTTCGCCCGGGCCCGTCGCCGAAAGGGCGAGGCGGCGCGGCTGGTCGCCCTCCATCCGGAGCGCAACCTGCTTCACGTTCAGGACGAGATCGGTGATGTCCTCGCGAACGCCCGCGAGCGACGAGAATTCGTGCAGCACACCCTCGATCCGGATCGAGGTGACGGCGGCGCCCTGAAGCGAGGAGAGGAGGACGCGGCGCAGCGAATTGCCGAGCGTCAGGCCGAAGCCGCGCTCCAGCGGCTCGGCGACAAAGGTCGCCTTGCGCCGGCTGTCGCCGCCGCCCGCCTTCTTCTCGAGGGCGTTGGGCTTTTTCATTTCCTGCCAGTTCTTAGCGTTGACGGCCATGTGATTCCTCTGGCGCTTGGGGAGGCGTCAGCGTCGCCTCCCGATTTCGAACTTCTAACGGAGGCAGGCTGGCGGCCTCCGGTTTCGGCGCGGGGACGGCCTCCCTCGCGGGAAAGGCCGCCCCCGGCCTGATCAGACGCGGCGGCGCTTGGACGGGCGCACGCCGTTGTGCGGGATCGGGGTCACGTCGCGGATCGAGGTGATGGTGAAGCCGACCGACTGGAGGGCGCGAAGCGCGCTCTCGCGGCCGGAGCCCGGACCCTTCACTTCGACCTCGAGGGTGCGCACGCCATGCTCGGCGGCCTTCTTGCCCGCATCCTCGGCGGCGACCTGGGCGGCGTACGGAGTCGACTTGCGCGACCCCTTGAAGCCCATCATGCCGGCCGAGGACCATGCGATGGCATTGCCCTGCGCGTCCGTGATCGTGATCATGGTGTTGTTGAAGCTGGCGTTCACGTGAGCGACGCCGGCGGTGATGTTCTTGCGCTCGCGCCTCCTGAGGCGCTGCGGTGCCTGTGCCATGTTCTCGTGCCTTCCTTACTTCTTCTTGCCGGCAATCGGCTTGGCCTTGCCCTTGCGGGTGCGCGCATTGGTGTGCGTGCGCTGGCCGCGAACGGGGAGGCCCCGGCGGTGGCGAAGGCCGCGGTACGACGCGAGGTCCATGAGGCGCTTGATGTTCATCGCCACCTGGCGGCGAAGGTCGCCCTCCACCGTGTGGCTTTGATCGATCGCTTCGCGGATCTGCAGCACTTCCTGGTCGGTCAGGTCCTGAACCCGGCGTTCCGGCGCAATGCCGAGCTGGGTCGCGATTTCAACCGCCTTGGTGCGGCCGATGCCGTGGATGTAAGTCAGCGCGATGACGACGCGCTTGTTGGTCGGGATGTTGACACCCGCAATACGAGCCATGTGTATAAAACTCCTGCTCCACAGGGCGGGATGGCTGCCGCCCTATCTCTCCGCTTGATGGTCCCGATCAACGGCAAAAACGGCAAGCGCACGAATGCGCCGCCGGAGACCGGTTATCGGGATGACGCCCATCTAGGCGGCAGGGGGCGCGGTGTCAACGGCGCACCGGGCGTTTCCAGCCCGGTTTGTGGCGCGTCTTCGGGAGGCCCGCGGCGACATTCACGCTCCACTGACCGTCCGTCCCGGTGCGGGACTGCCGCAAGCCTCCGGCCGCCGGGGACTTGAGCTAAACGATTCGCAAAGTCTTTGCTGCAAAAAAGCGGGCTTGGCCGGGAGAGCGGGGGCGCTGAACGGATGAAGCGAGGACGGGGACAGCGCGTATGTCGAGCGGCCGCAGCGGCCGCGGCGCTCGCGCTCGCTTCACCCGCGGGCGCGCAGCGGCTCGATTATGCCGATCTCGAACGGGCTCCTTCGCCGAGGCCGCGACTCGGCTACGAAGCCGTCGCGCAGACGGAGCTCGCCGCCCCGGCGGCAGGCGCGTCGTCCGCCCGTACCGAGGAGGGCACCACCGACACTGGCATCAGCGACCTTTATCTCGACCAGATGGAATATGTCGCCGGCCGCGGCGCGGACGGTTACGCCTGGGATGTGAGCGGCAAGCTCGGCGGGCCGGTGCACCGGCT
>DASVQT010000003.1:0-24254 GCA_036388975.1 Allosphingosinicella sp. | reverse complement strand
CCTCACCACTTATGGCGGCGGCTTGAACTGGTCGCCGATCGACGAGGTCAATCTCGGCGCCACCTTCACCCGCGAGGAGGGCGCACCTTCGACCCAGCAATTGGGCGATCCCCTGCAGGCGACTCCGGGCGTCCGCGTCTTCGATTTCGTGCGCCAGGAAACGGTAGACGTGACCCGGATCGACGGCGGCAATCCGAACCTGCTCGCCGACGATCGCCGCGTCCTCAGCCTGCGCGCATCGGTGCGGCCGCTGAAGGACGAGGATCTGACGATGCTGGTCAATTACAATAACAGCCGGATCCGCAACGTCATTGCCGGCTTCCCAACGGCGACGCCCGAGATCGAAGCCGCCTTTCCGGACCGCTTCCTGCGCGATGCGGACGGGCGCCTGCTCCAGGTCGATTCGCGCGCGGTGAACTTCGCCCGCGCCGATCGGAGCGAAATACGGTGGGGCATCAACTTTTCCGAGCCGATCGGCCCGCAGGGACGCCGCGGCGGACGCGGCGGCGGCGGACCGGGCGGACCGGGCATGCGCGGCGCTGGAGCCGGCGAACGACCGGGCGGACCGGGTCGGCCCCGCTCCGGGGGCGGCGAGCCCTCGGCCGCCGCTCAGGCTGCACCGGGCGAGCAAACGGCCCAGGCTCCACAGGGCGCTCAGCCGGGCACCGGCCAGCCCGGAGCTCAGCCGCCCCGCGGCCCAGGTGGTGGACGCGGCGGCTTCGGCGGCGGGCGCGGCGGCTTCGGCGGGGGCGGCGGACGCGGCGGCTTCGGCGGCGGCGGTCCGTTCGGCGGCGGCCCGGGCGGCGGGCGGCTGCAGTTCGGCCTGTTCCACACCCTGCATCTTGAAAACCAGATATTGATCCGCGAAGGCGTGCCGGTTCTCGATCTGCTGAACGGCTCGGCGACGGGGAGCCGCGGCGGCCAGCCGCGCCACGAAGTCGAGCTGCAGGCCGGCATCTTCAAGGACGGGCTCGGCGCACGTCTCACCGGCAATTGGCAGAGCTCGACCTTCGTGCGCGGCACGCCCGATACGGGTGGCGGCGCGCGCAGCGACCTCTTCTTTTCCGATTTCTCGACTCTCAACCTGCGCCTGTTCGCCGATCTCGGCCAGCAGCGCGCGCTGGTGCGCTCCGTCCCCTTCTTCCGCGGGTCGCGCGTGACGCTCGCCGTCGACAATCTGCTCGACAGCAGGCTCGAGGTGCGCGACGCGGCCGGCGCCACGCCGCTCAGCTATCAGGGCGACCTCCTCGATCCGCTCGGCCGCTCGGTGCGCCTCACCTTCCGCAAGCTCTTCTTCTGAGCCCCGCCGGCCGCTAGCGAGGGCGCGATGGACACTGAGCCCTTCGACCGCGGCCTGCGCCGCCTGCGCCGCGACCGTGCCGCCCGTGCCGGCGGCGATGCCGATTATATCCTCCGCCACGCCGCCGACGAGCTCGGCCACCGGCTCGGCGCGGTGACACGCAGCTTCGCCCGCGCCCTCCTGCTCGGACACGGCAGCCCGGCCCTCGCCGCCCTGCTCACCGAGCAGGGCATGGAGGTGACCCACGCCGATGCCGGCCGGCTGTATGCGGCGGGCGGCGTGCAATGCGACGAGGATCGCCTTCCCTTTGCCGACGGCGCCTTTGACCTCGTCCTTTCCGTCGGCGTCCTGGACAGCGTCAACGACCTTCCGGGCGCGCTCACGCTGATCCGGCGCGCGCTGCGGCCCGACGGCCTGTTCCTCGGCGCCTTTGCCGGTGCGGGCAGCCTGCCCCGCCTGCGCCGCGCCATGCACGCCGCCGAGGAGGCCGAGGACGCGCCGGCCGCGCCGCGCATCCACCCGCAGATCGACCTGCGCGCGGCGGGAGACCTGCTGACCCGCGCCGGCTTCGCCTTGCCCGTGGCGGACGGGGAAACGGTCACCGTCCGCTTCTCCTCGCTGGCGGGCCTCGTGTCGGACCTTCGCGCCATGGGGGCGACCAACGCGCTGCGCAGCCGCGCCCGCCGCCCGCTCACCCGCTTCGGCCTCGCTGCCGCGACGGCCGAATTCGCCGCTGCGGCCGACCCGGACGGCAAGACCGGCGAACGTTTCGAGATCGTCTATCTGATCGGCTGGGCGCCCGCGCCCGGCCAGCCTCAGCCGGCGCGGCGCGGCAGTGCGTCCGCCTCGCTTGCCGACGTGCTGAAGCCGCCGCGCTAGAGCAGGGCTTCGAGTAGGCCGATCAGCGGCGCGTCGGCGGGCGGCATGGCGAGGCCGCGCATCTCGCCCGGAGTCGCCCATCGGAGCGCGGTGGCGTGCAGCGCGCGCGGCTCGCCGCGCCACTCGCGGCACAAATAGAGCAGGAGCAGGAGGTGCCTGTCGCCGAGCGGCGCGCTGGCGAAGCAAGCGGGTGCGAGCCGGCCCGCCTCCACCTCGATGCCCAGCTCCTCCTCGAGCTCGCGGGCCAAAGCCGCTTCGGGGCGCTCGCCTTCCTCCACCTTGCCGCCTGGAAATTCCCAAAGGCCGGCCATCGCCTTGCCCTCGGGGCGCTGCTGGAGAAGGACGCGTCCGTCCGGAGCCCGGAGCGCGGCGGCGACCACGAGCATCGTCGGCCGCATCGTCGGCAGCATCGTCGGAATTTTTTGCAACCGGGAGGCCTTTGCTAGGACTTGCTTAACCCTGCTCCGCCTACGCCCGACGCTCGGATTTTGCCACCCTCGCGGGGGAAGGACGGGGCGCATGCGCATGTTGAACAGGCTGGCTCGGGACGAACGCGGTGCGACCGCGATCGAATATGCGCTCATCATGGCGATGATCTTCCTCGCCATGGTCGGCGCGGTCACCGCCTTCGGCCAGCAGGCAATCGCGATGTGGACGGACGTCGCCCAGCAGATCGAGGATGCGCGGTAAAAATACCGTAAGGCGTTAGGGTTTCGGAAACCTGCGCCGGATAGAGTGATCACAGCTGACCCAGACCAGAACAGGGGACGGCCTGGAAGTGTGGACTTCCAAAGCTTTGGAACCAAGGAGACCGGAAATGTTCATTCGTAAGCTGATCAAGGACAAGAAGGGCGCCACCGCCATCGAGTACGGCCTCATCGCCGCTCTCATCGCCGTCGCCGCCATCACCGCGATGAGCCAGCTCGGCACCCAGCTCAGCGGCACCTTCACCCAGGTCAAGAGCTGCATGGCCACGCGCACCTGCTAAGCTGCGCGAAAATCTCGAATACGCTGCGGCGGCGGGACCCAGGTTCCGCCGCCGCAGACGCGTTCGGCGCCAGTCAAGTTGCTCGGAGCAACCCAAAAGAGCTCGATGTTAGTCTTTTTGAAAGGTTCCTGGGGTAGCTGGAATACTGCTGACCCCAAGGGCCACACCGGGCGGCGCGGAAGTGTGGACTTCCAGAGCTTTGGAACCAAGGAGACCGGACATGTTCATTCGTAAGCTGATCAAGGACAAAAAGGGCGCGACCGCCATCGAATATGGCCTCATCGCAGCCCTGATCGCCGTTGCCGCGATCACCGCGATGAGCCAGCTCGGCACCCAGCTCAGCGCGACCTTCACGCAGGTCAAGGGCTGCATGGCGTCCAGCGCCGGCTGCTGATCGGGCAGACTGACGAATAAAGGCCGGGCGGCGGAACCACGTTCCGCCGCCCGGTTTCGTTTGAGCGGCCGTGCCCGGCCACGGCGCCATGCCGATCAGGTGCGGCGCGTGCCGTAGACGACCAGCTTCACCCGGTCCCCGGGCCTGAGCGCCGCATTGGCCGAAAGGCCGTTCAGGGTGAGGAAGCGCTCCTGCTGCAGGCTCGTATAGGCCATGCGCCCGGCCAGGCTCTGCACGGTGTCGCCGGCGCGAACCGTATGGACCTGGAGAACGCGCGGCCGGATCGCCGCGGCTTCCTGCACGGACAAGCGGCGCAGCGAGCCGACCATCGATTCGAACGGGCCGATGCCCGTCCCGCCTCGCGTGATCGTCGCGAAGTGGAAGGCCTGCGTATTTGAAAACTGGTAAGCTATCACGCTGACGTCGACCACGCCCTGCTGGCTCTGCACCCTCGCCGTGGAATAGGCGGCCGGAATGCCGTTGATGGTCGTCGTCTGCGGCTGCGAATAGGGAATGCGCTGCTGCTGCCCGCCGAGCGCCTGGAAGACCTGGCCGACATAGGTCGAAAGATTGCCGTTAAAGGCCGCGGTCGAGAATTGCGCCTGGCCGGTCTGGCCGACCACCGACACGGCGCGGGCGCCGTTCTGCATCTGGAAGCCGTTGGGGATGGTAAAGGCGAGCCGCAGGTCCGGATGGATGAAGTCGCGGCCTTCGATCACGCCCTGGGCGGGATCGTCGTCGAACACCATGCCGTTGATTGCGGCGAGATGCTGCTCGCGATTGCGAAGCCCCTGCCCGACCCGTCCGGTCTGCTGCGCCGCGCGGGTCGAGCGGGACACGCGCTCGCTGCTGAGCGGGTGGCTGCGCGCCCAGGAAGGCGTGGAGCGCTGGTCGGCGCCGTTGCGGCCCTGAAAGCGTGCCTCGAGGTCGCTCCACGCACCGAGCGACGCAAGCATCGTCGCAGACGCCGCGGGATCGTAGCCGGCCGCCGTCATGTAACGGACGCCCAGCGCATCGGCTTCCAGCTCCTGGGCGCGATTGTAGCGAAGCGTCACCACCTGGCCGGCCTGGCCGGCGATCTGCGCGAGCTGGCCGGACCCGGTCACCACGCCGACGACGAGCGCGCCGAGCTGGCTCAGCAGGCCGCTGCGCTGCCGCTCCTGACTGTGCCGCGCGGTGATATGGCCCGCTTCGTGGCCGATCACCGACGCGAGTTCGGCTTCGTCGTTCATCAGGCCGAGGAGCTGGCGGGTGAAGTAGAGATAGCCGCCCGGCACCGCGAAGGCGTTCATCACGGGTGAGTTCAGCGTCGTCACCCGGAAAGCCTGCGCGCCGCCATTGATGTTGGTCTGCGCCGTCACCCGCGCGCCGACGTTGCGGACGTAATTGGCGACCTGCGGGTTCGCTTCGCCGCCGAACTCCTGAACCAGGGCCGGATGCTGCTGCGCGGCCTGGGCCTGCGTCGATTGCGAAATGCTGCGGGTGCGGGTCTGCGCGAGGCCGTCGCTCGCGCCGGCGAGGCAGACGAGCGAAACGGAGAGCGCCGTCAGCGCCTTCGATTTCATGGGTGGGTACTCCTTACACAAGACTGAAAGTCGTGCCCGGAGAACAAAGTTACGGAGCCGATTGTTCCTTTATCCGGGGTTCAGCTTCGCGCCGCCCCCCCCCCGGCGGCTCAGCCGATCGCGAGGAACTTCTGGCGGCGCTGCGCGCGCAGCTCGTCCGGCGACATGCGGACGAGCTGGTCGAGCTCTTCGGCAAGGGCGTCGCCGAGCGTCGCCACCGCCGCCGAAGGCGCGCGGTGCGCACCGCCGACCGGCTCGGCCACCACGCGTTCAATAACGCCGAGCTGCTTCAGATGCTCGGCCGTGATCCGCATCGCCTCGGCCGCATCCGCGGCCCGCTCGGCGGTGCGCCACAGGATCGAGGCGCAGCCTTCGGGCGAAATGACCGAATAAACGCTGTGCTCCAGCATCAGCACGCGATTTGCGGCCGCGATGGCGATGGCGCCGCCGGAGCCGCCCTCTCCCACGATGGCGGCGACCAGCGGCACGCGCAGCGACAGGCACTTTTCGGTCGAGCGGGCAATGGCTTCCGCCTGCCCGCGCTCCTCGGCCTGGACGCCCGGAAAGGCTCCGGACGTGTCGACCAGCGAAAGGACGGGAATCTGGAAGCGATCGGCGAGATCCATCAGCCGGATCGCCTTGCGATAGCCTTCGGGCTTGGCCATTCCGAAATTGTGGCGCAGCCGGCTGGCCGTGTCGTCGCCCTTCTCGTGGCCGATCAGCATGACCTTGCGGCCGCGGAAACGCCCGAGGCCGCCGATGATCGCCTGGTCGTCGCCGAAATTGCGGTCGCCGGCGAGCGGCACGAAGTCCTCGACGAGGGCGGATACATAGTCCTTGAAGTGCGGCCGCTCCGGGTGGCGCGCGACCTGCGTCTTCTGCCAGGGCGTGAGGCGCGTGTATGTTTCGCGCAGGAGCCGCTCGGCCTTGGCCTCGAGCCGGTCGATCTCCGCCTCGATGTTGATCTCTCCGGCAGACGCGGTTTCGCGCAGCTCGGAAACGCGCGCTTCGAGCTCGGCGATCGGTTTTTCGAAATCGAGGAAGGTGGCCATGGAGCGCGCCGGTTAGGACGCCGCGTCCGGCGCGTCAACGCGCGTGGCAGCGCGTGGACGCCCCCGCGGCTTCGCGTCGGCGAGCGGATGGCGCTGGTTGACGAGATCGATGAGGCGCCGGCTGTCGACATGGGTGTAGATCTGGGTGGTCGCGATGTCGGCATGGCCGAGCAGCATCTGGAGGGCGCGGAGATCGGCGCCGCCTTCGAGCAGGTGGGTCGCAAAGGCGTGGCGAAGGACGTGCGGACTGATCCGCTCGGGCGGAATGCCGGCGGCTGCGGCCAGCTCCTGGACGAGCTGGTACAGGCGAACCCGGCTCAAATGCTTCTTGCCGGACGGGAAGAGAAAGGGCTGGTCGCGCGGCACGAGCGCCGACCATTCGGCGACGGCGGCGCGGGCGCGGTCGGAGATCGGCACCAGCCGCTCGCGCCCGCCCTTGCCCTTCAAAATGATGAAGGGGCGATCCGGAGAGATGGCGTTTCGCGGCAGCGACACGAGCTCGGTGGCGCGCAGCCCGGAGCCGTAGAGCAGCTCGATCAAAGCGGAAAGGCGAAGCGCTTCGGGGCCGCCTTCCTCCTTGCGGCGCTCGATTTCGGCGAACAGGCGGTCGACGGCGGCGCGGTCGAGCACCTTCGGAAGCGGCCGCTCGGCGGCGGGACGCGGGAGGGCGGCGGAGGGGTCGTCGGCGCGCAGGCCCTCGTCGTGGAGGAAGCCGAAGAAGCGGCGCAGAGCGGCGGCCTTGCGCGCAACGGTGGCGCGCTTCAGCGGGCGCCAGGCCTCCGCCAGGCTTTCGATCCGCTCGGGCGAGGCGGCGGACAGGTCGCCGCCGAGCCGTTCCGACGCGCCGCGCAAGTCGCGCTCGTAGGCAAGCAGGGTGTTGCGCGCGGCGCCGGCCTCGGCCGCCATCATTTCGAGGAAGGCCGCGATTAGACGGCCGTCCTCGCCGCCGCTCACAGCCGGCTCAGCGCTTCGGCCGCGACCATGCGCGCTTCAAATTCCATGCCGACCAGCCGCAGCGCCCGCGTGATCCGGTACAGGTGGGTCGCCGGCACGCGCTCCCAATCGCCCGCCTGCATGCCGACGGCGGCGAGCAGGGCGACGGTGCCGGTGTGGCGGGCGCGGATCGCGTCGTCGAGCGCGCGCGTCCACCCGTCCTCGCGGCCGATCGGCATCCTGAGGTCGGCCGCCCAGGACGAGGCCTCGTCCGCCGGAAGCCGGTCGAGCCCGGCGAGCGCGGCGACCAGCATCTGGGTGCGGCGGTCGTCGCGGCTGTCGTCGGCGGCCTGGAAGGCTTCGATCACGTCTCCCGCGGCGCCGGGCGCCTGGCGCGCGCCGACCGCGAGCAAGGCGGCGGCGAGCGGATCCGTGTCGTTCGCCGCGACGACGTCCGCCCAGCGCCCGGCCTCGGCATCCAGCCCGGCGCTGAGCATGGCGGCGATGAGTTCCTCCGCATCCTCGGCGCGCTCGGCCGAGGGGCGGATCAGCGCGGCGGCGCGGGCGGTGAGGACCCGGCGGCCGTAGCGCTGCACGCCGCCGTCGCCATCGTCCCACAGGTCGCGCAGCGCGCGAATGCGCTCGCCTTCATTCTGGTGCGTGTAGGCGAGGCGGAGGCGGCCGTAGGGCGTGTTCGCCACCTCGTCCTCATTCTCCGCGTCGAAGGCGAGGCTGTAGAGCTCGACGAGCGCGTTGTTCGAGAAGACCCCCAATGCCGCGGCGGCAAAGGCGGGCTCGACCCGCTGCGCGACCGGCACCATCGGGGCGCGGGCCAGCCAGGCCTGCATGCGGAGGTTCGATCCGCGCACCAGCGGCTGGGGAATGGCCATGCCGGTCGCCGCCGCGAGGCCGAAGCGCCACGGCGTCAGCTGGTCCACCTCGTCCCATTCGACGCTGACGGCGCGGCGCGTGTCGGTGCCGGCGCCGACCACCTTTTCGGCCAAAAGAAGGTCGGCGCCCGAGGCGGCGCCGCTGCCGCGCACCCGGTCGATCGCCTCGCTCGCCCGCGCCGCCTCGCCCGCGAGCGCAGCGCAGATCGCGTCCGCCATGCGCCAGACCGGCTGGTCGCCGAGTGCCCGGCCGGGCTGCACGAGAGGGCAGAGCGCCGCCGGATCGCCGGTCGCAAGCGCGGTGTCGAGGCCGACCTGGATCATCAAGGGCGTGAAATTGACCACGTCCACCGACTGGACGAGCGCGCGCGCCGCATCGGCCTCGCCCATGCGCAGCAGCAAAGCGGCGCGCTGCGCGACCCAGTCCACCGGGTCCACGCCGGCGGGCGCCGGAATGCGGGACATGAGCGCGCGGCGCAGCAGCATGGACTGCCAGCGCGACGGCAGCGGCGCTTCGAGCTGCCGCATCAGGCTGGCGAGATAAGCGCCGCGCGCGGTGCCGAAGGCGTTCGGGCCGAGGCCCCAATTGGGCTCGTCGAGGACGCCGACGACGTCCACGGGGCGGGCGAGCTCGGCGGGAACGTCGAGCGTGTAGGTCGGGCGCGTCGGGCGAAGCTCGCGAAGGTCCTCGGCGGCCGAATCGGTCACGTCCGGCAGGTCCTCGCGCGCCGACGAGGGCACGCGCACCGGGCCGTCGGGCTGGGCGGCATTGCCCGGCTCGTCCGCAGAGGGCTCCGCGGACTTGGGCTCGGCCGGCTCCTGCTTGGGCGCGGGCGCGTCGGGATCGCCGAAGCCGGGCGGCAGCAGCGATTCGGGCGTGTCCTGCCCGAGCGCCGGGATCGCCGCGGCAAGCGCCGAAACGCCCGCGACGAGCAGAAGCCTATTTCGCCAGCGCCGCATTGGTAACGTCCTGCTCCATCGTCCTGAGCGGCACTTCGGTATCCACCGTCGACAGCCAGACGAGGAGCCCGATCAGGGCCACAAGCAGGATGAGGAGAATCGCGGGAAGCGGCGATCGGCGCCGCCGCGGCATCGGAGACAGGCTGGAATATCTGCGCATGGCGCGCCTTTTGCCCGACCAGCCCGGCCTATGTATAGCCCCCGCCTTCATGGAGAATGCCCTTCCCGCCCCCGGATACAGGCCGAGCCGCTCGATCGTGCTCATCGGCCTGATGGGCGCGGGCAAATCCACGGTCGGGAAACGCCTCGCCCGCCGCCTGGGGCTGCCGTTCGTCGACGCCGACGAGGAGATCGAGCGGGCGGCGGACCACAGCATTTCCGAAATCTTCGACCGCTTCGGCGAGCCCGCATTCCGCGACGGCGAGCGCCGGGTCATCGCGCGGCTCATCGACGGGCCGCTCAAGGTGATCGCAACCGGCGGCGGCGCCTTCATGCACGAAGCGACGCGGGCGCTGATCCTGGAACGCTGCACCGCGGTCTGGCTGGATGCGGACGTGGCGACGCTCGCGGCGCGGGTGGTGCGGCGCGACACGCGCCCGCTGCTTCGGGGCCGCGAGCCCGAGCACGTGCTCGAAGAGCTCGCGGCGCGGCGGAACCCGGTCTACGCGCAGGCGCATCTGAGAGTGACGACCGAGCCTGTGCCGCACGAGGAAGTGGTGGAGCGGATCGTGAAGGCGTTGGCGGCGCGGGAGAGCCAAGGGAAATGAAACGGGTGGAGGTGGCGCTCGGCGCCCGGAGCTACGACGTCTGGATCGGCGAAGGCGTGCTCGGGCAGGCGCGGGCGCTGCTCGGCAAGCGGGTCCGCGGCGAGCGGCTGGCGGTGGTCACGGACGACAATGTCTGGGCGGCGCAGGGCGACCGCCTCCGCGCGGCTCTTGCCGGCGTGACGCTCGACGTCGTCTCCGTGCCGCCCGGCGAGGGCAGCAAGAGCTGGGACGGCCTGTCCCATGTGCTCGACCGGCTGCTCGCGCTCGGCATCGAGCGTTCGGACACGGTTCTGGCGTTCGGCGGCGGCATGGTCGGCGACCTGGCCGGCTTCGCCGCGTCGCTGCTGAAGCGCGGCTGTTCCTACGTGCAGGTGCCGACGACCTTGCTGGCGCAGGTCGATTCCTCGGTCGGCGGCAAGACGGCGATCAACGTGCCGGCGGGGAAGAACCTCGTCGGCGCCTTTCACCAGCCCGCATTGGTGCTGATCGATCCGGCGACGCTGAACACGCTGCCGGAGCGCGAGCTTCGCGCCGGTTATGCGGAGGTGGTGAAATACGGGCTGATCGGCGATCCGGCGTTCTTCGCCTGGTGCGAAGCGCATGGCGCGGACCTGCTCGGCGGCGACACGGGCGCCCGGCTCCACGCCATCGAGGCGTGCGTCCGTGCCAAGGCGGGGATCGTGGCGGAGGACGAGCGCGAGACGACCGGCCGCCGCGCCTTGCTCAATCTCGGGCATACGTTCGGCCATGCGCTGGAGGCCGAGACGGGCTTTTCGGACCGGCTGCTCCACGGCGAGGCGGTGGCGCTCGGCATGGCGCTCGCCTTTCGCTTTTCGGCACGCCGCGGGCTCTGCGCGCCGGCCGATGCCGGGCGGGTGGACACGCATCTCGCCGCCTCGGGCCTTCCGACGCGGCTCGACATCGGCACGCCCGCTGCGCTGGTCGAACATATGCGCTCCGACAAGAAGGCGGCGGGCGGGCGCGTGCCCTTCATCCTCGCCCGCGGCATCGGCGAGGCTTATGTGGATCACGGCGTCGAGCCGGGAGAGGTCGAAGCCTTTTTGTCGTCGGAGCTCGGCTGAGCGTCCTCGATCTGGTTGTCGGGGCCGTAGATCAATTCGCGCAGCGCCCTGATGTCCCCCGAGCTCGACTGCACCTCCAGGCGCTGCCGGTCGCGGTCGCGATAGTCGGTCACGACCCGCTCCGCTTCCTCGCCGTCGATGCCGAGGGCGAGCAGGGCTTCGCGGCCCATGCACACGGCCGATTCGAACACCTCGCGAATGACGCAGGCGAGGTCGAGATGGGCGAGCTCCATATAATGGCGCCGGTCGTAGGCGCGGACGAAGACCCGGGCCTGAGGAAAGGCTTCGAGGATCTGCTCGATCCGGCGGGCGGGCATGGGGGTGCCGTCGTCCTGGCAGAAGAGAATCGCCTCCGCTTCGGCGGCGCCGGCGAGGCGGAGCAGATCGAGGCGGGTGCCGTCGCCATAATAGACCTTCATTCCGAACGTGCCGGACAGCTCGATCTGGCTGGGCTTGGAGTCGATCAAAGTGACGCCGATGCCCTTGGCCATCATGATCTGCGACACGGTCTGGCCGAAGCGGCCGTAGCCGACGACCACCGCGCGGGTCGTCGGCGACTCTTCGGGCCCGTCGAGATCGACGGGGGCGCGCAGCGCCGCGCGGCGGTCGAGCTTGTCGTTCAGCATCATCAGGAAGGGCGTGGTCGCCATGGAAAGGGTGACGATGGCGCCGAACAGGCTCGCCGCCTCCGCTTCGATCAAGACGGCGCGCTGGGCGGCGGCGAACAGGACGAAGGCGAATTCGCCGCCCTGGCTGAGGAGCAGGCCGAGTTTCACGGCCCGGCGAGTCTCGACGCCGGAAATGCGGGCGATGCCGAACAGCGCGGCCGCCTTGATGACGATCAGCGCCGCCGCCATGCCGATCACGAACAGCGGGTTTTCGACGATGGCGTCCAAGTCCAGCATCATGCCGATCGAGACGAAGAACAGGCCGAGCAGGATGGAGCGGAACGGATCGATGTCCGCTTCGAGTTCGTGCCGGTAGGGCGAATCGGCGAGCATCACGCCGGCGATAAAGGCGCCGAGCGCGGTGGAGAGATGCAGCGCTTCCATGACGGCGGCGCTGGCGAGGACGATGAACAGGCCGGCGACGATGAAGAGTTCGCGCTCGCTGATCCGCCCGACGAGGCGGAAAAGCGGGTTGATGACGAAATGGCCGACGACGACGAGCCCGACGATGGCGGCGACCGTGTAGACGGCGAGCTGCCAGCCGGGCGGAGTCGAGGGATCGGCCGGCGCGCGCGACAGTGCGGCGATGATCGTGATCAGCGGCACGATGGAAAGATCCTGGAAAAGCAGGATCGAGAAAGCGCGCTCGCCGGGACGGGTGTTGATCTCGCCGGAGGCGCGAAGGCTCGGCAGGACCTGCGCGGTCGAGGACAAAGCGAGCGGCAGGCCGATGGCGAGCGCGGCGGCGGGGCTGAAGCCGGCGACGCCCCAGATCAAGGCTGAAATGGCGATGCCGCTCACCGCCACCTGGAAGAAGCCGAGGCCGAATATGTCGCGGCGCAGGCGCAGGAGGCGGCTCGGATTGAGCTCCAGCCCGACGAGGAAGAGAAGGAGCACAATTCCGAAATCGGCGATGTGCAGCATTCCGCCCGGCGCGCTTATCAAGCCGAGGCCGTCCGGACCGACGACGGCGCCGGCGACGAGATAGCCGAGCACGGCGCCGAGACCGAGGCGGCGGAACAGCATCACGAAGGCCATGGCCGCGCCGAGCATGACGACGGCGTCGCGCAGCAGGAGCGCGGTGGTGTGCGCGGCTTCCCCGCTCATCGCCCCGGATCCTTGGCCGCCGCCTTTGCCGCCGCTTCGGCCGCGGCTTCGAAGGCGAGGAGGATGGAGGCGTGGCGCGCAGCATAAGGGCGCGCTTCGGCGAAGATGGCGAGGCCCGGCCAATTGCCCGGATCGTCCCGCTCCTTCTTCAGATAGGTCGCGAGCAAGTCGCGGGCTTCGGCCAGTTCGGCCGGCGCGCGGCCGATCGCATGGGCGCCCATGAGCGACGCCGAAGCCTGGCCGAGGGCGCAGGCTTTCACGTCCTGGGCAAGGGCGGCGACCCTCCCCTCCCCGTCCAGCGCGACGTCCACCGCGACCGTGCTGCCGCAGACCGGCGAGGACTTGATCGCGCTTCCGCCCGGGCGCTCTAGCCGTCCGAGATGGGGAATGGACGCGGCGAGTCGCAGGATGTCGCGATTGTAGAGGGTCGTGGTCACGGGGACGCCCATAGCGGCGGAAAGCGACAATGTTGATGGCGAGACGGGAGGAATCTTGTCGCCTTTGTCACCTTTGGCGGCGAGGTCGCGGCCGGGGCGGAGGGGAATTGCCGTCCGGAGCGGGTGCGGAGCCATGGGCTCGGTTGAAGACGGGCAAAGCCTAATGGTCAAGGCTTCGAGTTCCTCCCATCGGGGTAGCGGACGCAGGTGCAGGAGGTTCTGGCGCGAAACGGTCGGTTCCTCCGCCTTCTACCCCTCCACCACCCTTCGGGTGGTCCCCCTCCCCCCGCTTCGCGCGGGGAGGATTTCAGGCTCTGCGCCAGGTGGTGCCGGCGGGGCTGTCTTCGAGGAGCACGCCTTGCGCGGCGAGGTCGGCGCGGATGCGGTCGGCTTGGGCGAAGTCGCGGTTCTTCTTGGCGGCGGTGCGGGCGGCGACGAGGGCGTCGATGCGAGTGTCGCCTTCGCCCTGGAACCAGGTCGCGGCAGTGTCGCCGAGGAGGCCGAGGAGATTGGCCGAGGCCCTGAGCACGCCCGCATCCTCGATGGCGGACAGGCGCGAAACGGCGAGAGGGGTGTTGAGGTCGTCGGCAAGCGCGTCGAGGACGCCCGCGTCGATCTCGCCCGCTTCCGCCTCCCCGGCGGCACGGTAAAGGCGATCGAGCGTCGCCTTGGACTGGGTGACGAGCTGCGCGGACCAGTCGAGCGGCTGGCGGTAATGGGCGGAGAGCAAGGCGAAGCGCAGGGTCTCGCCCTTGTGCCCCTGCTCCAGCAGGTCGCCGACCGTCACCACGTTGCCGAGGCTTTTCGACATCTTCTCGGCGCCGGCCATGGAGAGGAAGCCGTTGTGAACCCAATAGCGGGCGAGCGGCGCGCCCTGGTGGGCGCAGCGGCTCTGGGCGAGCTCGTTTTCGTGGTGCGGGAAGATGAGGTCGAGCCCGCCGGCGTGGATGTCGATCGTCTCGCCGAGATGCCGCTCGATCATGGCCGAGCATTCGATGTGCCAGCCGGGCCGGCCGCGGCCCCAGGGCGAGTCCCAGCCGATGACGTGCGGCTCGGACGGCTTCCAAAGGACGAAGTCGGCGGGGTCCTTCTTGTAGCTCGCGACCTCGACTCGGGCGCCGGCGATCATGGCGTCGCGGTCGCGGCGGCCGAGCGCGCCGTAGCCGGGGTCGGAGGGCACGTTGAAAAGGACGTGGCCGTCCGCTTCATAGGCATGGCCGGCCTCGACCAGCCGCGCGATCATGGCGACCATGTTCTCGATATGGGCGGTGGCGCGCGGCGCGATGGTCGGCGGGCGGACGCCGAGCGCGCCCATGTCGGCGAGGTAGAAATCCTCGTAGCGGGCGGTGATCACCGAAGGATCGACGCCCTCGTCCCGCGCGGCGTCGATGATCTTGTCGTCGACGTCGGTGACGTTGCGGGCGTAGACCAAGGCCTCCTCGCCGTAGCTGTGGCGGAGCAGGCGGGCGAGCACGTCGAACACGACGGCGGGGCGGGCATTGCCGATATGGGCTCGGTTGTAGACCGTCGGGCCGCACACATACATGGTGACGCGGGCGGGATCGGCGGGCTCGAAGACGCGCTTTTCGCGCGCCATGGTGTCGTGGAGGCGGATCACGGCGTCGTCCGGGCGCCGTTCCCGATCGTGTTGTCGTCCCCCGTCTCGGCGTCGCCGTCGGCGGCCGGCGCGGGGCCGCGGCGCCATTCGACGAAATCGACGATCGCGCGGCCGCTGGCGTTGAGCAGGGGATAGGTGCGGCTGTCCGCCATCCAGGCCGGCCGCGGCGCCTGCCGCCCCGCCCAGATGTCGTAGACGAGGTTGGCGCCGAGATAGAGCAAGGTCGCGACGATCAGGCCCTTCAAGGCGCCGAAGCCGCCGCCGAGGACCCGGTCCACCGGCCCGATGACGGAGCGCTTGGCCGCGCCGCCCAGCTTCCAGGCGAGGAGCTTGCCGGTGATGAACACGATGCCGAAGATGAGCGCGAAGGCGAGCACCGCCGCGCCCGCCCAGCTCCCCACCGTTCCTTCCAGCGCGCCCGTGACCGGCGTGTGGAGGATCTTGAGCGCGGCGATGGCGACCACCCAGGATGCGAGCGCGATGATCTCGGCCACGAAGCCGCGCATCAGCCCGAGCACGAGCCCGCCGCCGACGAGAAGAAGGGTGATGACATCGAGTGCGGTCATGCTGCGGTTGCTAACGGAAGGCGGGGCCGAGGGGAAGCGCGGTGTTTTCCTCCCCATCCGCAGGGTGGAAAGGGGGACCATACGCAGTATGGTGGAGGGGTAGATGGCGCCGGTCTGGGAGGTTCGCGCCGGAAAGGCCGGAGTCCTCCGCCTTCTACCCCTCCACCACCCTTCGGGTGGTCCCCCTTCCCCCGCGTCGCGCGGGGAGGAACTTACTTGCCCAGCATGTGATCGACGAGTTGGCCGAGGGTGCGGAAGCCGGTCAGGGCCATGCCGCTCTTTTCGCCGCCGAGCGAGGCCGGCACGAGGGCGCGCGTGAAGCCGAGCTTGCCGGATTCCTTGAGGCGGAGGGCGCCGTGGGCCACCGGGCGAAGTTCGCCGGAAAGGGCCACCTCCCCGAACGTCACGCTCTCCGCCGGCACCGGCCGCTCCGACAATGCGGAGACCAGGGCGGCGGCGACGGCGAGATCGGCGGCGGGATCGCTGATCCGGTAGCCGCCGGCGACGTTCAGATAGACTTCCGCGGTCGAGAAGCTGAGGCCGCAGCGCGCTTCCAGAACGGCGAGGATCATGGCGAGACGGCCCGAATCCCAGCCGACGACGGCGCGGCGCGGCGTGGCGCCGCTGGCGAGGCGGACGGTGAGCGCCTGGATCTCGACCAGAACGGGCCGCGTGCCCTCGAGCGCCGGAAAGACGACGGCACCGGCCACCGCCTCGCCCCGCTCTGTGAGGAACAAAGCGGACGGATTGGCGACTTCGGTCAGCCCTTCCTCGGCCATGGCGAAGACGCCGATCTCGTCCGTGCCGCCGAAGCGGTTCTTGGCGGCGCGCAGAATGCGGTACTGGTGGCTGCGCTCCCCTTCGAAGCTCAGCACGGTATCGACCATATGTTCGAGAACCCGCGGGCCGGCGATCGCGCCGTCCTTGGTGACGTGGCCGACGAGGACCACCGCGCAGCCCGTCTCCTTGGCGAAGCGGATGAGCTCGTGGGCGGAGGCGCGGACCTGGCTGACCGTCCCCGGCGCGCCCTCGATCAGGTCCGAATGCATGGTCTGGATGGAATCGATGACGAGCAGGGCCGGCGGCGCGGCGCCGCCGAGCGTCGTCAATATGTCGCGCACGGAGGTTGCGGCAGCGAGCTGGAGCGGGGCGGCGCCGAGGCCGAGGCGGCGGGCGCGCAGGCGCACCTGGTCGGCCGCTTCCTCGCCGGAGATATAAGCGACGCCAAGGCCTTGCGAGGCGATCTTGGCAGCAGCCTGGAGGAGCAAGGTCGACTTGCCGATGCCGGGATCGCCGCCGATCAGGGTCGCCGAGCCCGCGACGAGGCCGCCGCCCAGCGCCCGGTCGAGTTCGGCAATGCCGGTCGACATGCGCGGCGGCAGCGCCACTTCGGCATCCAGCCCGACGAGCTGGATCGTCCGCCCGCCGCCGCGCAGATTGTGCCGCGCCGCGAAGGGCGTGACCACCGCGCCGGCATCCTCGACGAGCGTGTTCCATTCGGAACAGTCCGGACATTGCCCGACCCAGCGGCTCTGCGCGGAGCCGCAGGCCTGGCAGACATAACGTGTGCGCGGTTTCGCCATGGGCGGACGTTAGCGAATGAAACGTGAACACGGCAAGGGGAGAAGCAGCCGTCGAGACGGGAAAAACCGCTCGCCCTGAGCCTGTCGAAGGGCGGATTGCGGCGCGCGGCGACCCGGGCTTCCACAGGCTCAGCCCTGGCGCGCTTGTTGCTTTCGGCACCATTGGGCCTGGGTGCCGCGGAAACGCATGCCCTTCCCCCGAGCTGCGCGCGCGGGGAGGAACCAAGGCCCTCCCTTGGCATTCACCAGGGGAGTGCCAAGGAGAGTTTCGAGTGTTCATCCAGATCCACACCGACAACCAGATCGAAAGCAGCACCGAGCGGGACGACCGGCTCGAGGAGCAGATCCGCCAGCGGCTCGCCCGCTTCGAGGAGCGGGTCACCCATGTCGAAGTGCACGTGTCGGACGTGAACGGGCCGCGCGGCGGCGGCTCGGACCTGCGCGCGTCGCTGGAAGCGCGCTTGAACGGCCTCCAGCCGGTCGCCGTCCACGACAACGGGCCGGACGTGCAGCGCGCCGTACTCGGCGCCGCCAAGAAGGCCGCGGCCGCGCTCGACCGCCAGATCGGCAAGATCACCGACCGCAAGGGCCATTGAGGCGGCGCGCTTGAGGCGCGCGGGGAGCCTAAAGCTTGCGCGGCGCGGACTCGCCCGACATGGATCGGCGCGATGATCCGCGTCGCGAGCTACAATATGAGAAAGGCGATCGGGACCGACCGGCGGCGGCGGCCCGAGCGGACGATCGACGTTCTGAACGAGCTCGACGCCGACGTGATCGCCCTCCAGGAAGCGGACCGGCGCTTCGGATCGCGCGCGTCCGCCCTCCCCTTTCACCTGATCGACGAGCATAGCGACTACAAGCCGGTGCCGCTCGACGCGCGCGCCGGAAGCATCGGCTGGCACGGCAACGCCCTTCTGGTGAAGAAGCATGTCGAGATCGTCGACAAGGAGCTGGTCCACCTCCCCTCGCTGGAGCCGCGCGGCGCCGTGCTGGCGGACGTGAAGGTGGACGGGCGGGACCTGCGCGTCGTCGGCATGCATCTGGATCTGTCGGGCCTGTGGCGGCGGCGGCAGGCCGGAGCGATCCTCGCCCATCTCGCCGCCCGCACCGGCGAGCCGCCGACCGTGATGATGGGCGACTTGAACGAATGGAGCGTGCGCGGCGGCTGCCTTCGCGATTTCTCCGCCCAGCACGTCTTCGCCGATTGCGGACGGAGCTTCCACGCCCGGCGCCCGATCGCGCAGCTCGACCGGATCATGGTTTCTCGCGATTTGAGCGTGGTGGCGAGCGGGGCGCATGCCTCGCCCTCGGCGCGAAAGGCTTCGGATCACCTGCCGATCTGGGCCGAGCTGGAGTTGGCGGCGGGAACTTCGGGATGACAACTATCCGCCAGGGCTGAGCTTGTCGAAGCCCGGTTCGCCCGCTCAGCGCCCTGCAACCCGCCCTTCGACAGGCTCAGGGCTAGCGGTTTCGATCTGGCACCAAGCCGGGGCCCGCGCTGCGCCCGTTTATTGCGCGTTTGCCGTCACGTTTGCGGTCACGTTGCCGGCTTCATTCTCTTCCGCGGCGGCGGGCGCGGGGGCGGCGGCGCCCGGGGCGGTGTCCAGTTCCATCCAGTCGCGGAACGGGAGGCCGTAGATCATGTCCATGACTTCGAACTCGATCCCGTTGGGCTGCGAGGCGGACGAGTTCCACAAGGCGACGACGCCGGACTTGCGCTCCGGATCGAACATGATGAGCGAACGGTAGCCGCGCACGCCGCCATGGTGGCCGACGACGCGGCGGCCCGCATAATCGTAGCTGCGCCAGCCGAGGCCGTAGGCCGAATTGCCGATGCGCTCGGCATATTTGCGCTTTCGGCGGTTCTCGCCGGGCGTCGGCACGAGCGGCCGCTGGACGGCCTGGAGAAGCTGGGGCGACAGGACGTCCGGCGCGAGGCCCATCTGGGCGCGCATCCACAAGGTCAGGTCCTTGATCGAGCTGTTGACCCCGCCCGCGGCCGGCACGCGGTAATATGGCTCGGCAATGTCGATCGGACGGCTCGACCGGCCGCCGGCATGTCCCCGCGCCCAGCTGCGCGCCGCCATCAGCTCGGCCCGAGTCATGCTCGCCGAGTTCATGCCGAGCGGCGCGAACAGGCGCTCGCGCACGACGTCGCGATAAGGCTGTCCCGTCACCCGCTCGACGACTTCGGACGCGGCGTCGAAGGCGACGTTCTGATAGGCATGGCAATTGGCCGGCGGGCAGATCGGGTTCAGCGTCGCGAGGCTGGAGCGCAGGAAGCGCGGGTCCATATTGTCCTCGAGCTTCGAATCCTGCGCGTGTCCGGCGAGGCCGAGGCGGTGCGACAGCACGTCTTCGAGCGACGCAATCTGCTCGGCGCCGTTCGGGAGGCGGAGCGAACTCGCCCAGCGGCCGACGGGATCGCGCAGCGACAGCTTGCCGTCCTGCGCGAGGAGCGCGACCATGTCGCCCGCGACGCCCTTGGAAAGGGAGGCCCAGCGGAACACGGTGTCGACCGACACCGGCTCCTGATTGTCGGACGCCGTCGTGCCGTAGCCCTGCAGGAAGCGGATTTCGCCATTTTCGATCACGCCGACCGCGAGGCCGACCATTGTCGGGCGCTCGGCGAGGCGGCGGAGGCGCTCGTCGAGGCGGCGATAATCGACGGTGGACGGCGCCTTGGCGCGCTCCGCTATTTCGGCTTCGAAGCCGTTGCGCGCCGTCACTTCGGCGGCCGCTTCGGGGCCGGCTTCGGACGGGCCGACGACGCGCACCCTGGACGCCGCCCAGACGATGCCGGCGGCGAGAACGAGGAGGAACAGGGCGATGAGGGCGAAACGCCGGGCGGGCACTGGAACTTCGATCCGACCGAGAGGGGTAAACTTGAAGCGGGTCTTAGCGCGGCGTTTTTGCGAAAGATAGCGCGCCTCGCTCGACACGGGCGCGCCGCCCTGCCAGCGTGCCGGCGATGCGCGACAAGGAGCTCAGGCTCGCCCTCATCTGCTATGGCGGCGTCAGCCTCGCCGTCTACATGCACGGCATCACGCGCGAAATCTGGCACCTCCTGCGGGCCAGCGCCGCCTTTCACGGCGACGGGGCGGCGGCTCCGGCGGGCACGGAAGGCGTCTACCACTCCATTCTCGAACGCGCCGCCGCGGAAGCCGGCGTGTCCGTCCGGGTCCTGGCCGACATTCTCGCCGGGGCGAGCGCGGGCGGGATCAACGCCGTCTTCCTCGCGGACGCCATCGCGACGGGAAGCTCGATCGAGCCGCTCACCGATTTGTGGCTCGACGCGGCCGACGTCGACCGGCTGCTCGATCCGGAAGTGGGGCGCTTTTCGCGCTTCGCCAAGAATGCCGCGCTTCCCATCGCCTGGGCGCTGTCCGGGCGGCGCCACGGCGCGGGCGAGGAGGAAAGCGGCGACGCGGCGCTGCGCGGCGAAATCCGCGCCAAGGTGGCGAACTTCGTGCGCGCCCGCTGGTTCGCGCCGCCCTTCGGCGGAACGGGCTTCACCGACATCCTGCTCGATGCGCTCGAAGCGATGCGGCGCGAAGGCACGGGCGCCCCCCTCCTCCCGCCCGGCCACCCGCTCGACCTTTCGGTCACCGTGACCGACTTTCACGGCTTTCCGCAGCGCCTCCGGCTCAACTCGCCGCCCGAAGTGCTCGAAACCGAGCACCGCCTGACCATCTCGTTCCGGAGCGAGGGCGGCGGCCGCCTCGCGCCCGTTCCCGAACTCGTCTTCGCGGCGCGGGCGACGGCGAGCTTTCCCGGCGCCTTTCCCCCGTTCAGCGTCGCCGAACTCGACGCGGCGCTCGCGGTGCGGGAGGCGGAATGGCCGGGCCGCGGCGCCTTTCTGGAACGCGCCCTGCAGCGGCCTGCGGCGGAGGCGGAGAAGGTGGTGCTGATCGACGGCGCGATCCTCGCCAACGCGCCGTTCCACGCCGCCATCTCCGCGCTCCAGAACCGCCCCGCGCGGCGCGAGGTCGATCGGCGCTTCGTGTATCTCGATCCCAAGCCCGGCATGCGCAGCTTCAAGACCGGCCCGGCGGCGAGCGCGGACATGCCCGGCTTTTTCGCGACCATCTTCGGCGCCCTGTCCGACATTCCGCGCGAACAGCCGATCCGCGACAATCTGGAAGCGATCGAGGCGCGCTCCGCCCGCATCCGCCGGATGAACCGCATCCTGGAGGCGATTCGGCCGCAGGTGGAGTCCGCGATCGGGCGGGCGTTCGGCGGCGCCTTTTTCCTCCTGGCGCCGACAGCCGAGCGGCTCGCCGACTGGCGCGGGCGGGCGCATCTCGTCGCCGCGCGCCAGGCCGGCTTCGCTTATGCCGCTTACGGGCAGTTGAAGCTTTCCCGAGTCGTGGAAAAAACGATCCGCCACCTTTGCCGCACCTCCGGCGCGGCCAGCGAGCGGACCGCGCGGCGCGCCATCTGGGCCTCGGTGCGCGGCACCGGCGCCGCCGCCGACGACGCCTTCACCGCCGGCGGCACCCGCAAGGAGGCGATCGAATTCCTCCGCCGCTTCGACGTGGCCTTCCGCATCCGCCGCCTGCGCTTCCTGTCGCGCCAGCTCGGCGGCGGGGCGCCGGACCTGCGCCGCTTGTTCGACGAACTGATCGGCCGCTACCGCGCCGCTTCGGCGCTCGAGGCCGAGCCTTATGCGCCGGGCGAAGAAGAAGCCGCCCTCGCCCGCCTCGCCGAGCGCCTGGGGCTGCACGCGCTCGACGCGGAGGCAGACGCCCGCATTGCCGAGGCGCTTGCCGGCATGAGCCGCGCCGAGCGCAAGCCGCTGGTCGTCGCCTATCTCGGCTTCCCGTTTTACGACATCGCGACCTTTCCCCTTCTCCAGGAGGACGGGCATGACGAATATGATCCGATCAAGGTCGACCGCATTTCGCCCGAAGATGCGACGGCGATCCGCGCCGGCACCGCGGCGACGCTGAAGGGCATCCACTTCAACAGCTTCGGCGCCTTTTTCAGCCGCGCCTGGCGCGAGAACGATTATCTGTGGGGCCGCCTCCACGGCGCAGACCGGCTGGTCGACATCCTGCTTTCCACGATCGCCGGCGGCGGCGGGGCGGGCGCCGCTTTCGACGCCGAGGCGCTGAAGCGCTCCGCATTCCGGGCCATCCTCGCCGAGGAAAAGCCGCGCCTCACCGGCATCGCGCCCTTGTTCGAAGAGCTGGAGCGGGAGATCGGCTGAGGGAGGCTGGACGTTTCAAGCGTTTTGGGGGAGGTAGAGCGCCATGCAGTTTCTCAAAACCCTGTTCTGGGTCGTGCTCGCGATCGTGCTGGTGCTGTTCGCCAAGGCGAACTGGACGCAGGTCACGCTCAACCTGTGGGGCGGGCTCCAGATGGACGCCAAGCTTCCCGTGCTCGTCCTTCTCGCCTTTCTGCTCGGCTTTTTGCCGACATTCCTCGTGCTGCGCGGCCGGATCTGGTCGCTGAAGCGCCGCATCGAGGCGGCCGGGCCGGTCGTGGTCGCCAATGCGCCGGGCGCGCCCGCCACCAACGTCGCCGCGCCAGTGCCGCCGCGCAGCGAGGAAGAGCGGCTCGCCACGGACCAGAAGGTCTGGCCCGCGTGAGCGGGAGCCCGATCTTCGTCGCCATCGATACGCCGGACCTGGAGCGTGCCAGGCTGATCGCGCAGAAGGTGAAGCGCCATGTTGGCGGGTTGAAGCTCGGCCTCGAATTCTTCTGCGCCAACGGCCGCCAGGGCATCCGGGGGATGGCCGACCTCGGCCTGCCCATCTTCCTCGACCTCAAGCTCCACGACATTCCGAACACGGTCGCCAAAGCCGTCCAGGCGCTGCGCCCGCTGGAGCCCGCCATCCTCACCGTCCATGCCGCCGGCGGGCGGGCGATGATGGAGGATGCCAAGGCGGCGGCGCCCGCGGGCACCAGGGTGGTGGCGGTGACGGTTCTCACCAGCCTCGACGGCGAGGACCTGCGCGCCATCGGAGTCGAGGGCGATCCGCATGCCCAGGTCCAGCGCCTGACCGCGCTGGCGAGAGAGGCCGGCCTCGACGGCGTCGTCTGCTCCGGCGCCGAAGTCCGCGCCGCGCGCAAGTCCTGGCCGGACGGCTTCTTCGTGGTGCCGGGCGTGCGCCCCGCCGGCGGCTCCGTGGGGGACCAGAAAAGGGTGGTAACGCCCCGGGCGGCGCTCGATGCGGGGGCTTCGGTGCTGGTCATCGGGCGGCCGATCACCGAGGCGGAGGATCCGGACCAGGCGGCGCGGGCCATCGAAGCGACGCTTTAAGAGCTCCGCGCACTATCCCTCGACCCGCCGCCTCGACAGGCTCGACGGCTGCTCGGGACGAACGGTGTTGTCGGTCCTGCCTGGCTCGCGCACTCCGTTCGTCCCGAGCAGGGATCGAGTAGCGCGCAGCGCATATCGAGAGCCCGGGTCGAGGGACCATTCCGCACACCTAGACACTCCCCGCTCCCCCGTCCTATTCGCGCGGCCAAGGAGACTCCCCCGATGAGCTGGCTGAACCGCGTCCGCAATTCCATTCCGTTCCTGCCCAAGCGCGAAACGCCGGAGAATCTCTGGCACAAGTGCCGGGAATGCGACGCCATGGTGTTCACCAAGGAATGGGAGGAAAATCTCTCCGTCTGCCCGCGCTGCAACCACCATGGGCGCATCGGCCCGCGGACCCGCTTCGATCAGCTGATGGACCCGGGCTACACCATCCTGCCGCCGCCCCAGGTTCGCGAGGATCCGCTGAAATTCCGCGATTCCAAGCGCTATACGGATCGGATCAAGGCGGCCCGCACCGCCACCGGCGAGCCCGACGCGCTGATGAACGCGCGCGGCGCGATCGACGGCCAGCGCGCCGTGGTGGGCGTGCAGGACTTCGCCTTCATGGGCGGATCGATGGGCCTGGGCGTCGGCGCCGCCTTCGTGGCGGGCGCCCGCGCGGCGATCGCCGACCGCTGCGCCTACGTCATCTTCACCGCGGCCGGCGGCGCTCGCATGCAGGAAGGCATCCTGTCCCTCATGCAGATGCCCAAGACCACCGTCGCCATTGCGGAGCTGAAGGAAGCAGGCCTTCCTTATATCGTCGTCCTTACCGATCCGACGACGGGGGGCGTCACCGCATCCTATGCCATGCTCGGCGACCTCCACATCGCCGAGCCCGGCGCGCTCATCGGTTTCGCGGGCCAGCGGGTTATCGAATCGACGATCCGCGAGAAGCTGCCCGAAGGCTTTCAGCGGGCGGAATATCTGCTGGAGCACGGCATGGTCGACATGGTCGTGACCCGCCACGAGCTGAAGCAGCGGCTTTCGCAGCTGCTGTCCTATCTGACTCCGGAAAGGAAGGCGGCGGCGTGACAAAGCCCTCTCCCCTTCAGGGGAGAGGGTTGGGAGAGGGGGAGTCGTATCTGCGAGTCGCTGGCGTTCGTCGTTCTTTCCCAGACTCCCCCTCTCCCCAGCCCTCTCCCCTGAAGGGGA
>DASVQT010000002.1:0-13967 GCA_036388975.1 Allosphingosinicella sp. | reverse complement strand
AACGATCCCAAGCCCTCCCCCCGCACCGTAGCCCCTCACGGTCTCCTCCTCGGCTTTCGACGCTACTTGGTCGCTCTCGACATCGCGAAGAATGACGGCCGCATGCGACACTACCGTGTCGAGGACATTCTCGAAGCGGACGTTCTATCCTCAACCTTTGATCCCCAGCATAGCTTCAACCTTGAGGATCACGCTAACCGCGGCTTCGCGTCCTACCAGGATGACCGCGAATACAGCGACGTTGTCTGGCGGTTCAAACCGGAGGCCGCGGATCGCGCGCGCCGGTTCGTCTTTCACCCGTTGCAGGTGGCGGAGACCGCCACTGACGGTTCTCTCACCATCCGCTTCAAGGCATCAGGTCTCTTGGAGATGTGCTGGCATCTCTACGCTTGGGGTGACGCGGTCGAGGTGCTCGAACCGCCGGAACTCGCCGCCATGGTCCAGGGACATCAAAGAGCCGACTTCAAGTCTCTCCCGTAGAGCTGCCGGCCTAAAGTGAGAACAAAAAGGGGGGCGTCACGTTTTGACGCCCCCGCCTGTCAAACCGGTCCTGCAGCGCGAATCACCGGCTGCGGGAGCGCAGGAGCGAAGGAATGACAAAAGGCAAAGGCGGCGGCAATTTCAGGAGCGCGATCAGCGGCCGGTTCGTGACGGCCAAACACGGGGCGGCGAGCCCGCGCACGACCGTGCGCGAAGCTTCCGGCAAGAGTGGCAGCTCGGGGACGCACTACCGGAGCGCGATCTCCGGTCGGTACGTTACCACGAAGCATGGCCGCTCAAGTCCCAATACTACGGTCAAAGAGAACTGACCGTTTGAACCCGAACACACAAGGACATATAAAAATGGCAAAACGATATGTGACGCGGACCGGCAAGGACCGTAACGGCGACATCACCAAGCTGTGCCAGACCGGCGAATCGTGGTCGCCGCGGCTGGAAGCCGACGCCATCTCCGACATCGAAGCCGGCACCCACGAATATTGGGTGAACTGGACGCAGTATCCTGAGACGAAGATCCGCGTCGTTAACGGCACCAACGGCAAGTACCTGCGGACCGACCGCGACTCGACCGCGCGCAACAATCTGGATGATCTTCCCGATTGCTAAGCGACCGCAACAAGGTCACTTCTAGTGTTGGAGACCGGAGGCTCGCTCATTCTGTCTCCAACACTGAGGCTTCGGATAATCGTCCGGTACGCAAGCACCTCTCCCCGAAACCTGAAGTAACCTAGAGCTAACGGAGCCAGCTTGCACTGGCTCCCCGCAGGGAGGACCTGGGCATAACTCCGCCACTGGCAACGGGTGTAATTAAATTGCAGGCCGTCGGCCTCGCGCGTACCGGGTAGTCCAGGTCACCTGCTCGCTCTCAGGGCCGGGCGCGCGCGGACATAGATCATCTCGATAAACAAAGTCCGACAACCAGTCCCGCTCGCCGCTGAGCGCGTCATCACCGACTTCCCTCCACCAGACGCCGGCCACAGAATCCCACCTATAACCATGTGCCTTTAGGCGGTCCTTCACGTCGAAATGAGCGCCGACAGCCCTGAGGATCCACGTCGGCTGCCGTGCCGCTTCGATCAGCTCGCCGAGAGCTGTAGATCCGTTCTCGAGTTCCTGGTCCAACAGCGTCAACAGTGCATCGACATCCGCGGCCGCCCGGTGGCCCGAATGAAACCAGCCGCTCTGCGCAAGAAGCCATCCTAAGCTGCGGCCTTCAAAGCCAAGCCGAGGCCAATCAATGTCGCGACAGCTGCATGCCCAAGCCATTCCCGCGACTTCAGGCAGCCGCTCTTCCACGAACGGACGATCGAAGCTCGCGTTGTGACAGATGATAACATCCGCCGACTTCAGGAGCGACACCGCCGTTGCCTCATCGATCACGTGGCCTACGAGTTGCTCGTTCGTTAGACCGGTCACCCGCACGATCTCTGGACTGAGCGAGCACCCAGGGTCCTCCAGCCAGGAATAGCATCTGTCGATCTTCAACAGGCGTCCGAGCGAATCGAACCGAACGCGCCTTACTGCAAGCTCAATGATGCGATCTTGGTCGTGATCGAGTCCGGTGGTTTCGACATCGACGATGGCGGCGACTGAGGACATGCCGAACTCATCGCTGCTTTCGCGGATGCCTTCCCGCAGCTCCACCCGGCGCAGCACTCGGAAATCCCCACCCTGCTGCAGCTGGCGTACCACCTCTTCCAAATTCAAATGGCAGGTCATCTTCGGCTCCATTGCACATCTCACCCGCCGATCGCGGGTAACGACCCAATGACGCGTCACAAGGCTGCCTTGGTATGAAATTTCGCTCGGAAATCGGGCAGCAAGGAGAGCCGCTAGCTTGCAGCCGGGCGCTGGCCTGCCACCCCTTATCGTTTAAATTCCGATACTTACGCTGATTTAGCTGAGCAAGCTGCGCTCGGTGGTTTCTCGCTACCTTACGAAATTGTCACTAGCTTCCGTGTTTGAGAGTCGGCCGCGGCGACGGGCTGCACCTCGACATGAAGATCCACCCGGTCGAGAAACGGGCCGGACACCTTGGCCTGGTAGTCGGCGGCGCAGCGCGGGGCGCGTGAACAGGCGAGCGCCGGATCGCCGAGATGGCCGCAACGGCACGGGTTCATCGCCGCGACCAGCTGGAAGCGCGCGGGAAAGGTCACATGGGCGTTGGCCCGGGCGACCTGCACCGCGCCCGTTTCCAGCGGCTGACGGAGCGAATCGAGGACGCTGCGCTGGAACTCGGGGAGTTCGTCGAGGAACAAGACGCCGAGATGGGCGAGGCTGACTTCGCCCGGGCGGACCCGCAGGCCGCCGCCGACCAGAGCCGGCATGGACGCGCTGTGGTGCGGCGCGCGGAACGGGCGGGTGCGCACCAGCCGGCCGTCGACGAGCTGCCCGGCGACGCTGGCGATCATCGACACTTCCAGCGTTTCCGACGGCGTGAGCTCCGGCAATATGCCGGGCAGGCAGGCGGCGAGCAGGGACTTGCCCGCGCCGGGCGGCCCGCTCATCAGCAGATTGTGACCGCCGGCCGCCGCGATCTCGAGCGCGCGCTTGGCCGTTTCCTGCCCCTTCACCTGGCCAAGGTCCGGTCCTCCGGCCGCGCGCTCCGCTTCGCCGGGCCGCGGCGGCGACAAGGCCGCGCCGCCGCGCAAATGGTTGAGGAGGGAGATGAGATCGGGCGCGGCGATCACTTCGATCGTCCCCGCCCAGGCGGCTTCCGGCCCCTGCCCCGCCGGGCAGATCAGTCCGAGATCGGCCGAGGAGGCGTGAAGCGCCGCAAGCAGGACGCCCGGCGACGGCGCGATCCTGCCGTCCAGCCCGAGCTCCCCCACGACGACGAAGCCCGCGATCGTTTCCCGGTCCACCGCGCCCATCGCCGCAAGGAGGCCGAGCGCGATCGGCAGATCATAATGCGAGCCTTCCTTGGGGAGGTCCGCCGGCGACAGATTGACCGTGATCCGCTTGGGCGGAAGCGCAAGGCCGATCGCCGCCAGCGACGCCCGCACCCGTTCCCGGCTTTCGGCAATCGCCTTGTCGGGAAGACCGACCACGATAAATGCCGGCAGCCCGCTCGCAATCTGCACCTGAACTTCGACGGCGCGCGCTTCGAGGCCGAGAAAAGCGACCGTTGCGACGTGCGCGACCATCCAAAGCCCCCAATGTTCATCCGTTTCGGATGAAACCCGGGTGAGGGTTGAGCATTTCCGTTCACTTGGCGAAAGCCCCGATCGACACCAGATTGGACCTAATGGACTGGAAGGCGAAATGGCAGGCCGCGAGCCAGACGACGCCGGTGCGCTACGTCCTCGTCGGCGTGGGCTGTTTGCTGATCGCGCTCACGCCGCTGGTCGGCCCCATCCCCGGGCCGGGCGGCGTGGTGGTCTTCGCAGCGGGGCTCAGCCTCGTTCTCAAATATAGCGGCTGGGCGAAACGCCTCTACGTCCGCTTCAAGAAGAAGCATCCGAACAAGGGCCGCTGGACCGACTGGGGCTTGCGGCGCGCGAGCGCCGCCCGCCGCGAGGAGCTTCTCAAGGCGCGCGAGACCGCGGCGCGGGCGGAAGCGCAGCCCTATCTCGGCGATTGACTTTGCAGGCGTCTTTGCATATCCGCGCCCCAGCAAGGTCGCCTCGTGTGGGGCGGCCCTTTTCTATTCACGTACGTACTGAGGAATGAGCGATGAAGCGCACCTTCCAGCCGAGCAATCTCGTTCGCAAGCGCCGTCATGGCTTCCGCGCCCGCGCCGCCACCGTCGGCGGCCGCAAGGTTCTGGCCGCCCGCCGCGCCCGCGGCCGCAAGTCGCTGTCGGCGTAACACTGCCTGTCGCGCCGCCCCCGGCGACGCTGACCCGCCGCGCCGACTTCCTTGCCGCCAATCGCGGCCGTCGCGCGCCCATGCCCGGCTTCGTCCTGCTCCTCCGCCCCCGCGGCGACGAGGACCCGTCCATGCGCCTCGGCATCACAGTGACGAAGAAGATCGGCAATGCGGTGGTGCGCAACCGCATGAAGCGCCGCTTCCGCGCCTTGGCGCGCGAAGTGCTGCCCCAAGCCGGCACTGCCGGCGCGGACCACGTGCTCATCGGCCGCTCGGGCGGCGTGGAGCGCGATTTCGCCAAGCTCCGCGAGGAGTTGCACAAGGCGCTGCGCAAGCTTGCCGCGGGCGCCGGTGCGGCGAACCGGGCTGCGACAAGCTCAGCCCTGGCGGGGAGCGAAGGCCCGGGAAGAGTTCCGGCTTCTCACGACACCGCCAGCCCTGAGCCTGTCGAAGGGCGGATTGCAGAACGCGGATCAAAAGCGTGATCGCGAAGCTCCTCATCCTGATCGCGCGCGGGTGGCAGGTCGGGCCGTCCGCCGTGCTTCCGCCCAGCTGCCGCTTCCAGCCGAGCTGCTCGGCCTATGCAATCACGGCGTGGAAGCGCTATGGGGCGCTTCGCGGAAGCTGGCTCACCGCCAAGCGTCTCGCCCGTTGCCACCCCTGGGGGGGATCAGGCCACGATCCAGTGCCGATGAAGCCAGAGCCGACAGGGCCAGTGCCGACCAGGGAAGAAGGCTCCAAGTGAACGACCACAAGAACATGATCCTCGCCGTCATCCTGTCGGCCCTCGTGCTGTTCGGATGGCAGCTGGCGATGGACAGCTGGATGCCGACGGCGACCGAGCCTTCGACCAAGATCGAGAACGGCCGCCAGGTCCCGGTCCCGCAGGCGAGCGGCCAGCCAACGGGCAGCCCCGGCGCCGCTCCCGCCGCGACGGCCGCCGCCGCGCAGCCCGCAGCCGCCGCCCCCGCTCCGCGCCTCGCCATCGAAACGCCGAACCTTCGCGGCTCGGTCAATCTGCGCGGCGCCCGGATCGACGACCTGCTCCTCACCCGCCACACCGCCACCATCGCCGAGAACAGCCCGCCCGTCCGCCTGTTCGCGCCGGAGGGCTCGGCCCACGGCTATTATGGCAGCTTCGGCTGGACCGGCGACCCCGCGACTCTCCCGCGCGCCGATACGGTCTGGCGCGCGAGCGGCAACCGCCTCACCCCGTCCACGCCCGTGACCCTCAGCTGGGACAATGGTCGCGGACAGCTGTTCGAGATCGTCCTGTCCGTGGACGACGGCTACATGTTCACGGCCGAGCAGCGCGTCACCAACCGCTCCGCCGGCGCCTTTGCCGCGCGTCCCTATGCGCTCGTCAACCGCGCCGGACCGTCGCCCGATCCCGACAGCTGGACCATGCATGTCGGCCCGGTCGGCGTGTTCAACGGCGCCGCCGATTACGGAAACAATTGGGACGTGGTCGACGAAGCCACCCGCACCTTCAACACGCGCGGCGGCTGGCTCGGCTTTTCCGACAAATATTGGCTCGCCGCCGTGATCCCGAACCAGGGTGCGAGCGTGGAAGCGACGTTCCGCAAGGTCGGCAGCGCCTACCAGGCCGATTATCAGGGCCAGCCCGCCATCGTACAGCCCGGCCAGGGCCACCGCAGCGTTTCGCGCCTGTTCGCCGGCGCCAAGGAAGTGCAGCTCCTCGATCGCTATTCCGAACAGCTCGGAACGCCGCTCGAGCGGGCGATCGACTGGGGCTGGTTCCGCTGGTTCATGATCCCCATTTTCTCGCTGCTGAACTGGCTGTTCGCCGCCATCGGCAATTTCGGCGTGGCGATCATCTGCCTGACCGTGATCGTGCGCGCTTTGCTCTTCCCGATCGCGCAGCGCCAGTTCGCCTCCATGGCGTCGATGCGGGCGCTCCAGCCCAAGATCAAGACGCTCCAGGAACGCTATGCGGACGACAAGCCTCGCATGCAGCAGGAGATGCTGAAGCTTTACAAGGAGGAGAAGGTGAACCCCGCCGCGGGCTGCCTCCCCATCCTGCTCCAGATCCCGATCTTCTATGCGCTCTACAAGGTGCTGCTCCTCGCCGTCGAAATGCGGCACGAGCCGTTCGCCCTGTGGATCAAGGACCTGTCCGCGCCCGATCCGCTCACGCCGGTCAATTTGTTCGGCTTCCTCGATTTCACGCCGCCGGGCTTTCTCGCCATCGGCGTGCTGCCGATCCTGCTCGGCATCACCATGTGGCTCCAGTTCCGCCTCAATCCCGCGCCGATGGATCCGGTGCAGAAGCAGGTCTTCGCCTTCATGCCGTGGATCCTCATGTTCCTGATGGCGCCCTTCGCCGCAGGCCTGCAGCTCTACTGGACGGTGAACAACATCATCTCCATCGCGCAGCAGAAGCTGCTCTACATGCGCCACCCCGCGCTCGCCGCGCCGCCGGCCGCGACGACGGTGGACGCGGTCGCCAATCCGCCCTCCCCGCCCGAAGGCACAAGCGGCGGGCGCCGCAAGGGCAAGGGCAAGGCGTGACCGGGGACGACCACGCTGCGCCCGATGGGGTCCCTGACGAGTCGGCGCTCGACGAGACGGCCCGGAAGCTCTTTTCCGGGCCCCTCGCCTTTCTGCTGTCCGCGCCGCAGCTGAAGTTCCTGCCGAGCCCGGCTGTGCCGGAAGTGGCCTTCGCCGGCCGGTCGAATGTCGGCAAATCCTCTTTGCTCAACAAGCTGTGCAACCGCGCCGCCCTCGCCCGCACGTCCAACACGCCGGGACGGACTCAGGAGCTTAACTTCTTCGACGTCGGCGAGCCCTTGCGCTTCCGCCTCGTCGACATGCCCGGCTACGGCTTCGCCAAGGCGCCCAAGGACGTCGTCAAAAAGTGGCGCTTCCTGATCAACGACTATCTTCGGGGCCGCGCCGTGCTGAAGCGCGCGCTGGTCCTGATCGACGCCCGCCACGGCGTGAAGGACATCGACCGCGAGATCATGAAGATGCTCGACGAGGCGGCGGTGAACTACCACCTCGTTCTCACCAAGGCCGACAAGATCAAGGCGACCGATCTCGACGAGGTCACCCGGGCCACCGAAGCCGAAGCGCGCACCCGCAGCGCCGCTCATCCGGAAGTGATCGTCACGTCGAGCGAAACCGGGCTGGGCATCGATCGGTTGAGGCGTGCGGTGGTGGAAGCCGCCGCGCTCTAGGTTTCGAAAGAACGGGACGGCAATGCTCAAGCTCATCATCGGCAACAAGGCTTATTCCTCCTGGTCGCTGCGCGGCTGGCTCGCGGTGAAGCAATCGGGCCTCGCCTTCGAGGAAATCACCGTTCCCATGTTCGACGAGGATTGGGAAAAGCGCCGCGCGGGCGACGAGTTCGCGCCGTCGGGCGGCAAGGTCCCGGTGCTGTGGGACGACAAGGCTGTGATCTGGGACTCGCTCGCCATCATCGAATGGCTCGCCGACAAGACCGACAAGGCGCGCTTCTGGCCAGCCGACGAAGTCGCGCGCGGCATGGCGCGCTCCATGGCGTCGGAAATGCACTCTTCCTACGACAATCTGCGCCGCGAAATGCCGATGAACCTCAGGAAGCGCTTCCCGGCGCGCGAACTCGCCGACGGAGTCGCCGCCGAAGTGAAGCGCATCCTCGAACTCTGGGCCGAAGCCCGCGCGCGCCACGGCAGCGGCGGCCCCTATCTTTTCGGCACGTTCAGCGCCGCCGATATCATGTTCGCGCCGGTGGTCACCCGCTTCGTCACCTATTCCGTCCCCATGCCCCGCTTCGCCGCCGCCTATATGCAGGCGATGCTCGACCACCCCTGGATGCAGCAATGGATCGAAGCCGCGCAGGAAGAGCCCTGGGTCATCGACAAATACGAGACTCAGGCGGGGGCGTGAGGGCGCGACCGAACGAGCGGCCCACCTCCTGAACCCGTTCGTCCCGAGCAGGGATCGAGTAGGGCGAAGCCCGTATCGAGAGCCCGTGTCGAGGGACCCTCACAGAGGCTGAGCCCTGTCCCTCGACCCGCCGTCTCGGCAAGCTCGACGGCTGCTCGGGACGAACGGGAGGGGCCAGTGCGCGTTATCTAATACGGGCTTCCATGCTTGTGCGTGAACGTGCCGCTCTTCGCATCGAGATGCATGTCCACGTCCGGATAATGGCAGTCCGTCACCGCCACGCGGCCCACTGCCACGAACATGCAGGGCGCGTCCGACCGGTTCACCAGATGATGCCCGTCCGGAACGCCCTTCGGAAACGCCGCGACGTCTCCCGGGCGCAGAATCGTCTCGCCGCCGTCCTCGATCAGCACGGCCTCGCCCGCCAGCATCACCACCAATTCGTCCTCGCCTTCGTGCCAGTGGCGCTGGCTCGAAATGCCGCCGGGCTCCAGCGTCACGTGGCTGGCGCCGAAATCCTGCAAACCCGCCGCCGGCGCGAGCCGCTTCAGATGCCGCTTCGCCATCGCCGCGGCGAAGGGCGGCGGGTAGGCGGTGCGGTTGGTGGTTTCGATCCCGTCCAGGTCGAGCTTCGGCATGGTCATCCTCCCGGAAGCGATGCTAGGCGGGCGGCATGAGCGGTTCAATCGATCCCGTGGCGCTGGCGCAGCGCCTCATCGCCTGCCCGAGCATCACCCCCGCGACGGGCGAAGTGTTCGACGTCCTCGAAGAGGCGCTCGCCGGCATCGGCTTCGAGGTCCACCGCTTCATCGCCGGGGAAGCGCCCGACGGGCCGGTCGAGAATCTGTTCGCCTCCCGCGGCACCGGGCAGCCGCACCTTGCCTTTGCCGGCCACCTGGACGTCGTGCCGCCGGGCGAAGGCTGGACGGGATCGGCATTCGAGCCCGAGATCCGCGGCGGCCTCCTTTACGGACGCGGCGCCGTCGACATGAAGGGGGGAATCGCTGCCTTCGTTGCCGCGTGTTCGCAAGTCCCGGCCGGCGCCGGCACAATCAGCCTCATCATCACCGGCGACGAGGAAGGCCCCGCAACCTACGGCACGCCGAAGCTCATGGATTGGATGGCCGAGCGCGGCATCCGCCCGGACATGATCGTGATCGGCGAGCCCACGTCGGAAAACCGGCTGGGCGACGTGGTCAAGATCGGCCGCCGCGGCTCGGTCAACATGTGGATCGACGTTCCCGGCACCCAGGGCCACGTCGCTTATCCGCACCGCGCGGACAATCCGGTGCCCAAGCTCGCCCGAGTCCTTGCGGCGCTGGACGCCCTTCACCTCGACGATGGGTCGGAGAACTTCCAGCCCTCCAACCTCGAAGTCACCGCCGTCGAGACGTCGAGCAAGGCGACCAACGTCATTCCGGGTCGCGCCCGGATCCAGCTCAACATCCGCTTCAACAACCTCCAGCGCGGTGAAGACCTCGTCGACCTCGTCCGCCGCACGGCGCAGGAAGCCGCGCCCGGCGCCACCGTCGAAGCGAAGATTTCCGGCGAAGCCTTCCTCACGCCCGCCGGCCCGATCTACGAGATCGTCCGCGAAGCGATCCGCGAAGAAACCGGCATCGAGCCCAGTCTCTCCACCCACGGCGGCACATCCGACGGCCGCTTCCTGATCGCGCTCTGCCCGGTGATCGACTTCGGGCTCCCCAACGCCACGATGCACAAGCTGGACGAGGCGGCGGCGGTGGACGACATTCGCGGCCTGGCGCGAATCTATGCGCGGGTCATCCGGACGGCGCACGGGAGGTAAACTCCACAACCTCGTTCGTCCCGAGCGAAGTCGAGGGGCGCATCCTCGGCGGCAGTGCCGCGCACCTCGACTTCGCTCGGTACGAACGAGGTGGGGGTGCGCCTCAACCGTCCCGCTTGCGCCTGAGGACGATGTAAAGGGCACCCTGCCCACCGTGCCGCGGATGGGCGTTGCGCACCGCGGCGATGTCGCCGGCATGGCGCGACGCCCTCAGCCAGTCGCCGACTGCGGCGCGGATCGCGCCCCGCGCCACCGGGCGGCGGTCGTCCGAAGGCGGCTTTCCGGTGATCAGGAGCAGCAGCCGCGCGCCGTCTTCGATGGCGTGACCGAGGCGGCGGTCGAGCAAGTCGTAAGCGGCGCCGAGGCTGTGGCCGTGAAGATCGACGGTCACGTCCGGCGAAGCGAGGCCGCGCGACAGGCGGCGGTCCCACGTGCCGTCCAGGGTCGTTCCCGGCTCCGGCTTCGGCTTCTTCAGCGCAGCCGGCGGCGGCGGTGCGGCGGGACGCTTCGGCTTGGCCGGCGCAGCCGCGGGCGCAGGCTCCGCGGCGATCGCTTCCGCAAACGCGGGCGCCTTGAGCTCGAGCGGCCGCACGGTGGCGACCACCTTCGCCCAAAGGGCGCGCTCGTCAGGGCTGAGCTGGCGTCGCACCGGCGCGGTGCCGCTCGATCGTTCCGCGCGGAAGGAGCAGCCAGGCGCGGCCGCGCGCCTGCATGCCGCCGGCGATCGCCGCCGCCTCCTCGCCCGGCCCCCAGAAGGTGTCGAATCGATTGGCGCCGCGGATTGCGCCGCCCGTATCCTGCGCCACCCAAAGGCCGTTCGCGCGCGGATCGCTCATGGCGGCGAGGAGCACCGGCGCGCCGAGCGGCACGAAGCGCGGATCGGCGGCCACCGTCACCCGCGGAGTCACCGGCCGGCCGAGCGCCCCGAGCGGCCCCGGCCCGGTCAGTTCCTGAAAGAAGACGTAGCTCTTATTCTCCCGCATCAGCGCGCGGCCGGCGTCGGGATTGGCGGCGAGCCATAAGCGGATGCGCTGCATCGAAACCGGCGGCTGGACGAGGCCGCGCTCGCGAAGCAGGCGCCCGATGGCGGTATATTCGCGCCCGTTCTGGCCGGCATAGCCGATCCGCATCACGCCGCCGTCCGGCAGCCTCAGGCGGCCCGAGCCCTGGATCTGGAGAAAGAACAGGTCGGCCGGGTCCGCGACCCAGGCGATCTCCAGCCCGCGCCCGGCGAGCACGCCTTCCTCGATGGCGGTCCGGTCGTGATAAAGGACATATTGCCCCGTCTCGTCCACGCGGCCCCGCCCCCGCGCACCGGTCTGCGGATTGGCCTCCAGAAGATCGCCGGGCTTCGCATAAACCGGAACGTCGTATCCCGGCTGCCGCACTCGCGACCCGCGGATCTCCGGCTCATAATAGCCGGTGGCAAAGGCGGTGCCGTCGCCCACCTGCACGGTTTCGAAGCGGGTTCGGAAGAAAGCGGCCATGGCGGCGGGCGCGGTCAGCCCCGCGCTTTCCTCGCACAGCGGGCGCCAGTCTTCGCGGCGGGTGAGCCCGCTCGGATCGTCGCGGCTGAGCAGCGACAGGCAGGAAATGCGGAAGGCCCGCCACGCGCGTTCGGCCGCATCGGGCGCGGGATCGAAAAATGGGCCGGTGCTGAGGCCCGCGGCAACGGCGTTCGCCGGCTCGGGAGGCGGCGTCGGTGCAGGCGGGTCCGGCTGGGGCTGAGGCTGCGGCGTGGGCTGCTCCGGCTGCGGCGGAGGCGGCGTTTCGGGCCGCGGCACGGTGCGCGCACAGGCGGCGGACAGCAGCAGGGCGGCGAGAAGAAAAGAACGCTGGCTCATCGCTCGGCCATAGCCGGAACGGGCAGCTTTCCGATAGTCGCGGAAGTGACCGCCCGAAGCCGCTTCAGCCGACCTCGTCCGTGTCGACCAGCAGCCAGTTGGGATCGCCGGTGCCGAGCGTGCGGCGGAACGTCCAGATGTCGTTCGATCCAACCGCGTCCGTCATGGTGCCGCCGACCACTTCGCCGCTTGCGTCGCGCGTAACAGCCGCGATGGCGGCGTCGAAGCGGACGTCGATCTCGGCGGTGCGGCCGTTAAGGCGCGCGCCTTCGATCACCGCATGCTCGATCGCGATCAGGCGGTTGTCGAGCCGATGGCCCGCCGCCTCACGCTCGGCGATCGCTTCGTCGAACGAGGCATAGACTTCCGGCGAGGTGAGGAAGCGAAGCGCCTCGCGGTCGCCCTGCCAGAAGCCTTCAAGGACCATCCGGTACGCGCCCTGCGCGCCTTCCAGAAAACGGCCAACGTCGAAGCTGGGATCGGCGGCGATGATCGCGCGGATGCCGGTGGCGGCGCCTTCCTCGTAGACGAGGCCGGGCATTTCCTTGCGCTCGGGCTCGGCGCCCGCCGCGGGAACGGCGACGTCGGCCGCTGCGGCCGCTTCCGGCCGGGTGACCGGCTGCTGCTCATGGCCCGTCCTTTGGCCCAGAACCGCATAAAGGCGGAGGCCGACGAACAGGGCCACCAGGGCAAGCAGGACGATTTCGACGGTCACGGTCTACTCCTAAGCGCAGCTCACTACATAGGCCGGAAGAGCGCATGATACAAATGCGCGTGCCATTCACGGCCGATGCTTGGGGTGGAACGCGCGGAGGGCCGCACATGTTGCGCGTCCCCCTCTCCCCTGCTACGCCCGCCGACGTGCGGCCCGGCAGCAATGCGGCCGCTTATTCCTTCAATCTTTCCAAGGGTTTCGAGACAAATGGCCGACGAACAGGGCGCAGCAGGCGGGGCGGACTTCATGAGCGGCGGCGGCGGCGACCTTCCCGAGGTCGGCGTCATTTCGCAATATGTGAAGGACCTTTCGTTCGAGAATCCGGCCGCGCCGGCCGTGTTCCAGTGGCAGGGCCAGCCGCAGATCGACGTCCAGTTCAACATCGGCGCCCAGAAGGTCGGCGAAGACGTGCACGAAGTGGCGCTGCGCATCGAAGTCACCGCCAAGGCGGGCGAAGGCACTGCCTTCAAGTGCGACGTCCTTTATGCCGGCCTGTTCGCGGTCCGGAACCTGCCCGAAGATCAGCTCCAGCCCTTCCTGCTCGCCGAAGCGCCGCGCATCCTTTTCCCCTTCGCGCGCCGCATCGTTGCCGATTCGGTGCGGGACGGCGGCTTCCCGCCCCTGATGCTCGACCCCATCGATTTCGCCTCGCTCTACATGCAGCGCCAGGCGCAGCTCCAGGCCGAGCAGACCGGCGGTCAGACCGGGGACGTGTTCGGCCAAGCCTGATCCGCGGCCTCGCCTAGTGAAGGGGGCGCACGCATGAATCTCGTCAAGGCGATCGGGACGATCGGGGGGCTCACCCTGGTGAGCCGCCTGCTCGGCTTCGCGCGCGACATGATCGGCTCGCGCATCCTCGGCGCGAGCCACGCCAACGACGCGTTCAACGTCGCCTTCACGCTGCCGAACATCTTCCGGCGGCTGTTCGCGGAAGGCGCCTTCGCGTCCGGCTTCGTGCCCTTGTTCAGCCGGCGGCTTTCGTCGGGCGGCGTCGAGGATGCGACCAGATTCTCGAACGACATCCTCGCCGTCTTCATGCCGACCCTGCTCGTCATCACCGTTCTCTTCGAGATCGTGATGCCGGGCTTTTTGTGGCTGATCGTCGCCGATTATTCCGAAACGCCGGGCAAGTTCGAGCTCGCTGTGGAGCTTACCCGCTACACTTTCCCCTACCTCCTGTTCATCAGCCTGGTCGCCTTTCTCTCGGGCGTCCTCAATTCGCTGACGCGCTTCGCCATCGCGGCCTTCGCGCCGGCCTTGCTCAACATCGTTCTGATCGTCGCCATCCTGGTCGGACCGGGCGGCGACACGCCCGAGGAGCTCGCGACCACAGTGCGCTACATGGCGGCGGCGGTCTTCATCGGCGGAATCGTCCAATTCGCTTTGTGCTGGGCCGCGG
>DASVQT010000001.1:0-15913 GCA_036388975.1 Allosphingosinicella sp. | reverse complement strand
AGACACGCCGCGCCGGCCTCCTTCTCGGGGTCGGCGCCTATCTCCTTTGGGGCTTCCTCCCCATCTACTTCAAGGCGATCGGCCATGTGAGCGCGGTGGAGATCGTCGCCCACCGCATCGTCTGGTCGCTCGTCTTCCTCGCCGCGCTCGCGACGCTTTGGAAGAAATGGCCGGGCATCCGCGCGGCGCTGGGTGCGTCCCGCGTCCTTCTAACGCTGACGGTGACGGCGATCCTGATCGGCGCCAACTGGCTCATCTGGATCTATGCGGTGGTGAGCGGTCACGTTCTCGAAGGCAGCCTCGGCTATTATCTGAACCCCCTCGTCAACGTGCTGTTCGGCGTCTTCCTCCTCAAGGAAAAGCTGACTCGCGCCCAGGTCTTCGCCGTCTGCCTGGCCGCCGCGGGCGTGGCGCTTCTCGCGATCGGGGCGAGCGGCGCGATCTGGATCAGCCTCAGCCTCGCTCTGTCCTTCGCCACCTACGGCTATTTGAGAAAGGTCGCGCCGGTGGATTCGATCGAGGGGCTGACCATCGAGACGGCCCTGCTGACGCCGCTCGCCGTCGGCTGGATCCTGTGGCTGCAAAGCCGCGGCGAGGGCGCCTTCCTCGGCGGGGAGGTCTCGACGGACGTCCTGCTCTTCCTCGGCGGCACGATCACCGCGGTGCCGCTCCTTCTCTTCACCGCCGCGGCCCGACGCCTCCCTTATTCGACGCTCGGCTTTCTCCAATATATCGCGCCGTCGCTCCAGTTCGCGCTGGCGGTTCTGGTCTACGGCGAACAGTTCACGATTCCCCACGCCGTCTGCTTCGGGGCGATCTGGACGGCGCTCGCCATCTTCGCCTTCGAAGGGGTGCGGACGAGCCGGGCCGAGGGGCGGGCGGAGGCGGAGACGCCGCGCTAGGTCCCTCGACCCGGGCTCTCGACAGGCTTCGCCTGCTCGATCCCTGCACGGGACGAACGGACCGTGTGGGGGGCTTTAGCGGAACGGGGCACACACCACCCGTTCGTCCCGAGCAGCCGTCGAGCGAAGCCGAGACGGCGGGTCGAGGGACCGGGCACCGAGGTAAGCGCCAGACCTCAGCCGTTGCCGAGCCGCTCCCCCACCAGCGCCTTCAGGTCCGCCTCCGGCCGGGCGCCGTAGTGCGAGATCACTTCCGCCGCCGCGATGGCGCCGATGCGCAGGCTCTCCGCCAGCGGGCGGCCCTTGGCGAAACCGGCGAGGAAGCCCGCGGCGAACAGGTCGCCGGCGCCCGTCGTGTCGACCACCTGCGCGACCGGCTCGGCGGGAACGTCCACCCGCTCGCCATTCTGCACGGCGAGCGCGCCATTCTTGGAGCGCGTGACGACCAGAACCGGCACCTTGGGCGCGACCTCGGCCAGCGCCTCGTCCAGGCCCGGCGTGCCGGTCAGCGCCACGATCTCGTCCTCATTGGCGAAGAGGATGTCGACGAAGCCGCCGTCGATGAGCTGCAGGAAGCCGTCGCGGTGGCGGTCGACGCAGAAGCTGTCGGACAGGGTGAAGGCGACCTTGCGGCCGGCGCCGCGCGCGATCTCGATCGCCTGGGTCATGGCGCGCCGCGGCACTTCCGGATCCCAGAGATAGCCTTCGAGGTAGAGGATCGCGGCCTCCTCGATCTGCTTCGGGTCGATCGCTTCGGCGGGAAGGTGCTGGGCGGCGCCGAGGAAGGTGTTCATGGTGCGCTGCCCGTCGGGCGTGACCAGCACCATCGACCGTGCGGTGGGCACGCCGTTGTCGATCGAGGGCGTGTCGAACTCGACGCCGACGCCGCGAATGTCGTGGCGGTAGATGTCGCCCAGCTGGTCGTCGGCGACCTGGCCGATGAAGCCCGCAGTGCCGCCCAGCGCCGCGACGCCCGCGGCCGTGTTCCCCGCCGATCCGCCGCTCATTTCCTTGGCGGGGCCCATATGGTCGTAGAGCCGCGTCGCCTCGTCGGCGTCGATCAGGCGCATCGAGCCCTTTTCCAGCCCTTCGCGGGTCAGGAAATCGTCGTCGGTCGCGGCGATGATGTCGACGATGGCATTGCCGATGGCGAGGACGTCGAGACGGGGCTGGGTCAATGGAGGCTCTTTCGCAGATGTCGCGGGAAAGCGCCGCCCGTACCCCCGGTGCCGGCGGAGCGTCAACTCGCGCCGGTTGAGCCGCGGGTGCGGGGCGCCTATCGGTGCCTCGTGCTGAACGCCCTTTCCCTTTCGCTCGCCCAACTCGGCGACCGCCGCATCCTCGCCGTGCTGCTCAAGTCCGTGCTGCTCACGCTCGTCATCTTCGCCGCCGCCGCGGCGCTCGTCGGCTGGGTGATCAGCGGCACCAATCCGTGCGGCATCGGCCCGCTCGACTGGGAGTGCAGGATCGAAGGCGGGGCGGGGACCGCGCTCGCCGTCATTCTCGGCCTCGCCAGCCTCTGGTTCCTCTTCCCCGCCGTCGCCATCGGCGTGCTCGGCATCTTCGGCGACGATGTCGTCGAGGCGGTGGAGAAGCGCCACTATCCCGCCGCCGCCGCTTCGGCCAAGGCGCCGGGCGTCGCGGAAGGGATGGCGCTCGGCCTGCGCTCGGCGGGGCGGATCCTGCTCTGGAACGTGTCGGCGATCCCCTTCTACATCCTGCTCCTGTTCACCGCGATCGGCCCGTTCATCCTGTTCTTCGCGATCAACGCGGTCGCGCTCGGCCGCGATCTCGGCGAAATGGTCGCCGTCCGGCGGCACCGCGGACCCGAGCTCAAGGCCTGGCTTGCGGCGACGCGTGGCCGGCGCGCGCTGCTCGGTCTCGTCGTGACATTCCTTTTCATGATCCCTTTCGCCAATCTCCTCGCACCGGTGATCGGCGCCGCCATGGCGACGCACCTGTTCGGGGGGGACAAGACATGAGGGTTTCAGCGACGATCCTGGCGGCGGCGGTGCTCGCCAGCGCCTGCGCCCCGCGCGCCGCCCGGGAGGTCGCGCCCGCCTCGCGTCCGCGCGCGCCCGCCGCCGCGCCCCCGACCCGCGCCGTCGCCGGCCTCGACGCGGCGCTCGGCCGCACCGCCGCCCAGCTTTCCGCCCGCTTCGGCGCCGCCGCCCTCGACATTCGCGAAGGCACGGCGAGGAAGCTCCAGTTCGAAGGCCCCGCCTGCATCCTCGACGCCTATCTCTACCCGCCCGCGGCCGGCGGCGAGCCGATCGTCACCCACCTCGACGCGCGGCTCCCCGACGGGCGCGACTTCGACGAGGCCAGCTGCGTCGCCGCGCTGGGGGCGGGAAGGACCCGCTAGTTCCTCCCCATGCGGAGCATGGGGAGGGGGACCACCCGAAGGGTGGTGGAGGGGTAAGTGGCCCAGCTTAGGACGTTCGGACACCTGACCCACTGAGGCCGGCGCCTTCTACCCCTCCACCATGCTCCGCATGGTCCCCCTCCCCATCTTCCGATGGGGAGGAACCCAGCCGCGCAAGCGCCCATGCCGCAGCCTCCACGACCACGGCGTCCTCGTCCAGAGTCAGCCCCTCCAGCACCGGCACCAGCTCCGCCCGCCCGCTGTTGCCCGCCGCGATCGCCGCGTTGCGCACCATCCGGTTCCGCCCGATCCGCTTGATCGGCGAGCCTGCGAACACCTGGCGGAACGCGGCGTCGTCCAGCGCCAGCAAATCGCCGAGCGCCGGCGTCGCCATTTCGGCGCGCGGCAGGAACGCCCGGTTCGCCCGCGCCGCATCGGCGAAGCGGTTCCACGGGCAGGCAGCGAGGCAATCGTCGCAGCCGTAGATGCGGTTGCCGATCGCTTCGCGGAATTCCTCCGGGATGGGCCCTTTATGCTCGATCGTGAGGTAGGAGATGCAGCGCCGCGCATCGAGCCGGAAGGGCGCCGGAAAGGCGCCCGTCGGGCAGGCATCGAGGCAGGCGGTGCAGGACCCGCAGTGCACCCGGTGCGCGTCCGGCAGGGAAGGCTCGAGCGCCAGCGTGGTGTAGATGGCGCCGAGGAACAGCCAGGAGCCGTCGCGGCGGCTGACGAGGTTGGTGTGCTTGCCCTGCCAGCCGAGGCCCGCCGCTTCCGCAAGCGGCTTTTCCATCACCGGCGCGGTGTCGACGAACACCTTGAGTTCGCAGCCTGCCTCGTCAACCAGCCACCGCGCGAGCGCCTTCAGCGCCTTTTTCACGACATCGTGATAATCGCCGCCCTGCGCGTAGACCGAAATCCGCCCCCGCTCCGGAACGCCGGCGAGCGCCAGCGGGTCGAGCCCCGGCGCATAGCTCATGCCGAGCGACACCACCGAGCGCACCTCCGGCCACAAACCCGCCGGCGAGCCGCGCTGGGCCGCGCGTTCCGCCATCCAGATCATGTCGCCGTGGCAGCCTTCGTCCAGCCACTGCCGGAGCCGCTCGCCCGATCTGGGCGCGGCATCGGCGCGCGCCACGCCGAAGGCCGCGAAGCCGAGCTCCGCCGCCTTTGCCGCCATTCGCTCGCGAAGATCGGGCGCCGCCATCCCGTTGATATGGCGAAGGAAGCGCGCGTGCGAAACCCTTGGGCGGACGCTTAAGCGTCCGGCGCGGGGCCCTTCTGCTGCCAAAGCTCGATCTTGATCCCGTCGCAATCGAGGATCCAGGCGAACTTGCCGTAATCCTCGTCCTGCCGGCCGATGATCTCCACGCCCTTCGCTTCGAGGTTTGCCGCGAACGCGTCGAGATCGTCGACGCGCAGGTTCACCATGAAGGGCGCGGCCGACGGTGCGAAATAGTCGCTCGTCGCCTTGAACGGCGAAAACAGGCTGAACGCTTCGCCGGTTTCGTCCTTCTTCCAGGGAAACATGATCCCCCATTCGCCCGAAAGGCCGAGCACGTCGCGATACCAGGCGGCCGTCCGCTCCGTATCCTCGACCTTGTAGAAGATGCCGCCCAGCCCCGTGATCTTCGCCATGTCCGTCTCCCCTGTTCCTGCGCCTAGCCTTCCAGTGAATGCGCCCGCCGCGCCCCGTCCGCCAGCGCGTCCATCGCCGCCCGCCAGGGCGCGCCCGCGTGGCTGATCCGGGCGGCGCCCAGCTCCGCCAGGCGGCGAAGCGGCGGCGTTCCCGGCCAGACCATGATGTTGACCGGCAAGGGCGAGCGCTCGCAAGCCGCGGCGATCAGCGCCTCGTCAACGAGGCCGGGCAGGAACAGCCCGTCGGCGCCGGCCTCCGCATAAGCCGCGCCCCGCGCCAGCGCCTCGCTCAGCAGCGCCTCGTCGTGGCGCTCGGCCGGCGCCTGCAGGAAGACGTCGCAGCGCGCGTTAATGAAGAAGCCCGGGCCGGCCGCCTCGCGCAGCGCCGCAAGCCGCGCCGCGTGGCGCTCGGCCGGGAACAGGCCCTCGCCGCCGACCACCCGGTCCTCGATGTTGCAGCCCACCGCTCCGGACCTGCGCGCCCGCGCCGCCGCGGCCGGGGCGTCGCCATAGCCGCCTTCGAGGTCGATGGTGACGGGAAGGTCCACGGCGGCGACGATCCGGTCGAGATTGGCGAGGGCGAGGTCGAGCGGCATCTTCTCGCCGTCGGCATGGCCCTGCGCGGCCGCGACCGACCAGCTTCCGGTCGCGATCGCCTTCGCGCCCGCCTCCGCGACGATCTTGGCGCTGCCCGCGTCCCAGACGTTGTAGAGAACCAGCGGATCGCCCGGCACATGCAGCGCCGCGAACGTCCGCGCCTTCGTTTCCCAGTCCGCGTTCATTGCGCCCCCTCGAACTTCCTCCGCGCCGAAGTAGCAGTCCCGCGCCCGCTCCGCAAAGCGTCCCGGCTTGCGGCGGGTCGCGGCCGGCTTATTGTCCCGCGATCGGACCGCCGCAGCCAAAGGGGGAGAAGATGAAGTTCAGGAATGCCGCCGCCGTGCTCGCCATCGTCTCGCTGACGACGCCCGCCCTGGCCCAGCGCCAACCGCCAGCGGCGACCACGCCGCCGCGCACGCTCGCCCCGGCGCCGCCGGCGCCGCCGCAGGCGCCCTCCATCGCCGCCGATCCCAAGCTCGCCGCGCGCCTCCGCGCCGCCGAAGCCTGGATCGAGACCCAGCTCGCCGCCGAAAACGTCGCCGGCGCCTCCATGGCGATCGTTCACGACCAGCAGATCGTCTGGTCGCGCGGCTTCGGCTATTCCAACGTCGCGGCGCGCGTGCCGGCGACTCCGCAGACCCGCTATTCGATCTGCTCCATCTCCAAGCTCTTCACCTCCATGGCGGCGATGCGCGAGCGCGACGCCGGCCGCCTCGACATCGACCGGCCGCTCTCCGCCTACCTTCCCTGGTACAATATCCGCGACGTCCAGGCGCCGGACGGGCCGGTCACCGCCCGCGCCATCATGAGCCACGTCGCCGGCCTCCCGCGCGAGGCGGACACGCCTTATTGGAGCGAAGCGCGCTTCCCGGACCTGGAGACGGTGCGCGCCCGCCTCGGCGAGCAGACCAATCTCTACCGCGCCTACGACCATCTCCAATATTCCAACCTCGGCATGGCCCTGCTCGGCAACGTCGTCGAGACCACGTCCGGCCAGGATTACCACGCTTATATCCGCAGCAATTTCCTGACGCCGCTCGGCCTGACCCGCACCACTTCGGAAATCCCCGTCAGGATGCGCGGCGGCGAGCTCGCCATCGGCTATGCCGCGCGGCGCACCGGCTGGAACCGCGAAGCGATCCCCGCCTACACGTTGAACGCGCTTGCGCCCGCCGCGGGCTTCGCCTCCACCGCCGAGGATCTCGGCCGCTTCGCCTCCTGGCAGTTCCGCCTGCTCGCCTCGGGCGGCGAAAACGTCCTTCGCTCCTCGACCCTGCGCGAAATGCAGCGCGTCCACTGGATGACGCCGGACAATCCGAACGAGACCTGGGGCCTCGGCTTCGGCACCTATCAGCATGCCGGCAAGACCTTCGTCGGCCATGGCGGCTATTGCCCGGGCTACCGCACCACCTTGATGATGCGCCCGCAGGACAAGCTCGCCATCGTCGTCCTGATCAACACGGACGACGGCGAGCCCGGCCGCTTCGCGCGCCAGCTTTACGACTTCGTCGGCGCCGACGTGGTCCGCGCCGCCGCCGCCGCGACTCCGCCGACCGGTCCCGCGCCGCGCCCGCAGCAGCCGCCCGAAACCGCCGGCCCAACGCCCGCCGTCAACCTCGCCCCTTATGAAGGCGCCTACCGGACCAGCCGCTCGGCCGGAGACGTCTACGTCGCGCCCTACGGCAACGAGCTGATGGTGATCGATCTCTTCGCCGACACGCCCGCGGCCGACATCACCCGCCTGCGCCACGTCGAAGGCGACCGCTTCCGCGTGGTCCGCGCCAACGACACCTTGGCCGAGGAAATCCGCTTCGACCGCAACCGCCAGGGCCGCGTCACACGCATCTGGTGGCACAGCAATTATCTCGACCGGCGGGATTGAGGGGCACTCCGCCCGGGGATCGAACGATGGCGAGCAGCGCTGAGGTTCCATTCGACGCGCGGGCACGCGCGCTGCTCCGCCGCGCCGGAAACGATATGCACCGCCGCCGCTCGCCTGTCGTCGCTGAGGCGCTCGCCTTTCTCGATACGCTTCCGGCGGACTCGGTCGTCCGCGCGGACCTGGTCGTGCGATTGGAAGCGCGTCTGTATCATCCCGCCCGTGTGCCGCGCGGCATCATCGGTAGGCTACGCAACCGGCTGGCCGGCAGCCCGCCCGACCCGGGCCCAGACGTTGTGCCGCTGCTCCTCTTTCACAGCGACGGGCGGTTGCGGGAGCGGGCGCTGAACCAGCTCCAGGGGCCGGCACGAAGCGCTTTCTTCTTCGGAGCCGTCGCCTTGCGGCTCAACGACTGGGCGCCGCCGGTTCGTGCCGCCGCCGCGGCGGCAGCGGCGCGCATCTTTCCGGCAACGGCTGCGGAAACGGTGGCAGAGGCCGCTTTGTCTCTCCTGGGCGCGAGCCGCCTCTGGCGCCGCTGGGGTCCCGAGGAAGCCCTGCTCGACGCCGCCTTCGCGCGCGACGACGTCGCCGCTGTACTCGCCGAGCGGCTGGCCGGCGCCCGGCACGGCGCGATGCCGTCCGTCCTGCGCCACGCCTTGCGGCGCAGCGGCATGGATGCGCACCTGCCGAGGCTCGCCGCCGGCGCCGTCATTCCCGGCGTCCGCGCCGCGGCGCTCCGGGTGCTGATCGAGCGGCGCGCTCTTTGGCCGGTCGGCTACGAGCGTCAGTGGGTGGACCGCTCGATGGGCGTTTGGCGGCGCAAGCGCGTCTTCGCCGTGCGGCCGGTGGAGACCGCTCTCGACGTCGAGCACTTGGTCCTCGCCGGCGCCCGCGACCGATCCGCTCTGGTGCGCAAGGTCGCCGCCGAGGCGCTGAGCCGCCGGCACACGGAGCTTGCCAACGTCGAGGAGGTGCTGGCGCTCCTCGTCAATGATCCGAACCCCGCGGTGCGCGGCAGCGCCGCGTTCACCGCGCGCGTCCGGAGCGGCGCCCCAGCTTGAGGCCGGTGCCTGAGCCGGTTCGTCTCTACTGCCGCGGCGGCTGCGTGCCCGTCGCAGCGCCGACGCGCCGCGAGGAGACGATGCGGTTGGCCGTATCGGTCACCACTTCGAGGAGGCTGCCGCTGCGGTCGGTGACTCGGCGGACGGTCTGGCCGGTGGCGTTCACCGTGCGCGAGACTTCGGTGAGGCCGGAGCGGGCGAGGTCGAGAACCTGGCCGTTGGACAGGAGGCCGCCGGCGATCTGGCCGACGGTGCCGACCGCATTGTTGGCGACGCCGCCGACGGTGCCGACCGTATTGTCGACGGTGGACAGGAGCTGACTGACGATCTGCGGATTGTTGTCCAGCGTCTGGAGCGTGCGCTCGATGATCGCCCGGACATTGTCGAGGCGGACGAGAAGGGTCGCTTGGGCGCGTACGCCGCGAAGGTCGATGCGGACGTTGTCGATCGTCGCATTGGCGCCGGCGCTCAGGTGAAGGAGGTTGGCGAGGCGCGCGTCGTGGGCGAGGTTGACGCGCAGATTGTTCACTTCGACGGTGAGCTGCTCCACCGAAAGGTTGGGGACGTCGAGGACGACGTCGGGCGGGTTCTGGCCGGCCTCGGCCTGGAGGGCGAGCTGGCTGTTGCCCTGCGGACCGGCCGGCGGCGCGTCGCGGCGCTGGGCGGCGGCGGGGGTGGCGGCGAAGGCGAGAAGGGCGGAAGCGGCCGCGGCCGCGAGGATCGTTTGACGCATGTGAACTGGCTCCCTGTTACGGGGCCACAACGTCACTCCGGCTGGCGGGTTTCAGCCTCGGCGTCGATTTCGGCGGACGCCGCCGCGGCGGCCGAGGCGGGGTCCGCGATCCGCGCTTCGGCCCGCACCCGGACGTTGACGTTGCGCAAGGTGCGGCTCCCGTTTCCCTCGGGTGCCTCGACGTTGACGACGGACCCGCCGTCGGGCCCCGCGCGGACGTCGAGCGAAGCCTCGCCCCGCCGCTCCACTGTCACGCGCCGCGCCGTCAGCCCGATATCGAGCTGAATGTCCGGCGCGGCCTGCGCCTGCGGCTGGGCAGCGGCCTGGAGCAGGAGGAAAGCAGCAACGATCAATGGACGAACCTCGCGACGACGTCGCGGTAGGAACGCGAGACCTTCACCTGCGATCCGCTTTCGAGCACCAGGAAGCATTCGCCGTTGGTGTGCGGCTTCACCTGGCGGACCTGGTCGAGGTTGACGATGCAGCTCCGGTGCACGCGCTGGAAGCGGCGCGGATCGAGGCGCTTTTCGAGATCCTTCATCGTCTCGCGCAGGATCAGCGTGTTGTCGCCGGTGTAGATGCACATGTAATCGCCCGCCGCGTCGATCTTCTCGATCGAATCGACGTCGACGCGGAAGATCTGGCCGCGATCCTTGATGTTGATGAGCTTTTCGTAGCGGTTGGACGCGTGGCCGTCGTCCGGGCTCGCCGTGTCGAAGGTCTCGGCGGCGTCCGGCGCCACTTCGGCGAGCACGCCCTTCAATTTCTCCGCTTCCTCGACGCCGCGCTTCTCGGCGAGGCGCTGGCGCACCCGCTCCAGCGTGTCGGCGAGGCGCTCCTCCTCGACGGGCTTCATCAGGTAATCCACCGCCTGCGCCTCGAAGGCGCGGATGGCGTGGTCGCTATAAGCGGTGACGAAGACGAACAGCGGCGGCTCCACCTCCATCAGCCCCTGGATGACGGAAAAGCCATCGAAGCCGGGCATCTGGATGTCGAGAAAGACGAGGTCGGGCTTGTGCGTCTTGATCGCGCGGATCGCCTCGCGGCCGTTCGAGCAGGTTTCGATGATCTCGACGTCCTCGTGGGGCGCCAGTCTCAGCTGCAATCCCTGGATCGCGAGCGGCTCGTCGTCGACGAGGATCGTGCGGATCGTCATTTCGGCTCCTTGGCTTCGACTTGATAGGGAATTTCGATGGTGACTCGAAAGCCACCGCTCCGGTCCGACTGGGTCTCGAAGCGGTGGTTGTCGCCGTAGGTCTGGATCAGTCGGTCGCGGATGTTGGCGAGGCCGACGCCGGTGGATTGCTGCGCGCGCACCCAATGATCCTCGGCGCCCGGCCCGGTGTCGGACACCCGGATCACGACCCGGTCGACGTCGAGCTTCGACTCGATCGAGATGTCCGCCCCTTCCTCCTGCGGCGTCACCGCATATTTGATGGCATTCTCGACCAGCGGCTGGAGGAGCAGCGACGGCATGAGCGCCCGCTCGACCTGGCGGTCGATGATGAAATGGGGGCGGAGGCGGTCCTCGAAGCGCATCTTCTCGATTTCGAGATAGAGCTTCAGCGTTTCAACCTCCTGCGCCACCGTCACCTGCCCGGTGGGCTCGTTGACGAGGGTGTAGCGCAGGAACGAGGACAATCGCGACAGCATCGCATTGGCCCGGTCGGTCTGCTTCAGGAGCACGAGGGTGGAGATCGAATTCAGCGTGTTGAACAGGAAGTGCGGATTGAGCTGGTAGCGCAGCATGGCGAGCTGCGCCGAGCTCGCCTGGTGCTGCATCCGAAGCAGGCGGTCGGTCTGCTGCTCCAGGAGCAGATAGTAATTGATGCCATAGTAAAGGGACGACCAGGCGGCGAGCAGCGAAAAGGTGAGCAGGATCGAGCTCAGGAACTGGATGCCGCCGGGCCGGAAGCCGGGGCGGATGAAGGTGGCGTGGCTCCACGTCTCGATCGCCGAAAAGGCGCCGGCGGCGAGCAGCACGAGCGCGATCGAGACCAGCCAGGTGATCATCGGCCTGAGGCGCATCAGCCGCCGGTAGACGGAGGCCATCAAAAGGGTGATGGAATAGCCGGTCGCGGTCAGCACCGCGGTGTGGAGCACGTAGCTCCATCCCATGGCGTTCGCGATTCCCGACAGGGTGCGCAGGATGAAATAGCCCGCCCAGCCCGCCGACTGGAGAATCCAGAAGGCGCGGTTCTTGTCGTCGAAAAAGGGCTGCTGCTGGAGCCGCAGCGGGTCCCAGCCCCGATCCAGCTCGGGACGAACGGCGTTTGAAGCCGCCAACTGGACTGCGCTGTTCGCCACGTCTCTCCTCGTGCCCCGCCGCCCCTCTAGAGCATGGAGGGCAGGGAAATCCAGATCAAGGGTTCGGGGGGGTGAGCCATCATGAAGCCCGACCGTTTTCGCATGCACGGTCCCTCGACACGCCGTCTCGACTTCGCTCGACGGCTGCTCGGGACGAATGGAGGGTTGGTTACCGCCCCGCTGGAGCTGCAGCCGGTGCCGGCGCCGCTCCCGCCGCCCGCTCGGGAAGCACCAGCATCGACCAGTCGCCGGCTTCCGCCACGTACCGCGCAACGGCGCCGCGCACCTCCTCAGCCGTCATGCTCCGATAGTCCGACAGGTAGTTGCGCACGTCCTCCACCGCGCCCGGACGCGGGACGAAGTCCTCGATCGCGCCCAGCCACCAGCCATTGTCGTTGGCCATGGTCCGCTCGATTCCGCTCAGCACCGGATTGCGCGCCCGCTCGAACTCGTCGGCGGCCGGCGGGTTGGCGGCGAGGTCGGCGACGATGGAGCGCGCCACGCGGAAGAATGTCGCGGCGCGGTCCGGCCTGACTTCGGCCGCGGCGTAGAAGACGCCCCAGTCCGGATAGGCCGCGCCGGTGCTGTGGGTCGCGCTCGGCGAATAGCTCGCGCCTTCGGTTTCGCGGAGTTCGTCGAACAGCCGCATCCGGAAGATGTTGGCGGCGAGGCTCAGCGCCCGGCGGTCGCGGGTGTTCGCCGTGCCGCCGAAGGTCGACCAGCCGATCAGGGCATAAGCCTGGTCCGGCGCGCCGCGATGGGTGAAGGTCCTCGGCTCCGGGCTCGGCGCCGGCGGACGAACCGCGACGTGGCGCGCGCCGGCCTGCGCCTGAGCGGGGGCGGGCAGGGCGCCCGTCGTCCGCCGCACCGCCTCGATCGCAGCCTCGAGAGTCGTGTCGCCGACGATGACGGCATGGACGGGGCGGGCGGCGAGCGCCGGGGCGAAGAAGCCGCTGAACTGGTCCACCGTCACGGCTTCCATTTCGGCGCGCTCGATCGGCTGCCAGCGCCGGTCGCCCGGCCGCATGAAGCTCCCCATCTCCCGGCTCGCCCGCGACGATGCGGAGGAGAAATGGAGGTCGTAGCTTTCCACCGCCGCGGTGCGGAAGCGGGCAAGCAGGGCTTCGTCCCAGCGCGGATGGGTGAGCTTGGCGGTGAGGAGCCGCAGCTGGTCGCCGAGCTCCGCCGGGCTCGCCTGGCCGGACAAAGTGAAGGCGTCGTCGTCGATGCCGAAGGACAGCGACATGCGCCGCCCGGTCAGCAGCCGCTCCATGCCGTCCAAGTCGAGCCCGGCCATGCCCGAAGGCGGCACCAGACCGGCGAGCCAAGCCATGGACGGGCGGTCCGGCGCCAGCCCGGCCTGGCCGGTCCCGAAGCGCAGCCGCACCAGCACGCGCCCGCGCTCGGCGGCGGACGGCCGGAAGGTGAGCGTCGCGCCATTGGCGAAGCGGACGATCGTGACGTTCAAATCCTCGATCCGCTGCTGCGACACGACCCGGCCCGGCGTCGCCGGGATCGGCAGGTCCTCGAAGCGCACCTGCCGCTCGGCCGCGCGGGCCGCCGGCGCCGCCCGCCGCGCCGCCGCGACGCCTTCCGTGATCGCCGTTTCGGCCACCGGCTCGGGCGTGAGCAGCAAGGTGCGCGGCCCCGATCCTTCAAAGAGCGCGGCCATCGCCGCGGCGATCCGCGCGGGCGTCATCAGCGGCGCGTCGCGGTCGAGATTGGCGAGTGCGGTGGCGGCGGTGGCGACCACGCTGCCATTGTCGATCGCATTCACCAGCTGCTCGGCCCGCTGGCTGGACTGCACCGTATCCTCGCCCGCAACCGCCGCCACCGTTCCGGCGCGGATGTTGGCGAGCTCGCGGCCGATCTCGTCGGCGCTCGGCGGCGCCCGCGGTACGTCGGCCAATATGGCGAAGCTTTCCTCCAGCGCCTTGCGCCAGTCGCTGCCCCGTGCCGAAACGCTGAGCGTCGTCGCATTGGCGATGCCGCGCGAGCGTGAAATGGACAGCGAGCTGCCGAGATAGGCCGATTCGCCGCGCGCATGGGCTTCGAGCCGCCGGTTGATGATCCGCGCCGCCAGCGCCTCTTCGAGGAAGCGCCGCTCCCGCTCCGCCGTATGCGGCAGCGCTTCATAGGGGCGGACCCACATCAGTGTCGCCGTCACCGGCGCGCCCGGATAGGCGACGTTCGCGACCGGTGCGCGCGGCTCGGCGATGCGGCCGTAATCGGGGTTCGGCGGGTTCGCCCCTTCGCCGCGCCAGCCGCCGAAGCGCTCGCGGACCAGTGCCTCCATCATGGCGGGATCGGCATCGCCGACCATCACCACCGTCGCCCGCTCCGGCCGGTACCAGCGCCGGTAGAAGGCGCGCAGCCCTTCGGCGGTGGCGGCGTTCAGCGTTTCGGCCGTGCCGATCGGATCGCGGTCCCCCATCAGCAGGCCCGAATAGAAAAGCCCGCGCGAGGCCTCGAACATCCGCTCGGACACTTCCGCCCGCCGCTCCTTTTCGGCGATCACCACCGGCCGCTCCGCCTCCACCGAGGCGGCTTCGATCCGCGCCCGGCCCATCATCTCGGCGAGCACGCTTAGGCTGGTGTCGAGGGAGGCGCGGTCGTTCTTCGGCAGGTTCAGCTGGTAGACCGTGTCGGTCGGGCTGGTGGTCGCATTGGTATCGGAGCCGAAGCTGGCGCCGAGCTGCTGCCAGACGTGGCGCGCCTGCCGGTCCGGATAGCTCTCCGTGCCGCGGAACAGCATATGTTCGAGGAAATGCGCCCAGCCGCGCTCGCCATCCGCTTCGTTGAGCGATCCCGCGTCGATCCTCACCCGGATCGCCACCTGCCCCGCCGGAACGGCATTGCGCCGCACCGCATAGCGAAGCCCGTTGGGCAGCGTCCCGAACCGCCACGCTGGATCGCGAACAATGTCGCTCCCCCGGTAAAGCCACTCCGAATCGCCCTGCTGGGCAAGCGCAGGCGCGGAAACGAGCAGGGCGAAAGCGAGGAGGAGGGAGCGGAGAAGGGGCATCGGGGTCCTGTCGTCTAGGCATGGCCGCATGTCGAGCTTCATCCTCCCTGTCGCCGCAGGCGATGGGGAGGGGGACCATGCGAAGCATGGTGGAGGGGTAGATGGCGAGGCTTCGACCATTACCCCTCCACCACCCGGCGGGTGGTCCCCCTCCCCATGCGCTTCGCGCACAGGGAGGATGAGGCTGACCCTACCGGCTCACCCGCTTGACTCTCGCTGAACAGGCTCGGAACATAAAGCGAACAAATGAGTCCGAGTCGCGTCATGCAAAGCCAAGCCATTTCCCCAGCGGACGCCGATACCCGCCTGGCCGAACTCCGCGCTGAAATCGCCGCGCTTGCCGAAAGCGCGCGGGGCGGGGAGCGCCAATGCCTGCCTTTCGGCGTCGACGCAATCGACCGCCGCCTGGCCGGCGGGGGCCTCGCCGCCGACGCGCTCCACGAAGCGGCGGGGGCCGCGCCCGGAATGGCCGACGAGGCCGCGGCCACCCTGTTCACCGCTTCGGTCGCCGCCCGCCGCGCCGCCGAAGGGGGCACCGTGCTTTGGGCCTTTTCGCGGCGCGACCTTTTCGCCCCCGGCCTCGCCCAGGCCGGCCTCGCGCCCGCCCAGCTCCTTTATGCCGAATGCCGGCGGGACGAGGAGGTGCTCGCCGTCATGGAGGAAGGCCTTCGCCACGGCGGCTTGGCCGCGGTGGTCGGCGAAGTCGGCCGCGTGTCCATGACCGCCACCCGCCGCCTCCAGCTCGCCGCCGAGGAAGGGGGGACCATGGCGCTGATGCTGAAGCGCTGGCGAAAGGCGGGGGAGGACCCCCTGGCCTTGCCTTCGGCCGCCGTCACCCGCTGGCGCCTGTCGCCCGCCCCGTCCGAGCGCCTGTCGGTGCCCGGCCTCGCCCGCCCCCGCTGGCGCCTGTGTCTCGACCGGCAACGCGGCGGCGAACCCTTCAACCTCCTCGTGGAAGCACCCGATGAAACGGCTCGCCTCGCTCTACCTGCCGGAGCTTTCGATCGAGCGCCTGCTTCGCGCCGAGCGGCGTAAATCGGGGAGGGGTTCCTCCCCGCGGCGAAGCCGGGGGGAGGGGGACCACCCGAAGGGTGGTGGAGGGGTAAAAGGCGCGCATCCTGCGGTTCCCGCGCGATCCTCGGCTTCCCAGACTCCTACCCCTCCACCAGGCTTCGCCTGGTCCCCCTCCCCATCGCCTCGCGATGGGGAGGAACTCCACTGCTCCTGCCCGAACACTCCCGGCTGGCGCCCCGGCGCCCGCTGGGCCCGCGCGGAAGTGGAGGCCCAGATCGACGCTCTCCCCCTCCACCAGCGCCCCGGCATGCGGGAGCTGGGGCGAAGAAGCGAAGCGGTTTCCTCCCCATGGCGACGCCATGGGGAGGGGGACCACCCGCAGGGTGGTGGAGGGG